>NZ_JBAKHU010000055.1:0-36109 GCF_036906895.1 Micromonospora sp. CPCC 206060
ACCACTGGCCCTGGCAAGCAGCGTTCGACAACCTGTTCACCGCCGTCCAGACCGCACCCGGCTGACCACACCCACCAGCAGAACCGGGCGGCCCGACCACAGGCCACAATCCCCATTCACCCCACAAACACGACTCGAGCAAGCCGACCAACGATCGGCGGCTCCCGCACACCCGCCGACTCACCCCATATCGAAATGATCAACCGGTGATCGCCGCCAACCGCGTCGGTGGATCGAGGCTAAGACGGGCCAGGCGCGGCGGACCGCAGACGCCGCCCCGCCGCACGGTCATCGGTGCCGACGACGCGCGGCAGGTGAATCGAGGCTTCCGCAACCAGCTTCATGGGCGTGCCGTACGTCCCGAGCCCGCCGAACGGCGCTACCTGGCTGGCCCTTCGGCGTGCAATCCGGTCGAACCTGAACTAGTCAGGCATGCCGTTGTCACGGCTGCCGTCCTCGTTCTGTCGAGAATCGCGCATCCGACGCCGCACAGCCAGGGCAGCAGCAAGACCGACGCTGGCAGCGATTAGCTGCACCAAGCTGTTAGCCAAGTTGACGAGTTCAGCCAGTTCGTGGGGGATACCCACCGCAGCCTCCGAGGTCGATTCCTCCCGCGCGCCATGCGGCGCGCGGCCCCCCCGCGAGGCCCGGTGGATGTCTCGCTCCACGGGCAACTGTGTTCAGTGTGCCAGGTCCCGACAAGGCTTCGCGCGGTGAAGTCCCGGCGCACGAGATCGTCATGTACCGGTGGGCCTACCTTGTCGCCCTTGCCGCGACGCTTGCGCTTGCCGAACCTGCTCCACCAGCCGTTACCCGAGCAGATCCGCCACGCGGTCCGATCGGCCATCGCCTGTCCGGCGGTGCGGACCTCGTCAACCAGGAACCGTGGCGTACCCGTTGCCCCAGACCAGCTGCGCCCCCGCCTGTGCTTCGCCGGCTCCGCCGACGACATCACCTACGACGAACGCTGGGGCGGCGTCCACCTCAGCATCGCCGGCCCGCTGACCACCCACCGCACCGAAGTGGAGCACCTCGGCTGGCAGGTTCACATCCTCGACGGCCTCGACCACACCCAGGCCATGCAACCCACCCACGTCCTGCCCGTCCTGCGCCCCTGGCTGACCCGCACCCTCCTCGACACCTGACACTCACCCGTCGCCGTCGGCCACCAACCCGACCAACGCCCGGTTCGTCCGGTTGGCCCGCACCGCCGCCCGCTGCTGACCTGCCGTCACGTCGATGTAGTTCTGACTCGACGCCAGGCTCGCGTGCCCCAGCAACCGCATGATCTCCGCCGCGCTCGCCCCGTCCTCGGCCAACCGGGTAGCAAAGGTGTGCCGCAACGCGTGCAACCGCGCCCCGGCCGGCACCCGGTCACCGATCCCGGCCCGCCGAAAGGCGGAATCCACCAGGTACTGCAGACCACCCCGCCGCAGCGGCGAACCGTGCCGGTCCACCAGCAGCGCCGAGTCCGGGCGTACCGTCCGGGCGCCGAAGCGTACGGCACGGCTGTGCAGGTAGGCGGCCACGATCCGGTCGAGTTCCGGCTCGATGGGGATGGTGCGCGGCCGGCCACCCTTACCGGCCACGTCAACCCGGCGCTCACCATCGCGTCCGGCCAGCGAGGCGACCCGCAGATCCAGCAGTTCCGACAGGCGCAGACCCGCGCACAGGGCCAACGCCAGTACCACCAGGTCCCGCTCCGGCCACGGGTGACGCTGCCGGTGGTCGGCCCGGGCCACCGACGCCAGCAGTTCCTCCGGGGTGTTCTCCCCGCGCAGCGGTTTCGGCCGGGGGATGGGAGCGGCGGGCCGGTCCACGGCGGGCATCGGGTTACCGGCAACGACGCCGTCAGCGACCAGGAAGGTGAAGAAGTTGTTCCACGTCGACCAGGCCCGGTGGATGGAGGCGGGGGAGCGGGGCCCCGCGAACGCGGCGAACGCAGCCCGCAGGGTACGCGCGTCGAGGGCGCTGACGGGGAGGGTCTCGGCGGGGTGAGGGTCGGCGGCCAGCCGGGCGACGGTCAGCAGATCCCGTCGGTAGGCGGCCAGGGTGTGGGGGGAGGGCTTACGGGTGGCCCGGGCGGTGATGAACTGCTCGATCAGTTCGGTCACCGCTGTTTCACCCAGTTTATCGTACATAAGGGACATTATGCAGGATTTTCGGGTTCAGGGGGAAGTGGTGCCGCCCGGGGGATGACATCCGGAATATCGGTCGCGTCTGCCAGGAGGGTCAGACAGCGGATGGAACGGCACACTGGTACCCAGGCCGCGCCGCGACGAGGAGTCAGGGTGAGTGTCACGCAGCTGCTCGTGTTCGCCGGTGTCGTCGTGCTCGGCGCCATGGCGCCGGGGCCGGACTTCGCCGTCGTGATGCGTCATTCGGTGCTCTCCGGCCGGGCGACCGGAATGGCGACGGCGGCGGGGGTGGCCACCGGGGTGCTGGTCTGGGCGGTTGCCGCCGCCACCGGAATCACCGCGCTGGTCGCCGTGGCCTCGGTCGGTTTCACGGTCGTCAAGGTCGTCGGCGCCGCGTACCTGGTGTACTGCGGTGTCCAGGCGCTGCGTTCGGCGTGGCGCGTCGGTCGTTCCGGGACCGGTGCGGACGCCGCGTCTGCGCCGCAGTCGGGTCCGTGGGCGGCGTTCCGGGACGGCCTGCTGTGCAATGTGCTCAACCCGAAGGCGGCGATCTTCTTCATGGCGTTGCTGCCGCAGTTCCTGCCTGACGGCGCGGTCGCCGTCGAGGCGCTGGTGTTGTCGGTCGTCGCGGCGTCGATCACCGCGGTCTGGTTTGTTGCTGTGGCGGCTCTGATCGCGGCGGTCCGCCGCGTACTGTCCCGGCCGGGCGTTCGGCGCGGTGTCGACGCGCTGAGTGGTGTGGTGCTGATCGGTTTCGGGGTCCGGTTGGCGTTCAGCGCCCGGTAGCCCTGCCCGAGGGCCCTCGGCCGGCGGGGCAGGGCCTGATAATCGCCAGGTTTACATAATGGACATTATCGAACTTGGGTGCGGACTCACCCTGGGTTCGCCAGCAGCACCTCACCGCCCCCGGTTTCAGACCCTCGCCGTGGCACAGAAAGCGATCGACGCCCGGCCGTCGTCACGCACACTCGAGTACGTCCGCAGCGTCCTCGTTGCGTACCGCGCACTCCCCGCGTGACCTCTACCGCGCACGCTACGAAGAGCTGAATCAGCGGTCCTTGGCACAAGGCCGGCGCTCGTGGCACGCGGTCATCCATCCGATGGGCTTGGGACGGTGTCCGTGACGGCCTCGGTCAGGTGCCGACGTAGGCCGCGAGGTGCTCGCCGGTGAGGGTGGAGCGGGCGGCGACGAGGTCGGCGGGTGTGCCCTCGAAGACGATCCGGCCGCCGTCGTGGCCGGCGCCGGGGCCGAGGTCGATGATCCAGTCGGCGTGCGCCATGACCGCCTGGTGGTGCTCGATGACGATGACCGACTTGCCGGAGTCGACGAGCCGGTCGAGCAGGCCGAGTAGTTGCTCGACGTCGGCGAGGTGGAGGCCGGTGGTCGGCTCGTCGAGGACGTAGACGCCGCCCTTCTCGGTCAGGTGGGTGGCCAGCTTGAGCCGCTGCCGCTCGCCCCCGGACAGTGTGGTGAGCGGCTGGCCGAGGCTGAGGTAGCCGAGCCCGACGTCGGCGAGCCGGTCGAGGATGGCGTGCGCGGCCGGCGTGCGCGCCTCGCCGGTGCCGAAGAACTCCTCGGCCTCGGTCACCGACATGGCGAGCACTTCGCTGATGTCGCGGCCGCCGAGGTGGTATTCCAGCACTGATGCCTGGAACCGTTTCCCCTGGCATTCTTCGCAGGTGGTGGCGACGCCGGCCATCATCGCCAGGTCGGTGTAGATGACGCCGGCGCCGTTGCAGTTGGGGCAGGCGCCCTCTGAGTTGGCGCTGAACAGCGCCGGTTTCACGCCGTTGGCCTTTGCGAATGCCTTGCGGATCGGGTCGAGTAGTCCGGTGTAGGTCGCCGGGTTGCTCCGTCGCGAGCCGCGGATCGCGCCCTGGTCGATCGATATGACCCCGTCCCGCGTGGACACCGAGCCGTGGATCAGTGAGCTCTTGCCGGAGCCCGCCACGCCGGTGACGGCGACCAGCACGCCGAGCGGGATGTCGACGTCGACGTCGCGCAGGTTGTGTGTCGTCGCGCTGCGGATCTCCAGTGTGCCGGTGGGTGTCCGTACCGTGTCTTTGAGGGCGGCGCGGTCGTCGAGGTGGCGGCCGGTGAGGGTGCCGCTGGTCCGTAGTTCTTCGATGGTGCCCTCGAAGCAGATGGTGCCGCCCGCCGTACCGGCGCCGGGGCCGAGGTCGACGACGTGGTCGGCGATCGCGATCGCTTCCGGCTTGTGCTCTACGACGAGCACCGTGTTGCCCTTGTCCCGTAGCCGGAGCAGTAGTTCGTTCATCCGTTGGATGTCGTGTGGGTGTAGCCCGATGGTGGGCTCGTCGAAGACGTAGGTGACGTCGGTGAGCGACGAGCCGAGGTGGCGGATCATCTTGGTGCGTTGCGCCTCTCCCCCGGACAGGGTGCCCGTGGGCCGGTCGAGTGAGAGATAGCCCAGACCGATTTCCGTGAACGAGTCCAGGAGGTGCTGCAGTCCGGTGAGTAACGGGGCGACCGATGGCTCGTCGAGCTCTCGGACCCAGTCGGCCAGGTCGCTGATCTGCATGGCGCAGAGTTCGGCGATGTTTTTTCCTTTGATCTTCGAGGAGCGGGCGTCTTTGCTGAGCCGGGTGCCGTTGCATTCGGGACAGGTCGTGAATGTCACCGCCCGCTCCACGAAGGCGCGGATGTGGGGTTGTAGGGCGTCGACGTCTTTGGACAGCATTGACTTCTGGATTTTGGGGATCAGGCCTTCGTACGTCAGGTTGATCCCGTCGACCTTGATTTTGGTCGGTTCCTTGTAGAGCAGGTCGTGCAGCTCGCGTTTGTTGTATTTGTTGATTGGTTTGTCTGGGTCGAAGAATCCGCAGCCGCGGTAGATCCGGCCGTACCAGCCGTCCATGCTGTAGCCGGGGATCGTGAGTGCGCCTTCGTTGAGTGACAGGTTGTCGTCGTACAGTGCGGACCGGTCGAAGTCGGTGACCGAGCCCATGCCTTCGCAGCGTGGGCACATGCCGCCGAGACGGGTGAAGGTGGCTTTTTCGGCTTTCGTCTTGCCGCCGCGCTCGATGGTGATCGCGCCGCTGGCCTTGACCGATGGGACGTTGAACGAGTAGGCGTTGGGTGAGCCGATGTGCGGGTGTGCGAGGCGGCTGAAGAGGATGCGCAGCATTGCGTTGGCGTCGGTGGCGGTGCCGACGGTTGAGCGGGAGTTGGCGCCCATTCGCTCCTGGTCGACGATGATCGCGGTTGTCAGCCCTTCGAGGACGTCGACGTCGGGTCGGGCCAGTGTGGGCATGAAGCCCTGTACGAAGGCGCTGTAGGTTTCGTTGATCATGCGTTGCGACTCGGCGGCGATTGTGCTGAACACCAGTGAGCTTTTGCCCGAGCCGGAGACGCCGGTGAACACGGTCAGTCGGCGCTTCGGGAGTTCGACGTTGACGTCCTTGAGGTTGTTCTCGCGGGCGCCCTGCACGCGGATCAGATCGTGGCTGTCGGCGGCGTGCGGCGCAGGCGACTGCGTGTCTGTCCTCGTGGGCGTGCTCATCGTGTCTCCATCTGTCAGCGTCGCGGCTTTATCTGACCGGTTTTGAGCTGTATGCCTGGTTTTTGTTGCTTTGGCCGGTGGTGCCTCTGGGCCTCGGCCATGTGCCGCGCCCGGCCGGGGCGTCAGACTAACCAGCGGCCGTCGTGCGTCAACTCGCGGTCGGCATCTCGTTCACCTCGCGCGTCATGCCTGGTTGCGGCGCGGGAGGATGCGCAACCAGCGGGGGTCGGTGCCCGTTGGTCGTCGGACGGCTCAGCGCGATTCCTGGATGCGGATCATGTTGCCTGCGGGATCGCGGAAGGCGCAGTCGCGGACGCCGTACGGCTGCTCGGTTGGCTCCTGGACGACCTCGGCGTCGCTGGCCTGCAGCCGTTCGAAGACGCCGTCGAGGTCGGGGGTGGCCAGCAGGATCATGGCGTAGGTGCCCTTGGCCATCATTTCGGCGATGGTGCGGCGTTCGTCCTCGGTGACGCCGGGGTCGGCGAACGGCGGGTGCAGGACGATGGACGTGCCGGGCTTGTCGGCGGGTCCGACCGTGATCCAGCGCATCCCCTCGTATCCGACGTCGTTGCGGACCTCGAAGCCGAGGGTGTCGCGGTAGAAGGCCAGGGAGGCCTTCGGGTCGTTGTGCGGGAGGAAGGTCGAGTGAATGGTGATGTCCATGCCGGTCACACTAGGTGCCGCTCGGCGGCCGACACTTCTCGATTCCTGACCGGTCTGGTCACCTGTTTCGCCACGCACGACGGCATCTCCGCCGTCGCGCGCGCCGCGTGGCGCCGGTATGTGCTGGGCGGCACGCCGACCAACTCGGTGAAGCGGGTGCTGAACGTGCCCAGCGACCCGCAGCCGACCGCGAAACAGACCTCGGTGACGCTGAGGTCGCCACGACGCAGCAGTGCCATCGCGCGTTCGATGCGCCGGGTCATGAGATAGGCGTACGGTGACTCGCCGTAGGCGAGTCGGAACTGGCGGCTGAGGTGTCCTGCCGACATGTTCACGCCGCGGGCGAGCGCCTGGACGTCCAGCGGCTGCGTGTACTCCCGGTCGATCCGGTCGCGGACGCGGCGCAGCCGCGCGAGGTCGCGTAGGTGCTGCGCTGCGGCGGGTGTGCTGGTCACCTGCGCGATCGTGTCATGTCGTACCGGAGTTGCCTAGCGTGGCTGGGGCCGTCGGGTCGGCCGGACCACCGGGGTCAGGCCGGTGGCGGCCCGGCCGATCCGGTCTACCACGAGAACCGCCCGGCTGCCCCGGTCGGCGGTCCGCACCCTACGTGTCGGTGGCGAGGCGGGCGTGCAGGTGCATGTCGTGCCAGCCGTCGGTGTGGTGTCCTTCGCCGCGTCGGGTGCCTTCTGCGGGGTAGCCGGCCCGGTGGGCGACGCGGCACGAGGCGGGGTTGGTCACGGAGTGGGACAGTTCGATGCGGTGCAGTCCGAGGGTGGTGAACGCCCAGTGGGTGAGGGTGGTCAGGGCGCGGGGTGCGACGTGTCGGCCGCGGGCGGCGGGTAGGACCCAGTAGGAGATCTCGGCCTGGGCGTCGGGTAGGTGGAGTCGGCGGAGGCTGATCTGGCCGAGGATGGTGTCGGTGGGGTCGGTGACGGCCCAGCCGGCGCCGGTTTCGTGGTGCCAGCGGTGTGGCCAGTGGTTGATCCAGGTGTGGGCTTCGGTGTCGGTCATGCTGCGGCAGTGCCAGCGTTGGATGGCGGGGTCGGCGTAGGCGGCGACGACGACCGGTTGGTCGGTTGGTTGCCAGGGGCGTAGGTGGATGCCGTCGCCGTGCAGGTGGGGTTGTGCTTGCCGGGCGAGGGTGCCGGCGGGGATGGCGGGGGCGACGAGTGCGGGCATCCGGTTACAGGCCGCCGGCGACGCGCAGGATGGTGCCGGTGGTGTAGGAGGCCTGGTCGGACAGGAGCCAGGTGACGGCGCCGGCGATTTCGTCGGGTTCGCCGGGGCGGCCCATGGGGATGCGTCCGGCGGCGCGGTCGGGGCGGTCGGGTACACCGGAGATGGCGTGCAGGTCGGTGCGGATGATGCCGGGGCGACGGCGTTGACGCGGATGCCGTGGGGGGCGAGTTCCTTGGCCAGGCCGATGGTCAGGGTGTCGGTGGCGGCTTTGGTGGCGGCGTAATGGATGTACTCGCCGGGGCTGCCGAGGGTGGCGGCGACGGAGGAGATGTTGACGATGGCGGAGCCGGCGGGCATGCGGCGGGCGGCCTGTTGGGCGCAGAGGATGTAGCCGATGAGGTTGACGTCGATGACGTGGCGCAGGTCGGTGAGGGTGAGGTCGGTGAAGGGTCCGATGGGGCTGGTGACGCCGGCGTTGTTGACCAGGCCGGTGATGGGGCCGAGTGGGGTGGCGGTGTCGAACAGGTGGTGGACCTGGTCGGGGTCGGTGGTGTCGGCGGGTACGGCGATGGCGCGGCGGCCGGCGGCGTGGACGTCGGCGACGACGCGGGCGGCGGCGTCGGCGTCGCGGCGGTAGCCCAGGACGATGTCGTGTCCGGCGGTGGCGAGGTGTCGTACGCAGGCGGCGCCGATGCCTCGGCTGCCGCCGGTCACCACGGTGACGGGTGGCATCCGGTTGGTCCCCTCTCCCCTGTGTCTGGGCGGGTTCACGGTACCGCCGGGTGTGGCGCGTACGCTCGCGCCGGTTGTCGTGGAGAGGAGCCGGTGGTGGCGGGGCTGCGTAGGGGTGATCTGGTCGAGGATTTCGAGTTGCCGGATGAGACGGGTGCGCCTCGGCGGTTGTCGGGGTTTCTGGAGTCGGGGCCGGTGGTGTTGTTCTTCTATCCGGCGGCGATGACGCGGGGTTGTACGGCGGAGAGTTGTCATTTCCGGGATCTGGCGGCGGAGTTCGCGGCGGTGGGTGCGTCGCGGGTGGGGATCAGTCGGGATCCGGTGGGTCGGCAGGCGGAGTTCGCGTCGCGGTACGGGTTGGATTTTCCGTTGTTGTCGGATGTCGACGGTGTGGTGGCGCGGCGGTTCGGGGTGCGGCGGCGGGTGCCGTTGGGGCCGTTGGGTGTGCGGCGGATGACGTTCGTGATCGGGGTGGACCGGCGGGTGGTGGAGGTGGTCCACCGCGAGTTGAGCATGAGTGCGCATGCGGATGGGGCGTTGCGGGCGTTGGGTGGGTGACGTGGGGATGCCGGTGTGCCGGTGTCGGGTGGGCCTGGTAGTAAGGGCGGTAATCAAACAGGTGTACGGAAGAGGGTTGTGATGGCCGCCGAGGGTGCCACGGTGCAGGGGTTGTCCGCGCAGGAGTTGCAGGGGTTCCGGGAGGCGTTGGCTGCGGGCCGGAAGCCGAGGGTGGTGTTCACCGCGTCGGCGGGGCAGATCGCGGGTCAGGTGGGTCAGGTGGTGGAGCTGACGGATCCGGCGGTGTCGGATGAGTTCGTGGTGGTGCGGTTCGGTCGTGATGAGTTGCCGTTCTCCCCTGCTGATGTGGCGGTGGCGCCGAAGGGGGCGGGGCGGCGGGTGGAGCCGGTGAAGGTGGAGGCGCCGGTGGAGCCGGTGGTGGCGGAGCCGGAGTTTCTGGTGGAGCGGCGGCCGGTGCCGGCGGCGCGGGAGGAGTCGAGGGTGTCGGGTGGTGAGGCTGCGGTGGCGGCGGAGGCGAAGCCGGCGCGGCGGGCGGTGAAGGCGGTCAAGCCGAAGGGGCCGGCGGGGTTGACGGTGACGTTGGCCTATGCCGAGGGTGAGTGGACGGTGGCGGCGCAGCAGGGTGCGAAGGCGTTGGCGAAGCCGTATGTGATCCGGCCGGTGGAGGCGTTGAAGATGGTGGCGTTGATCGACGTGCCGGGGGTGCAGGAGGCGGTGGAGCAGATTCTGGCTGCGGAGCGGGCGGAGGCGGAGCAGCAGGCGGAGCGGTTGCGGGCGGAGTTGGCGGAGATCGAGGCGCGGTTGGCGGAGTTGCGCGACGCGGGTTGATCGATCGTCGGGGGGGTTCTCCCCCGGTGGGTGTCTTCCGTGGTGGGTGCAGCCCACCAGTGGCCGGTGGTGTGCCGGTTGCTGGTGGGCTGCTGTGGTGTGTGGGTCAGTGTTGGGGGATGTGGTGGGTGCCGATGCGCTTGCGGAACACCCAGTAGGTCCAGGCCTGGTAGGCCAGGACGATGGGGGTGAAGATGACCGCCACCCAGGTCATGATCTTGAGGGTGTAGGCGGTGGAGGCGGCGTTGGTGGTGGTGAGGGTGCCGGCGGCGTCGAGGGTGCTGGGTAGGACGTTGGGGAACAGGGCGGCGAAGAGGGTGGCCACGGCCAGGGCGATGGCGGTGGCGGTGCCGGTGAAGGCCCATCCTTCGCGGCGGGTGCGGGCGGCGGCGAGGCCGCCGAGCAGGGCGGCGGCGGCGCCGACGGCGAGGATGACGGCGGTGGTGCTGCTGCGGATGGTGAGGGTCCAGGTGAGGAAGGCCACGGCGAGGGCGGCGGCGGTGACGCCGAGGCGTACGGCGAGGTGGGCGGCGCGGTGGCGGATGTCGCCGACGGTTTTGAGGGCGATGAAGACGGCGCCGTGGGTGGCGAAGAGGGTGGCGGTGGTGGCGCCGCCGAGCAGGGCGTAGGGGTTGAGCAGGTTGGTCAGGCCGCCGGCGTATTCGTGGTCGGCGGTGAGGGGTACGCCGCGCAGGATGTTGGCGAAGGCGATGCCCCATGCGATGGCGGGCACGAGTGAGCCGATGGTGATGGCGATGTCCCAGCGGCGTTTCCAGGTGGCTTCGGGGCGCTTGTGGCGGTATTCGAAGGCGACGCCGCGGATGATCAGGGCGAGCAGGATGAGCAGTAGGGGCAGGTAGAAGCCGGAGAAGAGGGTGGCGTACCACTCGGGGAAGGCGGCGAACATGGCGCCGCCGGCGGTGATCAGCCAGACCTCGTTGCCGTCCCAGACGGGGCCGATGGTGTTGATCAGGACGCGGCGTTCGCGGTCGTCGCGGCCGAGGACGGGTAGGAGCATGCCGACGCCGAAGTCGAAGCCTTCGAGGATGAAGTAGCCGGTGAACAGTACGGCGATGAGGAGAAACCAGACGGTGGTGAGGTCCACGGTGGGCTCCGGTCAGTAGGCGAAGGCGAGGGGGCGGTCGTCGGCGTCGGTGTCGGTGTTGTGGTCGGTGGGGGTGGTGTCGGGTAGGCCGGCTTTGGCGTAGCGGATGAGCAGCCGTACCTCGATGACGGCGAGGGTGGCGTAGATGAGGGTGAAGGCGGTGAAGCTGGTGAGGACTTCGGTGAGGCTGACGGTGCGGGAGACGCCGTCGCGGGTGAGCATCTCGCCGAAGACGATCCAGGGTTGGCGGCCCATTTCGGTGAAGATCCAGCCGAAGGAGTTGGCGGCCAGGGGCAGCAGGGGCAGGATCAGGCCGGCGCGTAGCAGCCAGCGGTTGGTGGGGGTGCGGCCCTTGCGGCCGGCCCACAGGACCCACAGGGCGATGGCGGCGGCGGCGAGGCCGAGGCCGATCATGAAGCGGAAGCTCCAGTAGGTGACGGGGATGATCGGGGCGTAGTTGCCGGGGCCGTACTGGGTGGCGTACTGGGCCTGCAGGTCGTTGATGCCGGCGACGGTGCCGTCTGCGTCGCCGGTGCCGAGGAAGGACAGCAGGTAGGGGATTTTGAGGGCGTAGACCTCGCGGCTGCCGTCGAGGCTGCCGATGGTCAGGACGCTGAAGGCGGCGGGTGATTCGGTGGTGTAGAGACCTTCGGCGGCGGCCATTTTCATGGGCTGCACCTCGGTCATGATCTTGCCTTGGATGTCGCCGGTGATGAGGACGCCGGTGGTGGCGATGAGGGTGACGATGGCGCCGAACTTGGCGGCGAAGCGGTAGGTGTCGGTGTCGTCGGTGCGGTGGCGGTAGAGGTGCCAGAGGGCGACGGTGACGACGAGGCTGCCGGCGACGAGGAAGGCGCCGGCGATGGTGTGCGGGAAGGTGATGAGGGCGACCTTGTTGGTGAGGACGGCGAGGAAGTCGGTGAGTTCGGCCCGGCCGGTGTCGGGGTTGATGCGGTAGCCGACGGGGTTCTGCATCCAGGAGTTGGCGGCGAGGATGAAGTAGGCGCTGAGGTTGCTGCCGATGGCGGCGGCCCAGATGGCGGCGAGGTGGAGGCGTTTGGGCAGGCGGTCCCAGCCGAAGATCCACAGGCCGAGGAAGGTGGATTCGAGGAAGAACGCGACGAGGGCCTCGATGGCCAGGGGTGCGCCGAAGATGTCGCCGACGAAGCGGGAGTAGTCGCTCCAGTTCATGCCGAACTGGAATTCCTGGACGATGCCGGTGACGACGCCCATGGCGAAGTTGATGAGGAAGAGTTTGCCGTAGAACTTGGTGAGTTTGAGGTAGCGGTCGTTGCCGGTGCGGTGCCAGAGGGTCTGCAGGATGGCCACGAGGATGGACAGGCCGATGGTGAGGGGTACGAACAGGAAGTGGTAGACGGTGGTTACACCGAACTGCCAGCGGGCCACATCCAACGCGTCCACCAGTACCCCCAAGGCACGCACGACACAGACTTACTACGAGACGTAGTAAATACTACCGGGCGTCGTGAATGATCTTCAGGGGCGCCGGTCCCCACGACCCGGGCCGAACGGCCCTGATCAGCCCGGGACACCCGGCCCCTCGGCGGGCACGTCCCGCCCCCCACCCAGGGGCCGTCCCGGCCGTCGATGCGCGCCCATGCGACGATTCAGCGCTGATGGACACCCCACCCACCCCCTGGCGTCCGCCCCGGCTGTGGCGCGCCGCGCAGCTCGCCGCCCGGATCGTGGTCGCCGCCACCGCCCGGCTGCACGTCACCGGTGACGTACCCGACGCGCTGCGGGGCGGCCCGCTGATCCTGGCCGCCAACCACATCAGCCCGTTCGACCCGATCGTGCTGGCCGCCGCCTGCCACACCCGCCGGGTCGCACCCCGGATCATGGCCACCGGTGGACTGTTCCGCGCCCCGCTGGTCGGCGCCGCCATGCGCCACTGCGGGCACATCCGCGTCGACCGGCGTACCGCCGACGCGGCGCAGGCACTGACCGACGCCGCCGACGCGGTCACCCGCGGCTCGGTGGTACTGGTCTACCCGGAGGGCCGCATCGGCCTGGACCCCGGCATGTGGCCCGAACGCGGCAAGACCGGCACCGCGCGGCTGGCGTTCGCCAGCGGGGCCCTGGTCGTACCGGTCGCGCAGTGGGGATCACACGAGGTGCTGCCCTACTCGGCGCCGAAGGGCCTGCTGCCGGCGCTGGCGCGGGCGCTTGTGCGCCGCCCGGCGGTGCTGGTGCACTTCGGCGCGCCCGTCGACGTCACCGCAACGGCCACCGGCGCACCCGGCGCGGCACGGCGGGCCACCGACCGGATCATCGACGCGCTCACCGACACGCTGGTGCCGTTGCGGCCCGACGAACCCGACACACCCCGGCACGTCGACCCCAGCCGGCCGGTCGACACCACCCGGACGCACCGCCGTCGCCCCTGACCCCGCCCCCCGGGGGCGACGGTCACCGCGACGGCGTGGCCGGTCAGCCGTCCCGGTGACGCAGATAGGCCAGGACCGCCTCCCGGGTGGTCCGCACCCCCAGGGCGGCGCGGGCCGCGGCGATACGACGGTTCGCGGTACGCAGGGACAGGAACTCCCCCGCCGCGGCGGCGGCGATGGTCTCCCCCGCCGCCAGCCGGGCCAGCAGGGCCACCTGCTCGGGTCGTAGCGACACCCGCGTCGGCGTGGCCGGGGCGAGGGCGAGCCGGTCCAGGTCGGCGCGTAACGCCCTACCCCGGTGGCTGGTCGGGTCGACCACGGCGACCACCCCGGCGCCCCGGGCGGCGGCCAGCACCACCAGCCGGACCGTGTCGTCGTCGGTGACCCGACCGAACAGCACCAGCCGCGCGTCGCTGACGTCCCAGGAGTCACTGATCAGGGCGAACCCCTCCCGGGTGTGCCAGCCGTCACGGGTCAGGGCCCGCAGCACCGGCGTCGCGGCGGCCAGGTCGGGCAGCACATGCCGGGGTACGCCGGTCACCGGGAGACCGCCATGGTCATCGCGGCGGCCGCGGTGCGGGTACGGACACCGAGTTTCCGCATGCCGGCGCGGACGTGGGTCTCCACCGTCTCCACGGACACCCCGAGCCGCCCGGCGATGCGCCGGCTCGGTTCGCCCTGCGCGACCAGCCGCAGCACCTGCTGTTCCCGGTCGGTGAGCGGCCCGTCGCCACGGCCGGCGGCCGGGCCGGTGGTGGCGCCGTGGGCGCGTAACGCCCGGCGGGCCTGCCCGGCCAGCACCACCAGCCCGGCGTCGACGGCGATGCGTTCGGCGTCGGTCAGCGCGGACACCGCCGTGTCCGGGTCGTCGACGGTCGTGGCGTGGGCGAGCAGACAGCGGACCTGTTCCCGGCGGGCCACCGGCGCCCAGCAGTCGGCCGCGGTGGCCAGGTCGGCGGCGGCGCCGCGGTGCCCCGCCCGGGCAGCGGCGAACGCGGTGAGGGTCACCGCCACCGGGTGCGGTGCCCGCTGTGGTGGCACCGCCACGGTCGCGCCGGCGAAGTGGCGGGTGATCGCGTGCAGGCCGGCGATCAGCGGGGCGGCGCCACCACCCAACGGGGCGTGGGCGTGGGCGGGCTGGCCGTCGAGCCAGGCGGCCTCCCGGGCCACCCAGTCGACCACCGGGTTACCGGCGGCGGCAGCCAACCGGGCCCGGGCGGTGGTGAGCAGCCCCGCGTCGGCTTCGACCAGGGCGGCGGCGGCCAGCGCGTAGCCGTACGCCACCGGATGCAGGGTCGCCTCCAGCAGGGCGGTGGCGTCGGTGCCGTCGCCGCGCAGGGCGGTACACCAGTGCCGCAACGCGACCAGCCGGGTCGACCAGCCGTAGCCGTGCCGCAGGGCGTACCGGTCGGCGGCGGTGACCGCCTCGGCCAGCCGGCCGGCGCCGGCGAGGGTGTCGGCGAGCAGCCAGGCGCTCCACGCGGCGGCGAGCCGGTCGGTGTCGGGGTCGTCGGCGGCGGCGGTCAGGTCCTGTTCCCAGCCGGGGGTGCCGGTGGCGGCGGCGAGCGCGGCGAGCGCGGCGCGCAGGCCCGCGTCGGCGGGGCGGTGGCCGTGCCGGGCGGTGACCTCGGCCACGGTGGTCGCCGCCGCCGGCGGGTCGACGGCCAGCGTGGTGAGCAGGCGGATCCGGTCACGGGCGGCCAGCACCGGGGTGGGGGCGGTGTCCGGTACCGGTGCCACGATCCTCGCCGCGCCGGCCGGGTCACCGAGCTGCAGCAGCGCCTCGGCGTGCAGCACCGCCGCGTGGACCCCCAGCGGGGAGGGGCTGCGCAGGGCGGTGACGGCCAGGTCGGGGCGGGCGGCGTGCAGCGCGGCCCGGGCGGCACGGACCCGCACGTCGGGCGGCGGGTCGACCCCGGCCTGGGTGCACGCCAGGGTGAGCAGCTCGGCCCGTACGGTCGGCTCGTCGACAGCGTCGGCGGCGGTGAGGGCGTGCCGGTGGGCGGCGTGGTGGTCACCGGCGGCGGCCAGGTGCGTCACCGCCTCGACCGGGGGCAGCAGCCCGGCGAGCCGGCGGTGCAGGGCGCGGCGGGTCGGTTCGTCGAGCAGACCGGCGGCGACCTCGGCGACGTACGGGCTGACCGGGTGGACCCCGTCGGCGCCGGTGACGGTCAGGGCGGCGGCGGTCAGGTCGGCCACACCGGGGCCGAGCAGGCCCGCCGGTGCGGGCCGGCCGAGCAGACCGAGCACGGCCAGGGCGGTACGGGCCGCCCGCGGCAGGTCGGCACACGCGGTGGCCACGGCGTAGCCGACCTGGTCGAGATCGCCGCCGGTGCCGGTGTCGGGGCGGGCGGTGGCGTGCCGGGCCAGGGCGGTCACCGCCAGGGGTGTCCCGCCGGCCCGGTCGACCAGCGCGGCGGCCGCCGCCGGGGTCAACGCCGGGGCGGTACGCCGCGCCAGGGCGACCGCCGCCGCCCGGTCCAGCGGCGGCACCGGCAGCCAGCCGGTCGCGGCGGCACGCAACGCGTCGACGGTGGCGGCGGGCAGCCGGTGCGGGGTGCGCAACGCGGCCAGGATCCGGCACTGCCCGGCCAGGGCGGTGACCGTGTGCAGGGTCAACGGGTCAGCCCAGTGCAGGTCGTCCAGGACCAGCAGTCCCGCGCCGACCCGGGCCCGCACCGCGTCGACCAGTAGCCTCCGGTCGTGCACCGGCAGCCGCACCCGCAGCGCGTGGGACAGGGCGAAACCGGCGGTGCCGGCGGTGGCGGCCAGCCCACCGCCGACGTACACGCCTGCGGTGACGGTACCGGCGACGGTGTGCAGCAGGGTGCTGCGTCCGCAGCCCGGCCCGCCGTGCACCACGACCAGCCCGGGGTCGGCCACCAGCGTGGCCACCTGCTGCACCAGCGGCACCGGCGTCCACCGTCCCTCGCGGCTGTGGCACGAACATGGGATCCTGCGCCCCGCAGGATATTCGTAGGGTAGGCGCCGGCGGGTACGGCACACCCGGCGGCGACGCAGGTGATGAGGTGGTGACGGATGGTGCGGCAGGAACCCGACACGCAGGGGTTCACCACCCGGGTCGCGGTGTGCTGCGACACGGTCCTGCCGCAGGTGGGCGCCGACACCGCGGCAGCGGTGCGGCAGGTACGCCACCGTCTCGACGCCCCGGTGTGCCTGGCCGTGGCCGGCCGGTTGAACGCCGGCAAGTCCACCCTGGTCAATGCGCTGGTCGGGCGGCGGGTCGCGCCGACCGCGCCGGTCGAGTGCACCCGGCTGGTCACCCGCTACCGGTACGGCACCACCGACCGGGTGGAGGTCGTCGACCGGGCCGGAGCACGCACCGCCGTACCGGTCGACGACGACACGCTCGTACCGCAGCGGGTGCCGGTGCCGTGGGCTCAGGTGGCGTACCTGGACGTGACGGTCACCAGTGACCGGCTGCGCCAGGTGACGGTGGTCGACACCCCCGGGCTGGCCTCGACGGACCGGGCGGTCAGCGACACGGCCCGCCGCTGGTTGCACGGTGCCGTCGACGCCGACTCGGCGGCGGCCGTCGACGCCGCCGACGCGGTGCTGCACGTGCTCACCCAGGCGGTACGCGCCGACGATGTGGCCGCCCTGGCCGCTGCGGGTGACCCGTTGACCGCAGTCGGGATACTCAGCAAGATCGACACGCTTGTCGGGGCCGGTGAGGACCCGTGGCCGGTGGCGCAGGCCCTCGCCGGGCAGCAGGCCCGACTGCTGGCGCACGTGGTGGCCGACGTGGTACCGGCGGTCGGGTTGCTGGCCGAAACCACCCGCACCGGCGGGTTGACCGCCGCGGACGTGGCGGCGCTACGCGCGTTGGCCACCCTGCCGGCCGGGCAGCGGCTGCTGCTGACCGCGTCGACGGACTGGTTCACCGGGCGGGACGCGCCGGTGCCCGCCGACGTGCGGCACCGGCTGCTGCGGCTGCTGGACCTGCACGGGGTCGGGCTGGCCGTGACGTGGCTGGCCGCCGACCCGGATGTGGACTCCGCCACGCTGATCGAACGACTCGCCTGGGCCAGCGGCCTGCGGCAGGTGGAACACCGCGTCGACGAGGTGGTACGCCAACGCGCCGACGTGATCAAGGCCGGCCGGGCGGTCGAGGCGTTGCAGCAGCTGGCCGGGCGGGCCACCGACCCCACCGACCGGGCGGTCCTCACCGACGCGGTCGAGGAGTTGCTGGCCGAACCACGCCAGCACCGGCTGCGGCTGGTGCAGGCCGCCCGGCAGGTCACCACCGGGCGGGTCGGCCTGCCCGAGCGGATGCGCCGGGAGTTGACCCGCCTGGCGACCTCGACCGACGCGCGGTGGATCCTCGACACCGGTGACGTCGACACCGGTGACGTCGACACCGACGGCTTGGCTGCCGCGGCGGTGGCCGCCGCCGGCCGGTGGCGCAGCTTCGCCGTCGGCGCGGCCACCCCCGCGCAGGCCCGCGTCGCGCACCTCACCCACCGGGGATTCCACCTGCTGGCCCAGCAGGTACGCGCCGGGGCGGGCGGCACGTGAGCGGGCGGGTGCCGCTGCAGCGGCTGCTCGACGCGGGTCTGGACACGGCGGTGGCGTACCTGCGCACGGTGGAACCGGACACCGCCGGGCACCTCGAACAGGCCCGCCGCACCGGCGGAACCCGACCCCGGGTGGTGCTGGTCGGTGAACCGAGGGCGGGAAAGAGTTCCCTGGTCAACGCGCTGCTCGGCGCGCCGGATGTGGCGCCGGTGTCACCGCTGGCCGGCACCGGCACGTGGCTGGAGTTCGGGTGGGCGCCGACAGCGACGGTGCGGGTGTGGCTGCCCGGACACGACGACCCGGTACCGGCCGAGCCGGTCGACCTCCCGCGCTGGGTGCTGCCCGACCCGGCGGCGGACACCCCACCGCCACGGCGGGTGCAGGTGGACCATCCGGCGGTGCTGCTGGAGTACCTGACGGTGGTGGACACCCCCGGCGGCGGCGGATGGGACGACACCCACACCACCCTGGCGCTGCGGGCCGCCGACGACGCGGACATCCTGCTGTTCGTCACCGACGCCGCCGGCCCGTTGACCGCCCCGGAACTGGACTTCCTGGCCCGCGCCGCCGACCGGGTCGACGTGGTGCTGTTCGCGTTGACCAAGGTCGACGCCCACGGCGGGTGGCGGGAGGTCCTCGCCGCGAACCGGGCGGCGCTGCGCACCTGGGCGCCGAGATTCGCCGACGCCCCGTGGTTCCCGGTGTCGGCGCGGCTGGCCGGCCTGGCCGCGACCGTCGACGGCACCGACGCCGCCGACCTGTCCGCCGCGTCCGGGATCGCCGCGGTGCAGCGGAGGCTGGTCGACCTGACCGGCCGGGTGGGCCTGCTGCGGCGGGCGAACCTGCTGCGCGCCGCCCGCGCCGAACTGGCCCGCCTGGACGCCACCGCCGCCGAACGGATCCGCGCCACCGACGGTGACCCGGGCGACGGTGACCGGTTCCGCGCGCAGCGCACCGAACTGGCCGCGCAGCGGCGCAGCGAAACCCGACAGTGGTCGTTGGCGTTGGGTACCGAAACCAACCGGGCGCGGGTGGACGCCACCGGCGCGCTGCGCACCGCGTTGCAGCAGGTACAGGAGGAGTTCACCGGACGCATCGAACGGGCCGGGCGCACCGACCTGGCCGGCCTGCCGCAGGAGGTGGACCGGGCGTTGCAGGCGGTGTCGGTGCGGTTGTCCGAGGACCTGGCCGCCCGGTTCGACACCGTCGCCGAGCGGGCGTTGGCGCAACTGTTCGACCCCGGGCAGCGGGCGCTGGTACTCGGCGGGGTGAACGCGACGCTGCGGCACGTGCTGGCCGGTCCGCCGGTGACGTCCGCCGCCGGCACCGACCATGTGATGGTGGCCCTGTCCGCCGGGGGTGTGGCGTTCATGGCCGGGCGGGGCGCGGTCGCGGGCGCCTCGGCCCTCAGCGCCGGGACGCTGCTCGGCGGGTCGCTGGTGGTGCCGTTCGCCGGGCTCGGCCTCGGTCTGGCGGTGGGGGCGTTCGTGCTGTACCGGCGGCGGGTGCACAGCGACCGCGCGCAGGCCCGCACCTGGCTGCGGGAGGTCCTCGCCGAGGCCCGCGCCGCGTACGGCGACGACATCACCCGACGCTTCACCGACCTGCAGTACGCGCTGACAGTGGCGTTGGACGCCGCCGTCGAACGGCGCCTGCAGGACCTCGACGCCCGGATCGCCGAGGTGGACCGGGCGCAGGCGGCGCACCGGTCGGCCCGGGCGGCCGAACGGGCGGCGGCGCAGGCCGCCCGGGAGACGGTACGCGCCCGCCTCGGTCAGGTCGACGAGGTCCTGACCCGGGCCCGGGAGTTGACCGTGGCCGATGGGGAGATGACGTGACCGACATCGACGGCGACTGGCCGGACCCACCCGACGACGACGGTGCGGGATGGACGGCGGACGGGCCGGTACACGGGCAGCCCGACTGGTGGCCGCCACCGTTGGGCGACGACCCGCCACCCGACGCGGGTGACCTCGACGACCCGCTACCCACCGACGACCTGATGCGCTCCGGCGACGGCGACCCGCCGGTGGACGCGCCGCTCGACGACCCGGCGCCGTCGTGGGACACCGACGGGGGCGCACCGCCACCCGCCGGGGTGGACGTGCCGGTCGGCGCGGACCCCGACCTGCCCGTCGGCGCCGACCCCGGCGGTCATTTCCCGGCGCCGTTGACGTTCGACGGGCTACCCGAACCGGTCGACGGGTACCCGTGGGTCGACGTCGGGTTGCTCGGCGACACCCCGGTCGACGTACCACCGGCCGGCGCGGCGCCGCCGGCGGTGACGGACCTGGCCGGCTGGGCCGGCAGCACCGCCGGCGACTGGGCGGCCCTGGCCGCCGACACGGACCCGATGACCTCGGCGCTGGCCCGGTTCTGGGGCGACCTGCCCCCAGCCGACGACGCGGGCCGGTGAGCGGGCCGACCGCGGCGGGCTCGCCGACGGCCGGCATACTGCGCCACGTACGACCGACCTTCGGCTACCTCGACGCCCCCGCGCCGCTGGCGTTCGCCCACCGTGGCGGCGCCGCCCGAGGCGACGAGAACACCACCGCCGCGTTCACCCGGGCCATCGAGTTGGGTTACCGGTACGTGGAGACCGACGTGCACGGCACCGCCGACGGGGTGGCCGTGGTGTTCCACGACACGCTGACCCGGATGACCGGGGACCGGCGGCGTATCGCCGACCTACGGTGGGCGGACCTGGCGACGGTACGCGTCGGCGGGCAGGCCGTCGTACCGCGGCTGGACGAGGTGCTGCACGCCTGGCCGCAGGTGCGGTTCAACATCGACGTCAAAGCCGACGGGGGTGTACAGCCCGCCCTCGACACCGTCGCCCGGGCCGGCGCCGCCGACCGGGTGCTGCTGGCGTCGTTCAGTGACGCCCGGCTGGCGCGGATGCGGGCCCTGGCCGGGCCGGGCGTGGCCACCTCCCTGGGAATGCGGGGCGTGGCCCGGCTGCGGTGGGCGTCGCTGACCGGCCGGCCGGTGAAACTGCCACCGTCGGTGGTGGCCGCGCAGGTGCCGGTGCGGTACGGGCGCATCCCGGTGGTCGACGCGCGGCTGATCCGCTACGCCCACCGGCTCGGACTGCACGTGCATGTCTGGACGATCGACGAACCTGCCGACATGCACGAGTTACTGGATCTCGGTGTGGATGGCATCATGACCGATCACGTCGACGTGTTACGTGACGTGTACACCAGTCGCGGCCACTGGGCCGCCTGAGCACACCGAGGGACCCTGATGGCCGAGACGGTGACCCCCACGGCGGCGCAGACGCCACCGGCGAGTACCCGCCGGGAACGCACCGGCTGGTACTTCTACGACTGGGCGATGTCGGCGTTCTCCACCACCGTCATCACCGTGTTCCTCGGACCGTTCCTGACGTCGGTCACCAAACTGGCCGCCGGCTGTGAGCTGGGCGCGGACAGCTGCACCGGGTACGTGTACCCGCTGGGCATCAAGGTGGCCGCCGGGTCGTACTTCCCGTACCTGGTGTCGCTGTCGGTGTTCCTGACCGTGTTCGTGCTGCCGGTCATCGGTGCGGTGGCCGACCGGTCGGCACGCAAGAAGCCGCTGCTGGCGGCGATGGCGTTCCTCGGCGCCGGAGCGACGGTGGGCATGCTGTTCGTCACCGGCGACCGGTACCTGCTCGGTGGGGTGCTGTTCCTGGTGGCGAACATCGCCTTCGGCGCCGGGGTGGTGGTGTACAACTCGTTCCTGCCGCACCTCGGCGGCCCGGACGACCGGGACGCGATCTCCAGCCGCGGCTGGGCGTTGGGTTACCTCGGCGGTGGGCTGCTGCTGGCGGTGAACCTGGTGGTGGTGCAGACATTCGCCGTCGACGGTGACCCGCAGCGCACCCTGGACCTGGCCCGCTGGTCGATCGTGTCGGCCGGGCTGTGGTGGGCGGTGTTCACGCTGGTGCCGCTGCGCTGGCTACGCGAACACCCCGGGGCGGAGGCGGGCACCGGCGGTAACGTGCTCACCGACGGGTTCCGGCAGTTGGGTCGCACCGTGCGGCAGATGAAGGCGTACCCGCTGACGTTGTTCTTCCTGCTGGCGTTCCTGGTCTACAACGACGGCATCCAGACCGTCATCGCCCTGGCCAGCCAGTACGGCACCGAGGAACTGCGGCTGGGGCAGAGCACCCTGATCGTGACGATCCTGCTGGTGCAGTTCCTGGCCTTCGGTGGGGCACTGCTGCTCGGCGCGCTCGCCAAACGGATCGGCGCGTGGAAGACGGTGCTGATCAGTCTGGTGCTGTGGACCGGGGTGATCCTGGCCGCGTTCCGCCTGCCGGCCGAGGCGCCGCTGCCGTTCATGCTGCTCGGCGCGGGTATCGGTCTGGTACTCGGCGGCAGCCAGGCATTGAGCCGGTCATTGTTCAGTCAGCTGATCCCCGCCGGCCGGGAGGGCGAGTACTACGGGTTCTACGAGATCAGCGACAAGGGCACCAGCTGGTTGGGGCCGCTGGCGTTCGGCCTGGTGTTCCAGCTCACCAACTCCTACCGGGTGGGTCTGGTGTCGCTGCTGATCTTCTTCGTGATCGGGTTCGCGCTGCTACTCGCGGTGCCGATGCGTCGGGCGATCATGGCCGTCGGGAACACCCCGCCCCGGGTACTCTGACCATGCCCATCGGCCGCAGCCGATGGGTTAGGCTCCCCGACCGTGACCGACGACGCCGCTGCCGCCCCGACCTGCCTGGCTCACCCGCCGCTGGGTGACCACCCGGCCCACGCCCACTGCACCGGGGTACACGGCGTCGACGGCCGTCCCCTGCACGCCGCGGCGCTGAAGTTCTTCTGGGGACCAATGGACTGCGGTAAGTCCACGATGGCCCTGCAGATGAACTACAACCACGCCCGGCAGGGCCGCCGCGGCCTGGTCACCACCCGCATCGACCGGTCGTTGGGCCCACAGGTCACCACCCGCATCGGCCTGGCCCACTCCGCCATCGAGGTCACCGAGGAGATGGACCTGCGGGCCCTGGTGCGCGGCCGGTGGGCCGAAGGGGTACGGGTCGACTACCTCATCTGCGACGAGGCGTGCTTCTACACCGTCGACCACGTCGAGCAGATGGCCGAACTGGTCGACGACTACGACGTCGACGTGTTCGCCTTCGGCCTGGCCACCGACTTCCGTTCCGACATGTTCCCCGCCGCGCGGCGGCTGTTCGAACTCGCCGACTCCGTGGCCCGCATCCAGGTCGAGGTGCTGTGCTGGTGCGGCCGGGAGGGGCTGCTCAACGCCCGCGTCGTCGACGGGCGGGTGGTCCGCGAAGGCGCCCAGGTCGTCATCGGTGACACCGTCGACACCGCCCAGGTCCGCTACCAGGTGCTGTGCCGGCGCCACTACCGCAGCGGCGACCTCGGCCCCCGCGCCTGACACCTCACTGCCGTGGGCCGGTCAGCCCGGCCGGCGGGTCAGAACGGGTCGCCGCAGACCCGCCACCGGCCGTCCTCGCGGACCACCGGCACCTGACGGTCCTGCACCGGACCGGCCGCGCGGGTCAGGCGCACCCGCACCGTGCCGTGCGGGCGGCCGGCGCGGGTGGCCACCGACACGTCGACGATCTCGTGGCGGGTCAGCACCGGCGGGGTGCGTACCCACGCGGCGAACCCCAACGCACTCCACCGCTCGCGGGTGTCGGCGCACAACCGTTCGTAGGCGGTGTCGACGTCCCCGGCGACGACCTCCCGCAGGAACCCGTCGGCGGTGTCCCGGACCGGCCCGGAAGCCCGCCACACCGACTGGAAACTGAACGTACCCACCCCGGCCGCACCCACACACAGCATCAGCGCCGCCAACGCGGTCACCGCTCCCGCGACCCGCAGCCGCCGTACCGGCCGGGCCGGGCGGATCCACGGCTGCTCATCGGCCACGACCACCAACGGTAGTGACCGCGGGACCCGGTGCGCAGCCGAACCGGCTGCGGCGCCACCGCAGGGCAGCCGGTCAGGGGGTCGGGGAGGATCGGAACAGAAACTGGCGCTAAGCGGGACGGCGGGGTGAGGGGTTCGGTCCGTAGGTTGTTCCACCGCCGCGGCGCTGCCACGCCGTCGGGGCGTCCGCCTTGCCAGCGCGGCCCTGGACCTCTCCGCCGCCATGCCGACGGCGGTCTCGGCACGTACTGCAGGATGGGGGCGTGAGCTTCGATCTCGAGTCCTGGTCCAGTGACCTCAACCACAGTGTCGGAGGGGTGCTCGAGCAAGCGATCACGACCGTGACGAGCAGGTTGCCGGCCGCAGAAGTCGCCGGCGTCGGCATTGCGACAGATGCTGACGCTACGTCGATCGTCGCGCTCGCGAACTCGCGTCATCACCTCGACGAGATGATTTCCGCGGAGCCGGAGTTCGCCATCGACTCGAGGTGGCACCTCGGTGAGTGGGACATGGACGTGACGCAGGTCGGAGGTGCAGGGGATCCGCTCGAGCCGACACGTGCCGAGTTGGAGCGCGCGAAGCAGCTCATCACGGCATCTGCTGGCGATCCGACTGCTCCGATCCTCCCCAGCCCCCGGTCAGGACAACCACATGATCCTGACAGAAGATGTCAGGATCAGCCGGCATGCTGACCGACATGACCGCACCAGCCGAACTCATCATGATCAACCTTGACAGTCCCGACCCGGTCGCGCACGCCGAGTTCTACCGGCAGCTACTCGACGGGGAGATCACCCACAGCGAACCCGCCTACACGATGCTGCGCACCGGCACCACCACCATCGGATTCGAACTCGTCGACGGCTACCAGCCCCCGGCGTGGCCCGACACCGCCGGCGCCAAGCGATACCACCTCGACCTGTACGTCGACGACCTCGCCGAAGCCGAGGAACTGTTCGTCGCGGCCGGCGCGACCCGACCGGACTTCCAGCCCGGCGCCGGCCGGTGGGTGGTACTGACCGACCCGGCCGGGCAGCCCTTCTGCATCTGCCCCCGCCCACAGGGCTGACCGTACGCGGGCACCCGGTGCCGTCCTGGTCGGCGGATACCGGGTACCCGCCGCCGGACACACCGCACGCGCCCAGCTCGACCGCGCCGCCCCAGCCACCCGCGACACCGGCGCCGATCAGCCGGGCGCGCGACGCGCCCGCGCCGACCAGATCACGTACGCCGGATCCCGGTCCAGGTTGTGCCGATCCCGGTCGTAACGGCGGGTGGTACGCGGATCCGCGTGCCCCATCGCGTCCTGCACATCCTCCAACGGCACCCCCTCGGCCCGGGCGGTGGTCGCGAACGCATGCCGCAGCGAGTGCGGAGACAGCTTCGCCCACGCCGGTATCCCGGCGGCCCGCGCCAGCCGGCGCACCATCCGGAACACCGCGTGCCGGTCCAGGCGGCCACCGGTGGCGGTGACCAGCAGCGGCCCGGTCAACTCGGCCACCCCCACCCCGGCCGCGGCAGCCCGTTCGGCCAGGTACGCGTCGACCGCCCACGCCGTACCGGGGGTCAACGCCCGCCGACGAGGTTTACCGCCCTTGCCGGTGAAGCGGACACTACGATGCCCCCGCTCGGCGCCCAGATCGGCCAGGTCCAGCGACACCAACTCCCCCACCCGCAACCCCAGGTCGGCCAGCAACGCCACCGCCGCCCGGTTACGGGCCGCAGTAGGGCCGGTGTCGGCGTCCGCGGCGGCCAGCAGGGCATCGACCTCCTCCGGGGTCAACCCCACCGTCGCCGAATGGTCCCGGTTGACCTTCGGCCGGTCCGCGCCGGACACCGGGTTGGCGTCCACCGCCCGCAGCTTGCCCAGGAAGTCGTACCAACTGGACAGGGCCGACAGTTTCCGCGCCACCGTCGCCGGGGTCAACGGCCGGCCGGTCCGCGCGTCCACACTGGCCTCCAACGCCCGCGCGTACGCGTTGACGTGCAAAAACGTCGCCGTCAACGGATCCAGGTCGGCCCCGGCGCACCAGCCGAGCCAACCAGCGATGTCCCGCCGGTACGCCGCCCGGGTGTGCTCGGACAACCGCCGGTTGACCAGCCACGCCTCGGTGAAATCCACCGGGCCGGCAGCGAGCACCGGATGGGCCGCAGGGCGGGACGCGACAGGGACAACGGGACCGGACATGACAAAAGGTTCTCAGGTTCGGTGCGTGCGGTGGCGAAGGCGCGCCCGACGCGGTCGGTGTCATACCGGCCGGTTAGCCTCGGCGACGTGCGCGCAAGCCGGCTGGTGTCCCTGCTGCTGCTGTTACAGGCCCGGGGCCGCATGACCGCCCCGGAACTGGCGCAGGCCTTGGAGGTGTCGGTACGCACCGTCTACCGGGACGTGGAATCACTGGCCACCGCCGGAGTGCCCGTCTACGCCGAACGGGGCCCCGTCGGCGGCTACCGGCTGCTCGACGGCTACCGCACCCGACTGACCGGCCTGACCGCGCAGGAAGCACAGACCCTGTTCCTGGCCGGCATGCCCGGCCCCGCCGCGGAACTGGGCCTGGGTTCGGTACTCGCGGCAGCCGAAACGAAACTACTCGCCGCGTTACCGCCACCGCTGGCCGCGCAGGGCACCCAGGTACGCGAACGGTTCCACCTGGACGCACCGGGCTGGTTCCGCACCGACGAACCCACCCCACACCTGGCCGCCCTGGCCGACGCGGTGTGGCAGGAACGCCAGGTACGGGTGCGCTACCGGCGGTGGAAACAGCCCCGCGAAGTAACCCGGACCCTCGCCCCACTGGGCGTGGTCTGCAAGGCCGGCCGCTGGTACCTCGTGGCAGCCACCGAAGGACAGATCCGCACCTACCGGGTGGCATCAGTACGGGAAGCGGTGACCCTCGACGACGGATTCACCCGACCCGACGGGTTCCGGCTGGCCGACTTCTGGCAGGACTGGGCCCGCCGCTACGAGGCCGACGTGTACCGCGACACCGCGACGATCCGGGTCACGGCGGCGGCCCTGGAACAGATGGTGCACCTGCTCCCGCCAGCGATGAGCCGAGCCGCCCGGGAAACCGCCGGCCCACCCGACGCCGACGGCTGGATACACACGGCCGTGCCGATCGAGTCGATCCGGCACGGCCACAGCGAACTGCTGAAACTCGGCGCGCAGGTGGAGGTGCTCGACCCACCGCCGCTGCGCCGCCAAATGGCCGACACCGCCCACGCCCTGTCCCGGCTGTACCCACCCGAGTAAAAGACCACCGCCGTACGCCCTGACCGCCGCACTGCCGCCCCGGGCGCCACACGTCAACCCGCCAACACCTTCTCGAACCAGTGCTGCGCATACGGCCCCGGCGAATACGCCGGAATCGGCCGGAACCCGTGCCGCGCATACAACGCCCGCGCCTCCACCAGATCATCACGGGTGTCCAACCGGATCCGATCGAAGCCCGTCCACCGGGCACACCTGGCCGCCTCCGCCAACAGGGCCGCCCCACCCCCACAACCCCGCACCCCGGAACGCACGAACAACCGGGTCAGCTCCGCATACCCATCACACCACCGCAACCCCACACAACCAGCCACCCGCCCCCGGTACCGACCCACCAGGAACAACCCCGTCGGCGGACACAGATCATCACTGGGACCCTCCGCCATCGCCGCCGACACCTCACCAGCCGACACCGCCCGCCCATACCAGCGGCCCACGATCTCGGTGAAGTACTCCCGCAGCAACACCTGCGACACCGCATCGGCGACATCCACCCGGGCAACCGCCCACAGCTCATCCGACATGCCGCCATCGTCCACACCCTGTCCAGCGGATTAACCCCGCCAGCCAGGCCAGCCCCACCTACCGCGGCCAGCCCGCGAACCGCGCCCGCACCCGCCGGATCTGCTCCGGCGACAACCGGTAGTACCGGAACCGCACATCATCCAACCGGTCCAGATACCGACCCACATCCGCGACATCCTCGTCATCCAGACCAGGATCATGCCGCCGCGCCAACGCCAACATCCCCACCAGGTCGTACCCACGCCCCGCCGCCGCCGCCACGTCGATGTAGTCGCGCACCTCCCGCCGGTTCACCAGCGCGGCCACCTTCGTCGCCACCAGATCATCCGGATGCATCACCGGACCCAGATCCATGATCACCGGCCGGTGGTGGCGATCCAACCGACACAAACTCAACCGCAACATTCGCCCCGCCCGGGCCACCATGAACTCCCGCTGATCCCGATCGAAACCAGCGAACACCTCACCAAGATCACTGACGACCTCGGACACCTCAAACCCGGCCGCCCGCAACGCCGCACACACCTCATCAGCCGCAGCCGCCGCCGCACCATCGGTGTCGCTGAACAGATCCACATCCTCGGTCGGACGCCGCACCAACCCGTTGACCAGCCACGCCACCCCACCACCCAGCACAAACCCGTGCCGGTCAGCCACCGTCAACGCAACCCGCGCCACCTCACGGAAAAACCCGTCCACGCTCCCGGCGCTCACCCCACCCGACGCAACTGCGGATGCCGCGCCTCCCACGCCTGACGCACCCCACGCGGCAGATTCAACTCCCGCCACACCCGCACCAACGTCGCCGCATGCAGAAAACACCGCAACTCATCACGGGACACCGCCTCCCGCAGCACGTTCTCATACATCCACAGCAACATCGTGTGCTGGCCAAGATTGAACCGCCGCTCCGGCTGCCACCACAACCGCAGCGGCAACTCCACCACCCCCCGCTCCGGACCACACAACTCATCCAGAGCGTCGATCACCAGCGCAGGACGACCCGGACGGGCCAGATGGACCGTCGCACCGTGCAGCGTGCCCCGCATGCCAGCCAGCGTAACCGCACCACCACCCGCACCGACACCACCACCACACGTCACCCCAGATCCACCACCAACGGACGATGATCAGAAATCAACGACCGCGGCGCCGCCACCGCCCGCACCAACGGCAACCGCCCCCCGTCCCGCCGATCCGCGATGATGTGATCCAACTGCACCCTCGGCCGCACCGCCGGATACGTCGGCAACCGGCCCAGCACCCGCCACCGCGACACCAGCCCGACCAGCCCCGCCGGCAGATTCAGATCCCCCAACAACACCCGCGGCCCCGGCAACCCCCGCAACGCCGCCACCACCTGCCGCAACTGCCGCACATTCCAACCCGGCACGAACGACAGATGCGTCGCCGCCACCGTCATCACCCCCACCGGCGACTCCACCACCGCCGCCAACAACACCCGCGGCTCATCCCGCAACAGGATCAACCCCCCACCCGGCCCCGACACGAACACCGGCGACCGCACCGGCGCCGGCCGCAACCGCGTCACCCGCCACGACAACACCGGAAACCGGGAAACCAACCCCACCCCGTACAACGGCTCCCCATCACCGTCGTCGTCATGCGTCAACGGACGGAAACCCTCCCCCGGCGTACCCACCACCGCCGCCGCGAACCGATGCTCACCCGCACCCGACGCCCGCGCCGCCACCGCCGTCAGATCCAACCGACCACTACGGTGCTGATCCCGATCCACCTCCTGAATCGCCAACACATCCGCATCCAACGCACCCACCGCCGCCGCCAACCGGCCAGCATCGACGAGCCCATCCTGCGGGGACCGACCGTGCAGAACATTGAACGTGGCCAGACGCACCCCTGCCCCCTACGCGGACCCATGCCACAGTTACCCGATGATCCTCAAGGTGCTCACCTGCTCCATCCTGCTCTTCCTGGCCCTCGGCGCCGCCGGAATCTGGCTACGCCGACACCGCAACCGCTGATCCACCACCGGTGAGGCGCACCACAACACCACACCCCACACCCCCACCCACGCGCAGAATCCCCGCACGTGGACTCCGCAACCGTCACCATCCTGCTCACCGCCGCCGCCTGCGCCGGCTGGATCGACGCCGTCGTAGGCGGCGGCGGACTGCTCCTGCTACCCGCACTCCTCGTCACCGCACCCGGCATCCCCGTCGCCACCGCACTGGGCACCAACAAACTCGCCGCCATCGCCGGCACCAGTACCGCCGCGATCACCTACGCCCGCCGCGTCAAAATCGACTGGGCCATCGCCGCCCCCGCCACCGCACTGGCCATCATCACCGCCGGCTGCGGCGCCGCGCTCGCCGGCGCCATACCCGCCACCGCCTACCGACCCGTCGTCCTCGCCGTCCTCGTCGCCGTCGCCGTCTTCGTGGTATCCCAACCCCGACTCGGCACCCTCGCCCACCCACACCGCCGCACCCGCGCCCGCACCATCACCGCCGTCGCAGTCACCGGCATCGCCATCGCCGCCTACGACGGCCTCATCGGCCCCGGCACCGGCACCTTCCTCGTCCTAGCCTTCACCACCCTCATCGGCACCGACTTCGTTCACGGCTCCGCCATGGCCAAACTCGTCAACGCCGGCACCAACTTCGGCGCCCTCGTCGTATTCGCCGCCACCGGCCACGTGTGGTGGCTCCTCGGCGCCGCCATGGCCATCTGCAACATCGCCGGCGCAATCGTCGGCGCCCGCATGGCACTACGCCGCGGCGCCGGATTCGTCCGCACCGTCCTCCTGGTCGTCGTCCTCGCCCTCGTCGCCCGCCTCGGCTACGACCAGTGGCACACCACCTGACCCGCCGTCAGGACACCACGCGGGACCACCCTCACCCGCATCACCATGCGATGATCCCCACCATGCGGGTACGCGCCGTCCACGACCGCGACGAACTGGCCGCCCTCCTACGCCACCACCCCACCCGACACGCCTACGAACTCGGCGACCTCGACGACCCCCACTGGCCCCACACCACCTGGTACCGCCACCACAACCTCATTGCGCTCCTCTACCACCCCACCCCGGTACCCTCCCTGCTCGCCTTCGCCGCCCCCGAGCAGCACACCGAACACCACGAACTCCTCACCGCGCTGGCACCCCTGCTGCCACGCCGCCTGCACGCCCACCTCTCCCCCGGCAACGCCGACGCCCTCCGCGACGCCGGATACCACATCAACACCGCGGCACCGTTCCTCCGGCTCGCGCTGACCGACCCGACCCGGCTTCCCGATCCCACCCCGCCGCGGGTCGAAACCCTCACCACCGCCGACCTGCCCCGCCTGCACGACCTTTTCCAGGCCGCCTACGCGGGCACCTGGTTCGACCCCGCCCTGCTGCACGCCGGCCAGTACGTCGGCGTACGCCACCACGACCAGCTCGTCGCCGTCGCCGGCGTACACGTCTACTCACCGACCCACTCGGTCGCCGCCCTCGGCAATGTCACCACCCATCCCACCGCCCGCCGCCGGGGCCTCGCCCGCGCCACCGTCGGCGCTCTCTGCGCCCGACTACGCCACCACGTCGACCACATCGCCCTGAACGTCGCTGCCGACAACCACGCCGCGCTCGCCCTCTACCACAGCCTCGGATTCACCCCCGTGGCCGAGTTCACCGACCTGTTCGCCACCGTCGACTGACACCTATCACCACTGATGGTTTGTCCGGGTGTTGCTGTTGTCCACAGCTTTGCCCGGTACCACCGGGTCACATCGTCTAATGCATCCTAGGATGCTAGGGATAGGCTGCTGTGCATGCCCGCGCCCCCGAACCGGTCAGATCGCGGGGCGCGGGTCACCGTCGGCGGCAGACCGGATGCCGCTGGCGGTGCAGTACAGATGGGGGGCGTCCGACGGCGGACCTGAAACGACGTACTCAGCCTCGCGACATCATGAGCCGTCGCGCAGCTCGGCGAGGCGCGCCGGTACGAAACGGATCTCGTCGAAGGTCACCCGGCAACCGTCACCGGTGGGCGACTGTGCCTCGAAGCCGATCTGGTCGCGTGCGGTGCCGTCGTCGAGGGCAAAGAAGCGGATCATCTGCCAGGTCCTACCGTCGACCGAGGCGTGGTATGCGTATGCCCGGTCGATCCGGGAGACGCGCAGCCACACGGATCGACCGGGGACGACGAAGGCGTTGGCGTCATCGGCGACGCCCCGGCAGACGACGGACACGATCATCGGCTCTCCTGCGGGAGAGTACTCGAAGCAGAGTTTGCCCCAGCGATGTTCGTCGACCCAGAGCAGGAGCACACCGGCGTCGTAGGTGGCGGCGAAGCCCACGGTGACCCGCGCGCCGAGCTGGAAGTCGCCCTCCGGGGGGACGCCGAGCAGCGTTGCCGCGTTGAGCATCGACTCCGCGTTCAGCATGCTGGCGGTGCCCGGGTCGATGAAGATGTCGGTACGGGGCGCCGCCGAAACGGCCACAGCGTCGGTCTCCTCATCGAGTCGCCAGAGTTCAGCGGGTGAGGGTACGAGCGGAAACGGCACACCCGGCACGTTCAACTGATTCGCCACAGAACCAGACCGTACCGGAACGCCTGTTGACAGCCCCGGACCTCAGCTCTTCACGGGTGCCCTGTGTGGCAGGTACGGCACCGCTCCCCCGATGGGCTCCCGTTCTCCCCGGTCGTCGTGCGCACACCCCCTAGGGCATCCTAGGATGATAGGTTGCCAGCGGGGGCGGCCTGGGCTAGGCCCGTCGGATCCGGGGCGGACTGGCCCTGGATGCCGCTCTCAGCGACGGTGCCGGGCCAGCCACCCGGTGGCGAAATCCACCAGGCGACGCTGCGACATCAACCGGGCGGTCGCGCCCCCGAGGCCCTACCGCCACCGCGCCGGTCGCCTCGAAGTCCGTCCCCAACTGCGGGAAGTCCCGCTCGTCGACCGCGATGTCCGTCCACTCCGCCCACCGGTACGCCCCGTCGGACGTCCGGACCGACGAACCGGTCGTCTCCCGGGGCGGCGACGGTTGGCGGTACTCGGCCAGGTGCAGCGACGTGTTCGAGTCGTAGCCGCAGCCCAGCAGCAGCACCCTGCCGTCCAGGCGGTACACCGCGCCCAGCGGGGACCCCTCCCCCAGCGCGTCGTCGAGGCGGTGCCCGGCGGTCACCTCGACCGCCCGCTGGCCCAGCGCGGCGAACGACACCTGCGGATGGTCACTGCGTACCGCACCTGGCCAGGTCCGTACCGCCTCCGCGACGACCCCCATCCACCGGCTCGGTGTCGTCCGTGGATCGAACCCGGGGGCCTGCTGCCGGATCACCGGCCACCACGCCGGCGGGACCGGCGGGTTCCGCCAGCTGGCCGGGTCGGTGTTGTCCGGGGTGTGGGTCGGGCACCACGAGGGTGCCCGCCGGGCCCAGCACGTCACACACCGCCCGGACCAGCGCCTCCACCCCACCGGCGACGAAACCGACGCGACGGTACGCCGAATGCAGCAGCACGACGTCACCGGCGGCGAGCCCCACCGCCCGCAGGTCCGCGGACAGCGACGCGACGGTGTACGGCACGCGCTGTTCCACCGGCCCAGGGTAGCCACCACACGGAGACGGGCCGGTGTGCGCCGCCCGACGTTCAGGCCGGCTGCGGCCCGCCGTCGGGACGTACCGTGGTCGACACGGCCGTGCCGAGCTCGACGGTCCGCGACACCGTACACAGCCGGTCGTGGGACATCCGCACCGCGCGGGGCAGCATTTCCCGGGCCGCGTCGCCGGCCGGGCCCGCCGGGAAGCGGACGGTGAACTCGACGGCCAGGTTCTGCATCCGGTTACCGCCGGATTCGTCACGGATCTTGTCGCCGGTCACCCGTACCAGGAACTCGTCGGGCTCGTCGCGACGGCTGACCAACAGGTCCACGTCGATCGCCGTGCACCCGCCGATTGCGGCCAACAGCAGCTCCACCGGGGTGAAACTGTCGTCCCCACCGGTACCGATGGCCAGCGAACCGCCCCGGGCGTTGCGTACCTCGTACCGGCCGGCGCCGGCGCGGGTGATGTCGACGCTCCGGAAGGTGTCCTCACTCATGGTCGCCGACGGTACCGGCCCGCCAGCCGGCGCGCACGGACTCCTCGCCCGCCGTGCGGGGTACGGCGAACGGGGTGGGACTGGCGGACATGACGTGGACCCGCCGGGTCGTGCCCGCCGTCGCCGTACTGGCCGCGCGTGACCTGCTGCAACGCGACCATGCCCTGCTGCGGAACTTCCCGGTGCTGGGCCGGGCCCGTTATCTGCTGGAGGCGATCGGGCCGGAGCTGCGGCAGTACATCGTGGCCGGCAACAACGAGGAGCGGCCGTTCACCCGCGACCAGCGCCGGTGGGTGTACGCGTCGGCGAAGAAGCAGAACAGCTACTTCGGGTTCGGCACCGACAACGACATCGAGTACACCGCCGGGTACCCGATCATCATGCACCGCACGTTCGGACGGGCGGTACCCCCGTCGGCGCCGACCGCCGGACACGAGGTGTGGCTGCCGTGCGCGAAGGTCCTCGGTGGTGCCCGGGGCCGGACCGGGGCGTTTCGGCCGGACTCGGTGGTCAACATCTCCGGGATGAGTTACGGGTCCCTGTCCGGTAACGCGGTGGCGGCGCTCAACCAGGGGGCGGCGCAGGCCGGCTGCCTGCAGAACACCGGCGAGGGCGGGTTGTCGCCGTACCACCGCCGGGGCGGGGAGCTGGTCTTCCAGATCGGCACCGCCTACTTCGGCTGCCGGGACGAGCGGGGCCGGTTCAGCCTGGACCGGCTCAAGGAGCTGGTGGCGCAGGCGCCGGTACGGGCGCTGGAGGTGAAACTGAGCCAGGGCGCCAAACCCAGCCTCGGTGGGCTGCTGCCGGGGGCGAAGGTCAGTGCGGAGATCGCCGCGACCCGGGGCATCCCGCCGGGCCGCGACTGTGTCAGCCCGTCACGGCACGCCGAGTTCTCCGACTGCGACAGTCTGCTGGACTGGGTGGAGCTGCTGGCCACCGAGACGGGCCTGCCGGTGGGCATCAAGTCCGCCGTCGGTGACCTGGGCTTCTGGCAGGAGCTGGCCGACCTGATGCGCGACACCGGTCGGGGCGTCGACTTCGTCACCGTCGACGGCGGTGAGGGCGGCACCGGGGCCGCGCCGCTGATCTTCACCGACTCGGTGTCGCTGCCGTTCCAGCAGGGCTTCGCCCGGGTGTACCGGACCTTCGCCGAGCGGGACCTGCACGAGCAGGTGGTGTTCGTCGGGGCGGGCAAGCTGGGCCTGCCGGACAACGCGGTGGTGGCGTTCGCGTTGGGCTGCGACATGGTCAACGTGGGTCGGGAGGCGATGCTGGCGATCGGCTGCATCCAGGCGCAGAAGTGCCACACCGACACCTGCCCGACCGGGGTGGCCACACAGAACGCCTGGCTGGCGCGGGGACTGGATCCGGCGGTGAAGTCGGTACGGGCGGCGAACTACATCCGGACGCTGCGGCGGGACCTGGTGAAGGTGGCCGAGGCGTGCGGGGTGGAGCACCCGGGGCTGATCGACGCCGGGGCGGTGGAGGTGCTCGACGGGCGGACCTCGGCCACCCCGCTGCGTGCGGTGTACGGGTACCGGCCGGAGTGGGGGCTGCCGTCGACGGCCGACCAGGCGGAGATCGTCCGGTTGATGACGGCCACCGGCCCGCAGGGCGGCAGCGCCGCACCCTCGGCGACGGCGACGGGTTGAGCACCCCCTGGGCGGCACGTCCACGTCCCCCCGCGATCGGCTTCGGGGCGCGGTCGCCGACCGGTGACGGCTACTCGGCGAGTATCCCGGTGCCCTGCCCCACCTCGATGAGGTAGCCGTCCGGGTCCCGCAGGTAGCAGCGGATCTCGACGCCGTGGTCCTTCGGTTCGGTCAGGAACTGCCCACCACGTGACCGCCAGAGGTCGTAGACGGCTTGCACGTCGGTGACCCGGACGTTCATCGCGGCGCTGAGCCTGTCCGGTTCCGATGGGGCCTGCGCCCATACGTCCGGCTTGTCGTCCGTGGGGCCACCCTCGTTGTTGATCACGAGGTAGCTGTTGTGGAACCGCAGGATCGCCGGCTCCCGCTCACGCACCACCGCGGCGCCCAGCACCCGCTGGTAGAACTCCCGTGACCGGTCCACGTCCCGGACGATCAGCAGATGGGTGAGAACGAAGCCGTCCTCCGGCCGGAAGTAGTCCGGTGCCGTAGATGCCATCGCCACCTCCCTGGTCCGCCGCCGGGTACCCGCCGGTGACGCCGGCATTCCTCGGGTCGCGGTGGTGGCGGGTCTCCCGGCCGGCGGGCGGGACCGGGCCGACCGGGAGCGGGACCGCAGGCGGCGGACGGTTCACCGGACCCGTTGGCGGCCGGTGCGTTCCAGGACGGTGTTGAACACCTTCTCGTGGGCGTCGAGGCTGTGTTCGGCGGCGAACAGGTCGCGGGCCTCGTGGGCCTTGGTCTCCCGCCAGTCCGCCGGAGCGGCGGCCAGCTCCAGGATCCCCCGGTGCAGCGCCTCCGGGTCCCGGGGTGGTACGAGGGTGCCGAACCTGGTGGCCAGGACGGGGTACCGGCCGCCGGGCAGGTCGGTGGTGACCGAGGGTACGCCGCACATCATCGCCTCGGCCTGGACGATGCCGAACGACTCGGCCACCGATGGCAGGGCGAACACGTCGATGGAGGCGTAGAAGTCGTTGATCTCCTGGCCGCGCAGCTCCCCCAGTGAGCCATTCCGCGCAAGGTTCTGACTACTGATAGTGGTCACGTGGTGCGGTCATGGTCGATA
>NZ_JBAKHU010000056.1:0-35744 GCF_036906895.1 Micromonospora sp. CPCC 206060
CCACCAGCCTGCCGCACCGGCCCTCGCCACATAACCCCCGAAGGACTTACGGAACGGACCACTTAGCGCGCGTACCGGATGACCAAGGTCTCCTCGATCCGGACCTTCGCGTACTCAAGAGCGGCATGATCCGGGGCCTCACCGTGCACGACGGCGACGGCGCTGACGGTGCCGTGCCGCCAGTCGACCTCGTCGCCCGGTCGGCAGAGCAGTTCGACGCGGCGTACGCCGGCCAGTGCCATGGTCTCCGGTACACCGGAGATCCCGCTGACCGTGGTCGCCCAGACCGGCGGGGCGAGGCGGAACTGGTAGGCAACCGTGGCGGGGGCCGGCTGCGGTACGTCCCCGACGGTGCGCAGCGCCGCGCACAACGCCATCCGTAACGGGCTGATCCCGGTGGACCGGGTGAAGACATCGTTGACGTACCCGCCGAGCCGCCCGTTGACCTCGATGACGTGTGGTCCGGCGGCTGTCAGCTTGAGTTCGGTGTGCGCGACCCCGCTGGTCACACCGAGGGCGTGCAACGCCCGCGTGGTGACGCCACACGCCTGGCGCTGCACCGAGTCCGACAGCGTGCTGGGGAAGAACGCGCCGGTCTCCCGGAACGGTTCTGCTAGTGGCGGCTTGCCGGTGACCCCGAGATGGGCAACGCGTCCGTCGAGAACGAGCGATTCCACGGAGACATAGTCGCCCCAGGCCGGGCCGGCGATGGTCGAGTCTCCGATCAGATACTCCTCCAGTACCAGGTCCCGGTCACCGGCGGCGAAGGCGGCTGTGACCGCCGCGTCCAGCTCGCCCGCCGAACTCACGAGGACGGTGTTCCGGCTGCCCGCGCCGGAGCGTGGCTTCAGCACCGCCGGGACGCCGACGGTGGCGAGAGCCGGAGCGGCATCGGCCGGGGAACCGACAACCGCGAAGCGGGCGCTGGGGACCTTGTGGGACGCCAGACGGCGCCGTTGCCGATGCTTGTCGGCCAGTAGCATCGCCGTCTCGGCAGAGTGGAACGACAACCGCAGTGATTCAGCGAGCTGCGCCGCAGTCGCCAAACCGGAGTCGGCGAAGGTGAGGATCCCGGAGACGTCGAGCTTCCGCAGTTGCTCGACGACCGCCACGCGACCGGTCGTCGGGACAACCCTGCCGAGGCTCTCCAGGAGGGGAAGAGACTCTGCGGTGTACGGCGACGCCGGGTCGCAGACGAAGACCAGATCGCACAACCCGTGCGCGCTGCCTGCTATCTCCAGGGCTGTGGCGGAGCCGAAGCCGAAGACAATGGCGAGCGTCGGGTTCATGACGGAGGGTGTCCAGTCTGGGCGGTGCCCGGCGAACTGCGGTCTCAACGATCAGTGTCGCATGATCCTCACGTCCCGGTGGCGATCAGGGACAGCGCGGGCGTCAGGGGCATCAGGGACATCAGGAGTGCCGGCCGGCGGAACGAAGCGGGTGTGTGCAGTTCCGGCGGTGTGAGATGACCGGGCCGGTCAGAAGAGGGTCAGCGGTTCGACCGGTACCGGATCGGGCGGGGCTGCGAGGCCGGGAACGTGCGCGCGTACCTCGTCGTGGAACCGGCGGGCGAGTGCCGGCGTGTCGGCGTTGTCCGGCGTGTGGACGAACACCGTCGGCGAACGGCCTTCGCGCAGCCGCCCGGCGGTGACGTCGACCCAGTGCTGCCAGCCCGCGACCGTCCGAGCGGTGTCGTCCCGGCCGAGGTACCGGACGAGCCGACGTCAGGCGCGAATCATCGAGGCTAGTAGTATGCATAGAGCTATTCAGCTTGGCTCGGCGGGTCGACTGTCGCCTGAGTCTCGCGTTCCAGGAGGAAGGGGTGAAAGATGAGCATGACTCTTTGTGCCTTGGTTCCTTCAACGTCGCGCTCGGTCCAGAGCTTCGTGCACCTGCACATCACCTGTGTCGCTTGCTCCGGGAGACCGGCCCTACCGCCGAGGCGTCACACCCGCCCGCTCGTGTTTGATCCGCGCTAGGAGATGCTTGAAATGACCGCCACTGCGGCCACTGCGCCGGCCGACGTCTATGAGCGCCTGACCAACGCCCGGCTATCGCCTGCGCAACGACGAATCGCGCGTTACGTGATCGATCACCGTGATGCTGCGGCCTTCCTCACCAGCGAGAGCATTGCTCGGCAGGTCGGCGTCAGCCAACCTTCGGTCTCGCGGTTCGCGGCCGCGCTCGGTTACGCCAGGTTCTCGGACTTCAAGCGAGCGCTCCAGAAGTGGGCCCGCTCTGAGATGTCGGCACTTTCGCTCTCAGGCGAGAGCGCGAGTCCTTTGGCCGAGGCGATCGGGGCCGAGGTGGCCAATCTTCAGTGGCTCGGCCAGTCGGTCACCCTCGAAGAGCAGATCTCTCGGGTCGGGTCCGCCCTCATGTCCTCGCAGCGGCTGCCGGTCATCGGGCTGCGGATCTCGCGTTCGTTCGCCCAGCACTTTGCCTACCTCGGCGCCAAGGTGCACCCGAACATCTCTGTGATCGACCGCGGCGACACAGAGGCCAAGGAGAGCCTTGCTCGCGCGGCGGCGGAGGGGGGCACCTGGTGCCTGGCGTTCATCCTCCCGCGCTATCCGAGGGAAGCCTGTGACCTGGTGCGTTATGCGAGGCAGATCGGGTTCAAGGCCGCGGTTCTCAGTGACGAGTCGTTTGCGACCGTCGGGCACGAGACGGACGAGCTCATCACCGTCAGGCTCGGGAGCGGGTTGCTCTTCGACACGTCCGCAGCGATGAACATCGCCTCGTCCGCGCTCCTTCACGCCATGGTCGACTCCAACCCCGGAGCCTCGCAGGACGGGCTCGAGCGCTTTGAGCGACACGCCACCGACCTGGTGCTCTTCGAGGACTGATCGAGGCCGTCGGCGGCCAGCGCATCACGGCACGGGCGGTGCGGGGCGCGTGGGGTCGTCGGCGACCTTGACGATGAGCTTCCCGAAATTCTTCCCCTTCAGGAGGCCGAAGAACGCGTCAGGGGCGTTCTCGAGCCCGTCGACGAAATCCTCTCGGTACTTGATCCGACCGTCGGAGAGCCAGGCCGACATGTCGCGCTGGAAGTCGGAGTAGTGGGTCGAGATGAAGTCTCGCTGCGTGAAACCGCGGACGACGAGTCGCTTGATGTTGATCGCGCTCATTAGCTGCGGGAGCCGGTCGGGCCCAGTCGGCGCCGACGTCTCGTTGTACTGAGAGATCAGGCCGCAGACCGGGACCCGTGCGAAATCGTTGAGGTGATCGAAGACGGCGTCCCACACGGCGCCGCCGACGTTCTCGAAGTAGATGTCGATTCCGTCCGGAACGGCCTCGCTCAGCTCGTTCCCGAAGGTGGGCGATCGATGGTCGAGGGCGACGTCGAATCCCAGTTCGCGCAGCCATGCCACCTTGCGGGCGCCGCCCGCGATGCCGACGGTACGGGCGCCCTGGATCTTGGCGATCTGGCCGACGACGGACCCGACGGCCCCTGTCGCGGCCGCCACCACGAGCGTCTCGCCCGCGCGGACGCGCCCGATCTCGGTGAGTCCGACGTACGCCGCGAAACCTGGCATGCCGAGCACTCCGAGGGCGGTTGAGATAGGTGCCTTGGCCGGGTCGACCCTGCGCAGGGACTGACTGTCCTGCACGGCGTGGGTCTGCCAGCCGGAGTGCGCGAGGACGATGTCGCCGGGGCTGAAGGAAGGCGACGCCGACTCGAGGACCTCGCAGACGGTGCCGCCTTCCATCACCTCGCCAACCTCCACCGGCTTGGCGTAGGAACGCGCTGCGTTCATCCGGCCACGCATGTACGGGTCCAGCGAGAGGTAGATCGTCCTCAGCAAGACTTGGCCGTCGCCGACGGCCGGGAGCTCGCGCGTCTCGAGACGAAGGTTCGAGCGGGCGGGCTCGCCGACGGGTCGGGAGGCGAGGACGACGGCACGGGAGTGGGTCACAGGAGGCAACATAACGGAGGTTGCCCGCACTGCATAGTGTGAGATACGGTGCCCGAGGCAGATGAATGCTTTTCTGCAATCAGGGGCAAGGTCCTCGCTCGACGTCGAGGGCGCCAGTCGCCGGGCGACCTGTCGCTGCCGTCGCTCTCGTCGCTGGATCGACCGTCGAATGTGAGCCTCAAGAGATCAGCTAACAGGAGGATGATCATCGTGAGCACCATCACGATCACCGGCGAACATTTGAGCCTCGATACGCTTCGTCCCGTATTCCGGGGCCCTGTCCGGGTGGCGCTTGCTCCTCAGGCGGTGGAGAACCTGCGACGCGCGCACCAGGTGATCCTGGACGCGATCAGCCGAGCAGACGTGGTCTACGGGGTGAACACCGGCTTTGGGAAGCTGGCGGACCGGCGGATCTCACCTTCGGACCTCGTGGAGCTGCAACGCCGGTCGGTGCTGTCGCACATGGTCGGGGTGGGTGACCCGCTTCCCGACGAGACGGTCCGCGCCATCATGGTCATCAAACTCATCGGTCTTGCGCGCGGGCACTCCGGCATCCGCGTCGAGACCGCGGAGATGCTCGTGGATCTGATCAACGCAGACGTGCTGCCTGTCATCCCAACGCAGGGCTCCGTCGGAGCCTCAGGAGACCTGGCGCCGCTGGCACACCTCGCCGGCGCCCTGATGGGAGAGGGTCGCGTCCGGATCGACGGCGTCACCTACAACGCTGTAGAGGGTCTCGCGAAGGTCGGACTGACTCCCATCGAACTGGGCCCCAAGGAGGCGGTGGCACTCCTGAACGGAGTCCAGGCATCCACCGCCATCGCCCTGCGGGGACTATTCGGCGCCGAGGCCGTCTTCAACGCCGGCCTGGCCGCAGGTGCGCTGACGCTGGAGGCGACGGCGGGCCGGCAGGTCGTTCTCGACGACCGTATCCAGCAGGTCCGCGGGCACGCTGGCCAGATCCGGGTCGCAGGCCTCCTGCGCCGCCTGGTCGCCGACAGTTCGGTCCTCGACGTGGAGTTCGAGGGACGTCGGCTCCAGGATCCCTACTGCCTGCGCTGCCAGCCACAGGTGATGGGGGCGGCGCTGGATCTCCTGACGTTCGCCGCGCGCACGATCCAGCAGGAGGTCAACGCGGTCTCCGACAATCCACTGATGTTCCCCGACGATGATGTCGTCTTGTCGGGCGGCAACTTCCACGGCCAGCCCATCGCTTACGCGGCGGACATCATCGCCATGGCGATCTGCGAGATCGGGTCGATCTCCGAGCGCCGCCAGGCAATGCTCATGGATGCCTCCATGAGCGGATTGGCGCCGTTCCTGGTTGGCAATGCGGGCCTGAACTCGGGGTTTATCATGGCTCAGGTGACCAGTGCCGCGCTCGTCGCGGAGAATCGGGCCAAGGCGACTCCGAACAGCGTCGACAGCATTCCGACCTCCGCCGGCCAAGAGGATCACGTCAGCATGGCGACGCACGCATCCGTGCGTCTTGGGCCCATGGTGCGCAACGCGGCGTACATCATCGCGATTGAGCTGCTGTGCGCTGCCCAGGGTCTGGACCTGAGAAACGGCGGGGCTGCAGCGCCGGCAAATCGCCCCACCTACGACCTTGTGCGCTCCAAGGCGGAATTCCTCACGGACGACCGCATCATGGCGGGGGAGATGGAGGCCGTTGCCGCGGAGGTCCTCGACGGGGTGTTCATCGACATCGTCGGTGGTCCACTGGAAGCTAACGCCTGACCGGCAGCTTTCCGCTCCTGCCGCATGGGGTGGGCCGCGCCACGGGGGTGGGCACGCATGGCGCGCCCACCCCTTCGCGTCTTTTCTGAGCGATGCTCGTGGGCTCTGGTCGCCCTCAGACGATGCTGTTAAGGTGCCCGCCGTCGGCCCGGACGAGGGCGATGGTGGTGAGTGCACTGGCCTTCTTCCCCTTGTCGGGCCCGCGGCAGTCGCCACCTCACTGGACCTGACGACTGTGCGTCGAGGACCGCCGGGGTCGGTTCCGGCTCTCGGCCGGCCGCCACCCGTACCCGCCGGCAAAACTCGTCGTGGATCGCGTCCCATGTTCGGTTCCTCAGCCACTCCGTGAACCAGCGATGCGCCGTATTTGGCGGCGGGAGCTTGCGCGGCATCTGCCGCGGGTGTTCGCGTTGGCGCCATGGCGGAGGTGATCTATTGCCGAGCGCCCTGCATCGACATATTTACCCGTTACGTGTAGCGCCCAATCGGTCACTCAATGCCCTGTCGGCAGGGTGGCCCGAAGGCGGCCGTGTTGCGTCTGCGAAACATCTTCAGACCGTATGCGTGAAGGGGTTGCCGTGCTGCATGGAAGGGGATACCGTTCCGCCAGCGCTGAATGATTTCTTTCACGCCAGCCTCGAGTAGCCCACCAGGAGCCATCGATGCCGAAAAGCCGTGTAGTGACCGCCACCCTCTCCCTGCTTGCCGCCACCGCGCTCCTCCTGAGCGGTTGCGGGGCGGAGGCCGACACGTCGAAGGACAGCGCTCTGCTCGTCCCGAAGCTGAATGAACTGCTGCCGCAGAAGGTGCGGGACGCGGGTGTCCTCAACGTGGGGACCGATCCGCAGTACCCGCCGTGCGACTTCACCAACCAGTCAGGGCAGATCGATGGCTTCAACCACGACATCCTGATGGCGATGGCGCCGCGACTTGGCGTCGACATCCGCCAGCAGGCGATCGCCTTCGACGGCCTGCTGCCCGGAGTTCAGAGCGGTCGGTTCGATGCCGCAATGGAGTGCATCACCGACAACCTGGAGCGTCAGAAGACGGTGAAGTTCGTCGACTATGCCTACGCCACCAAGAGCGTCATCACGACGTCGGAGAACAAGCACGGCATCACGAAGAACCCCTTGACCACGTGTGGGCTGAAGGCGGGCGTTCAGACCGGAACCGAGTTCGTCGAAGACGCCAAGCTGTTCTCGAAGAACTGCGAGTCGGAGGGCAAGGACGCGCTGCAGATCACCAACTTCCCGACCGCCGGCGACCAGAACACCGCACTGCAGTCCGGCCGGATCGACTTCGCCTTCACCAACACTGCGACTGGAGTGTGGCAGGCGAAGGCCAGCGGCGGCCAGTTCGAGATCATCCCGAGCCCGCTTCTGTCGCGCACCTACGTCGGCATCGTGGTAGGCCTTGAGGCCGACGGAACCGCCAAGGCCCTGCTCGGTGCGCTTGAGGCGATCATCGAGGACGGCACCTACGACAAGATCATGTCGAAGTGGGACCTCAAGGACATCGCATTGGACAAGCCCGGCATCAACCTGGCGACCGAGCGTCCCCTCGAGCTGCCGAAGGTCTGCGGGGCGTGCGGCTCCTGACCTAGCGCCGATGTGGGCGTCGCCCCGAGCGTATCGATGACCTCCTGATGCGTTGTCGTGGACTCGCGGGACGCAGGTCTGACGCGGCGCGGACGTCCGCGCCGCGTCAGACCTGCGGTCAGACTGACGCGAGTGCAAACCCGACCGTTCGGGCCGGCCGTCTGTCGCGAGCACACGAGAAGCGTCGACCTCGGACATCAACCACGCCTCTCGGATCATCGCTAACGAGAAACAAAAGAAGGTGAACCGTGACACACGTGACACACCCGGCAGCTGATGTCGAAGTGCGAGATCCTTTCGCGAAACCCCGGCCACGCAGACACCCGAGCTACTGGTTCAGTGGGCTTGCCGCGGTTGTGATCCTGGGTCTTCTCGTCTACGGGTTCGTGACCAATGAGAACCTGGAATGGGATGTCGTAGGTGACTACCTCTTCGCCGATCCCATCATGGAGGGCTTGTGGATGACGATCAAGCTCTCATTGCTTTCCCAGTTCATCGCAGTGCTGATCGGTTGCATGCTCGCGCTTCTCGGTGAGTCCCGGAACCCCGTCTTCCGCACCTTCGTCAAGGCATATGTTGGGCTGTTCCGAGGGCTGCCGCTCCTTGTTCTCCTTCTGATCTGCTTCAACGTGGCACTCTTCATCCCGCGAGTCGGGTTCGGTGAAGCCAGTTGGGATACGAACACCCTCATCACCGGATTCACGGCCGCCATCATCGGCCTTTCCTTGCACGAGGGCGCCTTCATGGTCGAGATCATCCGCGCGGGCTTCATGTCGGTGCCTCCCGGCCAGCGTGAGGCGGCCCAGGTCCTGGGAATGAAGCGTGGCCTCACCATGCGGGCCATCGTCATCCCACAGGCGATCAGGGTCATTATTCCCCCGACGGGCAACCAGTTCATCAGCCTCCTCAAGGCGAGCTCGCTCGTCGCAGTCATCGGTGGAGGTGACCTCCTCACCCGTGCCCAGCAGATCTATGGCTCCAACTTCAAGGTCATCCCGCTCCTCATGGTGGTCAGCTTCTGGTACCTGACGATCGTCATGCTGGCGACCCTGGGTCAGCACTTCCTCGAGAAGAAGTACTCCCTGTCCGCAGGACCGCAGCGGAAATTTATGAAATCTCGAGTCGGGGAGGCGTCGAAGTGAAGCAGCAGCCACTTGTGACAATCCGGGACGTGCGGAAGTGCTACGGCGAGCTGGACGTCCTCAAAGGCATCGACCTCGACGTCATGCACGGAGAGGTATTGTGTCTGATCGGACCGTCAGGCTCAGGAAAGAGTACGCTGCTTCGTTGCGTGAACGTCCTCGAACAGATCGATGGCGGCTACATCCAGGTAGAGAACGAATTTGCGGGCGCGACGGTCAAGAACGGGGAGCTCCACGAGCCCAGCGAGGCCGAGATCGCAAGGTACCGCCAGCGCATCGGCATGGTCTTCCAGCACTTCAACCTCTTTTCCCACCTGACAGCGCTCGAGAACGTGACCATCGGCCTCGTGAAGGTCCGGGGATTCGCAAAGAGCGAGGCCGTCGCCCGCGCGCAGGCGAGCTTGTCTGACGTCGGACTGGCGCACCTGCAGAACTCGTACCCGCGCCATCTCTCCGGTGGGCAGCAGCAACGTGTCGCCATCGCCCGCGCGCTGGTCATGGAGCCGAGGCTCATGCTGTTCGACGAGCCGACGAGCGCCCTGGATCCCGAGCTCGTCGGGGAGGTGCTGTCGGTGATGCGTCGCGTGGCTGAGCGGGGGATGACCATGATCGTGGTGACCCACGAGATGCGGTTCGCGCGGGACGTCGCCGATCGGGTTGCCTTCATGGATCAGGGGCGGATCGTCGAGATCGACGACGCCAAGAAGCTGATCGACTCGCCGACATCCGAGCGCACGAAGAACTTCCTGAACCACGTGAAGTGAGAGTCGGTATGGTCAATCTGCAGATCGCGTTCGGTGAACCGCACGGCGCCACGGATGCTCCGTGCCTGGTCCTCGGCCACTCCCTGGGTACGTCGTCCGCCCTCTGGGCCGACGCGGCCGCGTTGCTCGCAAGACACTTCCGTGTCATCACCTGGGACCTACCCGGACACGGCGCCTCGCCCGCCGCAGACGGTGCGTTCACCATCAGCGACCTGTCCGACGCAGTGGTCGGTCAGCTCGGCGCACGGGGGGTCTCCAAGTTCTTGTACGCGGGCGTCTCGATCGGTGGCACCGTGGGGATGGACGTGGCCCTCCGTCATGCCGAGCGCGTCGACGCAGTTGTGGTCATCTCCGCTGGCGCCAACGTCGACGCACCAGCGGCCTGGGCTGAGCGGGCTGCCTTGGTGCGCTCGGAAGGGACTGAAGCGCTGGCGGCGGGATCGCTGCAGCGCTGGTTCGCGCCGGCGACGCGAGAGCACCGCGGCGAGCGAGCGGCGTCGATGATCGAGGAACTTCGTCGCGCCGACGACCGTAGTTATGCGTGGGCGTGCGAGGCGCTAGCCGCCTACGACGTCTCCCCAGACCTGCCACGGATGGACGTCCGTGCTCTCGCGCTGTGGGGCGAGCACGACCAGCTCGTCCCCGAGCGCAAGTCGGCCGAGCTCGCTCGAGGGCTGCCGCGCGGGTCTCTCCAGTGCGTTCCTGGTGCGGCACATGCTGCGCCCCTCGAGCAGCCCACGATCGTCTCGGGTCTGCTGGTCGACTTCTTCCTAGGCCTGTGAGCGTTGTCCACGGGTGACATCACGGTCGAATGTGGAAGACTGCACCACCGTTGCCGCCCGAGCCCTGCGGTCATGTCGTCGTGCTCGAGGAGGCAACATGTAGAACGCGCCTGCTGACGAACTCAAAATGCCGGTGAGGACCTGTGTCCCCGATAGAAACGACGTTGACAGAGCTTATGCCCAGTACAGCCTTCCATGACCACATCGCTGTCGGTCGACGGCGACCAGTGACGCACGCCGACGCAAGGAGCGGGCGCCGTGTCGGTTCGTGACAGATTGGCGGAGATCAGCGCGATCGGGCGAGACAACGTCCGCGGTGGCTACTCGCGTCACCTGCTGGATCCGGCGGAGGTGGCGCTTCGCAGTTGGTTCAGAAGCTCAGCGGAGGCACTGGGTCTTTCCGTCGAGGTGGACGGGAACGGGAACCTGTGGGCGTGGTGGGGCGAATCCCGACAGGGAGCCGTCGCGACAGGCAGTCACCTTGACTCCGTCCCCGGTGGAGGCGCGTTCGACGGACCTCTCGGTGTGGTGAGTGCACTCGAGGCGGTCGCGATCCTCAAGGCTGAAGGCTGGTCTCCCACGCGGCCGATTGCCGTCTGTGCGTTCGCGGAGGAAGAAGGATCCCGCTTCGGCATGCCGTGCCTGGGCTCTCGACTGATGGTCGGTGAGATCGCACCGGAGCACGCGCTCGCCCGGGTCGACCGCAGTGGCGTCACCCTCGAAGAGGCCTGGCGGCAGGCGGGCCTGGAGGTCTCCACCCTCGGCCCGGACCCCGACCGACTCGCTGGCATCGACATGTTCCTCGAACTTCACGTCGAGCAGGGCCTCGACCTGGAGGACCGTGGTCTCCCCCTCGCAGTGGGTTCGGCGATCATGGCGCACGGCAGGTGGCGGCTCTCGATCGTCGGGGAGGGTAACCATGCCGGGACCACTCCGATGCAGGGACGCCGCGACCCGGTGGTCGCGGTCTCGTCGACGGCCCTTGCGGTCCGCGAGATCGCCTTGGAGCGACCGGCCGCTCGTGGCACCATCGGCCGCATCTCGGTCACCCCGAACGGCACGAATGTCATCGCCTCGCGTGTCGACGCCTGGCTCGACATCCGGGCTCATACCGACTCGGAGGTACGCGCGCAGCTGGACGCGACGGTTGCGCTCATCCAGAAGCGGGTTGCGGCCGAGGGCTGTGAACTTGAGGTCCACGAGGAGTCGTTTTCGCCGTTGGTCCTTTTCGACGAGCCGCTCACGGCGAGGATCGCCCGTCTTCTCGGCGGCGTGCCGGCGATACCGACAGGCGCTGGCCACGACGCGGGTGTCCTCTCCGCGTACGTGCCATCCGCGATGATCTTCGTCCGGAATCCGACTGGCGTCTCGCACGCCCCCGAGGAGACCGCCCGCGAGGAGGACTGCGAGGCCGGAGCGCAAGGGCTTGCCGCCGTTCTCCGAGACCTCACCGGCGGGGCCTCCCGATGAGCGGCGAACGGCAGCGCTTCCACTGCCAGGTCGCGCTCGTGGAGGGACGCCTGGCCGAAGGGGTGCGGGTGGAGGCGGTGGACGGCGTGGTCGTCGAGGTCGTCGCAGGCGTGCCGCCGCAGCCCGACGATGTCGTGCTCGGAATGGTCGTGCCGGGATTCGCGAACGCCCATTCCCATGCGTTTCATCGAGAGCTGCGCGGTCGTACGCACGCCAACGGAGGTGACTTCTGGCAGTGGCGGCACCGGATGTACGACGTCGCCAACCGACTCACACCGGACAGCTACCACGTCGTCGCGGAGCGGGTCTTCAAGGAGATGCGCGACGCCGGTTACACGGCAGTCGGTGAGTTTCACTACCTGCACCACCAGCCTGGCGGAGCGCCGTACGGCGGTCACGAGATGGAGTTGGCGCTGGCGGCGGCGGCGACCTCCGCCGGCGTTCGGCTGGTGCTTCTGGACACCTGCTACTTGTGGGGTGGCGTCAACGAGCCGCTGGGCGCGGAGCAGCAGCGGTTCAGCGACGGAGACGCCCATCGCTGGTTGGACCGCTGGCATCGTCTGCGCGACGTGCTTTCAAAACAGGGTGACGGACTCGTCACCCTGGGTGCCGCTATTCACTCGGTCCGAGCGGTATCGCGATCCGACCTCTCCGTGATCGCCGACGGCATCCCTCAGGACGTGCCGCTGCACGCCCACGTGTCCGAGCAGCCCGCGGAGAACCAGGCCTGCCTCGATGCGCACGGCCTGACTCCGGTCGGGCTGCTCGCGGATCACGGGCTGGTGTCGTCGCGGTTCTCCGCAGTTCACGCGACGCACCTGACCACTGGCGACATCGGCCTGCTCGGAGACGCCGGCGCGACGATCGTGATGTGTCCCACGACCGAAGCTGATCTCGGCGACGGGATCGGCCCTGCCCCCGAGCTCCAGGGCGCGGGGGCGCGCCTCGCCATCGGTTCGGACCAGCACGTGGTGATCGATCCGTTCGAGGAGCTCAGCCGTTTGGAGCTCGACCAGCGCTTGCGGCTGCAGCGGCGTGGGGTTTTCCCGCCGGACACGCTCTGGGCGGCGGGAACAGTCAGGGGGTACGAATCCCTCGGCCTGTCGCGGAATCCTGGACTTCCGCCGGGACTGCGCGTGGGCGAGCACTGGGACGCGGTCGAAATCGACGCGACGTCGACGAGAGTCCGAGGTGCTGACCGGTGGCAGTTGCCACTCGTGGCGCGTGCCTGCGAGGTGCGGGCAACCATCGTCGGCGGTCGGCTGACACGTCCCGGCCGATAAGAGCGACCGGCAATAGGGCGGTGGAGGCGAGGCGGGGTCTGGCCGAGGGTGGCAAGGCGGAGGAGGAGGCCATGCCGGTGTTGCATGGCCGACGACGACAACGCCGCCAGCCGATGTGCCAGGGCGCGCCGCAGCCCCGCTAGTCCTGTTGCCGGTCGCTCTAAGAGAGACCGTCAATTGGTGGCGTCGGCTGCCCAGGTAACCGTTCGCGGGTAGCAGTAGGCACGGGGCTTATCGATCATGTGAGTTCTCTACGCTCCGTGACCGACAAGGATTCCCGTGCCTGCGCTGCCCTTGGCTGTTGGAACCCTGCCGGGTTCAGTTCGCCGCACTGCTGCCCGGCCGGGGCGAGTTCCACCCCGGTCACCCGCTGGGCTGTCACCGACGTCGGATCCCCGGACCGGGTCGTGTTCGAGCACGTCATCGCGGCTTTGGCGCACGACTCGGGCGACGAGCGGGTCGCGTCCGCCCCAGTGCCCGGACGCCACGATCCGCCGTCGGACAGGTCACGGTCCACCTGGACCGCGGCTTCGACAACAAGCCCAGCCGCAAGGCGCCGGCCGACCACGGTCTCGACGCCAAGATCGCCAAACGAGGCGGGCGCGCCCCGATGCCGGCCAGCAACCGCTGGCCGGTCGAACGCACCCGCCGCCTCAGATAATGCCTACTGACGGTCTCTCCAAGGTCACCGAACCGCGAGCCACTGCCGAACCCCTAGCCCGTCGAGGGCGGCCGACGGTCGCCAGACGTCGAACCTGCTGATCCCGCGGCCAGCGGTGAGGGCGATCACGACGACGGCCGTCGGGAACTCCAGCCCCGGGAACCGGCAGGGCAGGAGTTCAGCCGGGTCGGGGTCGTCGGCCTTGACCATGAGGTTGACGGCACGGCACGGCGCCGTCAGCCGGACCAGCGTCGTCTCGGAGTCGCCGGCGAACGAGAACGGCGTGGCAGCGGCGATGTGCTGGGTCTCACCATCCACCCGCAGCTCGACGGGGCTGTCAATCGGAACGAAGGTGCGTGTGATTCCCGGTAGGCGTGAGAACGGGCCTGGTCCGGTCAGGTCGGCGATGCTCAGTCGCCAGGGCGGCCGGCCGGTGGCCAGCCTCCGGCTCTCGTGGTAGGACACCACTTCGCGGGTCACACCTGCACCCGTCGCCCAAGGAGTCGGCCGAAGCTGGCAGAACCGGCGCAGCGGTGCCGGCACCCCGCCGTGACCAGGGGGCCCGCTCGTTGGGGCGGCTCCGGCCCCCTGGCCGAGATCCCCGCGAACGCGACTGGCTTCGTGGCGGACCGTCGGCTTCCGCGTCACCGGCTCGTCCCGGGCGCGGTACGGTCTTGCGTCGCGGCGCCACTCTCGAGTTCTCCCAGGATCGTGAGGAGGAGAGCCGCCGTCGTCTCGGGGTCATTGATGTTGGGTGAGTGCCTCGCATCGATCTCGTAGACCTTGCAGCTGGGGGCGTGCTCGGCGATCCTGTGCGCCCAGTCCGGCTCGACGAGGTTGTCCTGGCGTCCGCTCACCAGCGCCAGCGGCGTCCGGACTGTTCGGAGGCTCTGCGGGTAGTCGTCGTGGCGCTTCGGCGCGCCCTCGAACGGGGTGGCAAGTCCGGCGGCAGCGACGGCTCTGTAGTGACCTGGGTTACACGCGTCACGTAGCCGAAGCTCGACGTGGTCGTCGATCGCCGGGAAATGACCGGTGAGCAGGCGCACGACCCGCAGCATGTCCGCGTGGGAGCCGTCGAAGTGCGACAGCGCGGCCAGCCCCTCCTTGGTGCGGTACGGGCCACCCGTTCCTGAGATTGACACGGCCGTGCTGACGCGCCACGAGAACCAGGGCAGGGTCGCTGCCCGCAGCGCCATGGCGCCGCCGAAGGAGTTGCCGACGAGATGGGCGGGGCGGTCCTCCAGCCTGAGCGCGTCGAGCAGCGCCGCTACCTGGCGGAGTCGGAACTCGTACGGCGCCACGTCGAGCTGCACCATCTTGCTGGAGGCCCCGTAGCCGTAGAGGTCTGGTGCGATCACCCGGTAGCGCCTCGCCAGGGTGGGGATCACGTTGATCCAGCTTGCCTCGGCCGAACCACCCCATGCCCCGTCATGCAGCAGCACCAGGGGGTGTGCGGATGGGGATCCCGCCGACAGGAAGCTCGTCACAAGCCCGCCGACGTTGATCTGGTCTCGTTTGATTGTCGACATGTCGGTGTCTCCTGTGGAGTGATGCGTAGTGCCAGGGGTCATCAGGGATCTGCCGGTCTAGTCGAGGAACTCGTGGTCCGACTCGACGACCGACTCGGTGATCTCCCAGTACTCCACATTGGTGTACGGCCAGATCTGGGACACCCGTCCGTGCCGGTTCTGATACCAGGTGCTCACATACGGCTGGCCCCACGCCATCCTCCGGTTGCCCTGGTCGACCCACGCGACGAAGCGGTCAAGCGCCTCCCTGCGTACGTCGATCGCGGCCGACCCCCGGCGAAGAACCTCGTGAATCGCCTTGAGTGAGTACTCGACGGCGCGCTCCAGCATGAAGTGCAAGCTGCCCGCGACAACGCCACCCACGTTGGGGCCGTAGATCAGAAAGAAGTTGGGGAACCCCGGGACCATGACACCGTTGTGGGCGCGTGCGTCACCGTCCCAGAACTCGTGGATCTCCACACCGTCTCGTCCCAAGACCTCGACCTCGTCGAGATAGTCGGACGGCTTGAAGCCGGTCGCGTACACGATGACGTCCACCTCGTGCCGGAGACCGTCGTTGTCGACGATCCCGTCCTCGGTGAACCGCTCGATCCCGGAAGTCACGAGCGTCGTCTTCTCGGCGAGCAGCGCAGCGGCCCACACCTCGTTGTCCCGCAGCATGCGCTTCGCACCGGGCGGGTACGTGGGGACGATGTGCTGGAGGAGTTCCGGGGCGTCGTGGAACTGGGCCTCGAGTCGGGCGATGAGGTACTCCCGCAGCTCCTGGTTCTTGGCCGAGACGCTGAGCGGCGCACCGGGCCAGTCCGCTTCCGCTGTGACGGTATGGGTCCGTCCGGGGATGCCCGTGAGTATCACCCAGAGGCGGTACCACTGCGCATAGTGCGGAACCTTCCGCACGAGCCAGCTGAACGCGTCCGTCACCGGGTGGTGATAGTTCGGTGCCGGCAGCATCCACGGCGCACTGCGCTGGAAGACGGTGAGGGCATCCACATCCCCGACGATGGCGGGCACGATCTGGTAGGCGCTCGCGCCGGTGCCGATGACGGCAACCCGCTTGCCCCTCAGGTCGGTCGTGTGATCCCACTCCTGCGAGTGCATCGTCGTCCCGCGGAACAGGCTCTGGCCCTCGAACTCCGGGATGTTCGGCCTGTCGAGCTGGCCCAACGCGCTGACCACCGCCGAGAACCGGCGGACCTGCTCGCCGCCGTTCGGTCCACGGGTGGTCGCCTCCCAGAACCTGCCGTCGTCGTCCCAGCGCAGGCGAAGGAGTCTGGTCGAGAACTCGATCCTGTCGGTGATTCGGGCCCGCTCGGCCACGTCACGAAGGTAGTCGAGGATCTCGCCGCCCTGCGCGAACTGGTGCGGCCAATCGCCACGCTGCGCGAACGAGTAGGAGTATCCGAAAGTGGGAGTGTCGAGACGGACCCCGGGATAGGTGTTCTTCGCCCACGTACCTCCCACGGACGTGTTGGCCTCGATCAGGGTGAACGGCACTTCCGCTTGGGCGAACCGGTGAGCGGCGGCGATCCCCGCGACACCTGCGCCGATGATGAGGGTGGGGAACGGTCGCCCCTTCGCGACATCCCCGAACTTCCAAGACGGCCGGCCGCCCTTGTCGGTTGCGAGGTCGAGCTCATGGGCCAGCATCCGATACCACTCCTCTCGGCCGCCGCTGAGGTAGTGGAGGATCTCTCGAACTGTCTCGTCCGGCAGCACGTCGACCGTGGTGATCCCCTTGTCGCGCAGAACGGTCAGCGCAGAGAGGGCGACGGCAACAGCCTTCTCCTTCTGATCCTCCGACATCCCCCCGTGCGGGTGCGGCTGCGTGTCCATCGGCGTCAGAGGCGGTTGGAGGTCCGCGTGCAGGATCGACGTGTCGCCGAGAGCTGCCGCCAGCGCAGCGAGCAGGACGGGCAGCTCCGAGCCGGCCGACACGTGCTTGAGGAACTCGTCGTCCTCGACGATGGCTTCGGACCGAGAGACCTGGTAGAGGTCATCGAACCGATGCATCTCGTCAGCATCAGGTTCGGGAGTCGGTGTCATTCGGGTTGCTACCTCCTTCTGGCGAGACGGACGTCCGTGCGGGATGCGCAGCGTCAGAGCTGGCCGTTTCGCGCTCGCATAATACTATGCTAGCGGCGGCATCTCGCATAGAGTTGTGCCGGGCCGGGGTGGACGGCCGGCCGCGACGCCGGCCGCACCGTGGCCGATGCGGTTCCGTCCCCAACGAGAGCGAGGAAGATCAAGTGAGCGTTTCGGCCGACGTCGTCAGGGCATGGCTGGAGGAGTTCGGGCGGGTGTGGCGCGAAGGCGACGTGGAGGGGGCGGCGGCCATCATGACCGAGGACGCCAGCTACCGGAACAGTCCCTTCCTGGAGCAGCCGTTCGTCGGTCACGACGCCATCGCGGGGTTTTGGGAGTCCGCGCTCGTCGGCGTCTCTGATGTCGACTTCCGCTACGGGACGCCGGTGATCGAGGGAGACCGGGTGGGTGTCGAATGGTGGGCCACCCTCCGCTCGGGCGGGGAGGACTACACCCTGGCGGGCAACTTCCTGCTGACCTTCGCCGGGAACAGGGTTGCGGACCTGCGCGAGTCGTTCGTCAAGCAGCAGGGTGCTCTTCAGCCTCACGCCGGCTGGGGTCTCTGAGTCTCCGCCGTTGACGATCGTTGAGCGCCGCGTTGATCCAGACTGTGAGGGAACATGGGTACCGAGGTAGAGAACCGCGCTGACGTGCTGATCGTCGGGGCGGGGGTGATCGGCGCCAGTGCCGCCTTCGCGCTGGCGAAGGCGGGCCACGACGTGCTCGTGGTCGACCGCAACAGCGGGGTCGGAGACGGTTCGACCGGGTCGTCGGCAGGCATCATCCGCGTTCACGCGAGCGACGCGCAGAGCTCAGCGCTCGCTGCCGATGCCCTGGCGGTGTGGAACAACTGGCGTGACTTCCTCGGTGCCGACAGCACCGAGGAAGTCGCGCGTTTCGTGCGGTGTGGCTCGCTGATCCTTGACGCTGGGACCGGGTTTGTCGACCGAGCCGCAGCGGCGATGAGGGCCGCCGAGGTCTCGTTCGAGGAGTGGTCGCTGGACGAGATGAGCGATCACTTCCCGTACTTCGACTTCCACCGGTTCGGACCGCCCCGGCCCGTGGACGACGACGAGTTCTGGTCGGAGCCGACAGAGTTGCTGCCTGGCGCTCTCTACACCGCGCAGTCGGGGTACGTCGGTGACCCGACCCTCGCGGCAGTCAATCTGATGCACGCGGCCCGGAGAGAAGGTGCCCGCTTGCGGCGATCGGCCCCTGTCGTGCGGATCGATCTCGAGGGTGCCCGTGCCGTGGGAGCGACCCTGGCCGATGGGAGCAGGTTGCGAGCGGAGGCAGTTCTCGTCGCTGCCGGACCGCACACCGATTCACTCGTCAGTGCAATCGGCGGAACCTCCGACTTCCGGGTCCGAACCCGGCGGATCCGGGAGGAACTGGTCCACGTGCCGGCGCCGGCTGGGCTGGACCTCGCGCTTCAAGGGGTACACCTCGTGGACGGCGACCTCAACATCAACTTTCGTCCAGAGCTGGGCAACGCGTTCCTCGGTGGCAGTAACGGTGATCTCGTCGAGGAGCAGACAGTCATCGAGGACCCCGATGAGTTCAACCCGCTGGTGACGGCCGACGTCTGGGAACGCACGACTCTGCGGCTGGCTCGGCGCATCCCGGCACTGGGCATCCCGCGTGCTCGAACCGGCGTCGTCGGGCTGTACGACGCGGCGGAGGACTGGCTGCCGATCTACGACCGGACGTGCTTCGACGGGCTGTTCGTCGCGATGGCGACCTCAGGTACACAGTTCAAGACGGCGCCGATCGTGGGTGAGCTACTTCGCCATGTCGTCGAGACGGAGCTGGACGGTCGCGACCACACCGCAGAACCGTTCCTCGCCCCAACCAGCGGGCGCAGCTATTCGACGGCGCAGTTCTCCCGGCTGCGTGATCCGCGCAAGGGCCAGCTTCGGGGATGAGGGGCCGGCAAACATGTGGGACAACCAGGGGTACCAGGACGTGAACGAGCCACAGGAAGCCGTCGTCATCGACGGCATCTCAGAGTTGACCACGAACGACGAGGCCAACGGCGGGCGGGTCCTCGATGCGGCGCTGGTCGTCGAAGGAGATCGGATCGCGTGGGTCGGGCCATCTCGTGCGGCGCCCCCCGCCGACCGGAGGGTGGACCTGGCCGGACGAGCTGTGCTCCCGGGTTGGGTCGATTCCCACACCCACATGGTCTTCGCCGGGGACCGCACTGCGGAGTTCGAGGCGAGGATGGCCGGTGAGCCGTACGCGGCGGGCGGTATCAACGTGACGGTCCAGGCCACGCGGGCGGCGAGCGACGCGGATCTCGAGGGAAATATCGAGCGGCTGGTAGCGGAGGCGCGCCGTGGCGGGACGACGACGCTCGAGACGAAGACCGGGTACGGCCTGACGTTGACCGACGAGGTACGGGCAGCTCGCCTGGCCGGTCGGCACGTGGACGCGGTGACGTTCCTCGGCGCACACGTCGTGCCTGCGGGCGCCGACCCGGACGAGTACGTCGCGCTCGTCGCTGGTCCGATGCTCGACGCCGTCGCTCCCTTCGTGACCGCAGTGGACGTCTTCTGCGAGGTCGGCGCCTTCGACGAGGCGGCGACCCGCAGGATCCTCGACGTAGCCAGGGCGCGGGGAATGGCGCGTCGCCTGCACGGCAACCAGCTCGGGCACGGGCCAGGGGCGCAGCTCGCTGTCGAGTACGGCGCCCTCAGCGTGGATCACCTCGGCTTCCTGACCGACGACGACATCGCGGCCCTGGCATCCTCCTGGGCGGGCGCGAGGCGAGGCACGGTCGCGACGGTCCTTCCGGCCTGCGACCTGTCCACTCGGATGCCGCTCGCGCCTGCCCGGCGTCTCCTGGACGCCGGCGCGGTCGTCGCGATCGCCTCGAACTGCAACCCCGGGACGTCCTTCACCACCTCGATGGCGTTCTCCGTCGCCACCGCCGTGCTGCAGATGGGTCTCACCGTGCAGGAGGCGGTCCGCGCGGCGACGCTGGGAGGGGCGATCGCGTTGGGAATGGACGAGGAGGGGTGGCTCGATCCCCGTGGCGCGGCGCAGCCGGCCGTCGGGGTGATTGGTCCTGGCCGGCGGGCCGATTTTCAGGTGCTGGACGCCCCCTCGGTCACCCACCTTGCCTACCGTCCCGGGGTCCCGCTCACGAGCGCAGTGTGGCGGGCCGGCATCCGCCAAGTCTGACTTACCGTCCGCCGAGACACTTCTGCTTCCGCCTGCGGCCCGTCGCCGTGGCGGGGGACCAACCGAGAATTCATTCCCCTCATTCTGACTATCTGGAGACATCATGAGTTCATCTATCGTCGGCCGGACGGTTCTCATCACCGGCGCGGCCGAACGTGCGGGCCGCGTGTTCGCGCGCAGGTTCGGAGCGGCCGGGGCGGCGGTGGTGGTGAACCACTGGAAGCAGGCGGAGCTCGCCGCGAAGACCGTCAAGCTCATCCGCTCCGAGGGCGGCGAGGCGATCGCCGTGGAGGCGGACGTGTCGAACACCGCGGACGCCCGCCGGCTCGTGGACCAAGCGGCGGCCTGGCGCGGCGATCTCTCCGTGCTGATCCACAATGCGAGCTCACTTCGCGCGAAGGAGTTCGAAGATGTGACCGAGGACGACTTCGACGCCTCATTCGGGGTCAACATCCGGGGACCGTTCTTCCTCAGCCAAGCCGCGGCGGCGGTCATGAAGGCGCAGGGGCACGGCAGGATCATCGCGCTGGTGGGGAACTCGACCAACGAGGCATGGCCGAACCTCATTCCGCATGGCCTGTCCAAGACGGCCCTGATTCGGCTCATGGAGCAGCTCGCCGTCGCGCTGTCTCCGACGGTACAGTGCAACGCGGTGGCACCGACGCAGTTCTTCCGTTCGGACGACGGCACCAATGACGCGCTGCGTCGTTATCGCGGTGAACCGCTCGTCGATGGCGACACCTACCGTGTCGGGACGCGGTACGAGTTCCGCAACGGGGATGCGGACGATGTCGCGGAGACGCTGCTCTTCCTCTCGACGTGCTCGCCCTACCTGAATGGCACGGTCATCCGTCTCGATGGCGGCAAGGCGCTCTACTAGCGGTCTCTCCCGACCAGCAAGAGGTGGGTCCATTCGCGACGCCCGCGTCGACCGCTACGAAGTCCGGGCGTTCGCGATGTGGATGACCTGGCCGTGCGCCCTCTTTGGCCGTGCCTCTGGCCGCGTCGACCACCCGGGGCGTGGCCGCCATCGCTCTCGAGGCGCTGACCCACGTCGGCATCGCCCCCGGCGCCGACGGCGGGTCAACAACGCGGGGCAGGGGCTTCGGCGAGGCAGGTCAGGGCGTGACCGCCTTCGTCGCTCGGGAGAGCGCGCGAGTCGTCGCGGTCAGTGACGTCAACGGTGGTGTCCATCGTGGCGGCGGTCTCGATGTGGCAGCGCTGGAACGGCAGGTCGAGGAGGCCTGCATGGCCATCGAACGCGTGTGCCAGGCGCACCGGGTCCGTGGTCTCTATTCGTAACAGGGGTGCGGGGGACAACGGCATCCTGCCGTGACCGTCCCGTGGCCCGGGATCGCACCGGCCGTCCGTCGGCCACGGCAGGGCCTCGCGGCTCGCCGTCGCCCGGCGCTCCCTTGGCTGCCCGGACAGGGTGGACCCGGTGGAAACGAGAGAAGGAGGGTATCGATGCTCATCGGCATCCCGAGCGAGTCGAAACAGGGCGCCCTGGTTGCGGCGACCGCCAAGACCGTTTCCCAACTGACCGACCTCGGCTACGACGTGATCGTCGAGTCGGGCGCCGGCGACCTCGCCGACCAGCCCGACAGCGCGTTCACCGCCGCTGGTGTCCGGGTCGGTACGACGGAGGAGGTGTGGGCCGCCGACGTCGTCGTGAAGGTCAACGCCCCCACCCACGAGGAGATCGGCCGGCTCCGGCAGGGCGTCACGATCATCTCGATGATGGCGCCGGGCCGTAGCCCCGAGCTGCTGGAGGAGCTGCAAGCGCAGGGCGTGACCGCGCTCGCGATGGACGCGGTGCTGCGGATCTCGCGCGCGCAGCCGATGGACGTGCTGTCCTCGATGGCGAACGTCGCGGGCTACCGCGCCGTGGTCGAGGCCGCGCACGAGTTCGGCCGGATGTTCACCGGCCAGGTGACCGCCGCAGGCAAGATCCCTCCGGCCCGGGTGTTCGTGGTGGGCGCCGGTGTCGCGGGTCTGGCCGCGATCGGTGCCGCATCGGCGATGGGTGCGGTCGTGCGGGCGTTCGACGTGCGTCCCGAGGTGGCCGAGCAGGTCGAGTCGATGGGCGCGCAGTTTGTTGAGCTGGACCGGTCCGTGTTCAAGGCGGAGAAGTCTTCCGACGGCTATGCCAAGGAGATGACCGAGGAGCAGCAGGCCGCGACTGCCGCGATGTACGACGAGGAGGCGCGCGCCGCCGACATCGTCATCACCACCGCGCTGATACCCGGACGCCCGGCGCCGCGCCTGCTCACCGCCGAGACTGTGGCCGGCATGAAGAACGGCTCCGTGATCGTCGACATGGCCGCGGCCAACGGTGGAAACGTCGCGGGAACCGTGGCGGATCAGAAGGTCGTCACCCAGAACGGCGTGACGATCCTGGGTTACACCGACCTCGCCGGCCGCCTGGCCGCGCAGACGTCGCAGCTGTACGGCACCAACGTCGTCAACCTGCTCAAGCTGCTGACCCCGGAGAAGGACGGCAACCTGACGTTGAACTTCGACGACGTCGTCCAGCGTGGCATCACCGTCGTCAGGGAGGGCGAGTCCACCTGGCCGCCGCCGGCCGTGCAGGTCTCGGCCGCCCCCGCGGCCGCGACTCCCACGGTTTCTGCTCCGGTCAAGGAGGAGAAGGCGCCGCTGTCCGCAGGTGCGAAGGTCGGCCTGGTGTTGGGCGGCATCGCCCTGCTCTGGCTGGTCAACGCGACCGCGCCGGACCCGATCCCGCAGCACTTCACGACGCTGATGCTCTCGATCGTGATCGGTTACTACGTCATCGGCAAGGTGGCGCACGCACTGCACACGCCGCTGATGTCGGTCACCAACGCCATCTCCGGCGTGGTCGTGGTCGGCGCGCTGATCCAGGTCGCCTCGGAGAACACCACCATACGGATTCTCTCTGCCGTCGCGACCCTGCTTGCCTCGATCAACATCTTCGGTGGCTTCGCGGTCACGCGCCGCATGCTCGGCATGTTCAACAAGGGGGTTTGAGCGATGGACATCATCTCTACCACTGGCGCGGTGTACATCGCTGCCTCGCTGTTGTTCATCCTCTCGCTGGCGGGCCTGTCGAAGCACGAGTCCGCCAAGAACGGCCTGACCTACGGGATCGTCGGCATGGCGATGGCGCTCGTCGCGACCGTTGCCCTGGTCATCGACGTCACCACCGACCTCGACGGCGGCATGGTCTCGATCCCGCTCATGCTGGCCGCGATCACGGTCGGTGCCGTGATCGGCCTGTGGCGGGCCAGGATCGTCGAGATGACCGGAATGCCCGAGCTCATCGCGCTGCTGCACAGCTTCGTCGGCCTCGCCGCCGTCGCGATCGGGTGGAACGGCCACCTCCAGGGCTCGCACTACGCTCTGGACAGCCTCAACAACATCCACGAGGCCGAGGTCTCGATCGGTATCTTCATCGGCGCGGTCACCTTCACCGGCTCGATCGTCGCCAACCTGAAGCTCTCGGCGAAGATGAAGTCCGCCCCGCTCATGCTGCCAGGCAAGAACTTCATCAACGTCGGTTCGCTGGTCCTCTTCACGATCCTCACCATCGTCTACGCCGCCATTGACGTCGGCAGCACCGGACAGGATGTCGTCCTCGTCGTGCTGACGGTGCTCGCTCTGGCCCTGGGCTGGCACCTGGTCGCCTCCATCGGTGGCGGCGACATGCCGGTCGTGGTCTCGATGCTCAACAGCTACTCGGGTTGGGCCGCGGCCGCCTCGGGCTTCCTACTCAGCAACGACTTGCTGATCGTGACCGGTGCGCTGGTTGGCTCATCCGGTGCCTACCTGTCCTACATCATGTGCAAGGCGATGAACCGCTCCTTCATCTCCGTCATCGCCGGTGGCTTCGGCGTCGAGGCCGGCCCCGGGGTTGACAAGGACTACGGCGAGCACCGCGAGATCCAGGCCGACGCCGTCGCCGAGCTGCTGGCCGGCGCGTCCTCGGTCGTCATCACCCCCGGCTACGGCATGGCGGTGGCGCAGGCGCAGTACCCCGTTGCCGACCTGACCGCGAAGCTTCGGGCCAGGGGCGTCAACGTGAGGTTCGGCATCCACCCCGTGGCGGGTCGCCTTCCCGGCCACATGAACGTGCTGCTGGCCGAGGCCAAGGTGCCCTACGACATCGTGCTCGAGATGGACGAGATCAACGACGACTTCGACGCCACCGACGTGGTCCTGGTCATCGGCGCCAACGACACGGTCAACCCGGCCGCGTCGGAGGACCCGTCCTCGCCGATCGCCGGCATGCCGGTTCTGAAGGTCTGGAACGCCCACGACGTGATCGTCTTCAAGCGGTCGATGGCCACAGGCTACGCCGGCGTGCAGAACCCGTTGTTCTTCCGCGACAACAGCCAGATGCTCTTCGGCGACGCCAAGGAGCGGGTCGAGGACATCGTCCGAGCCCTAGACCGTGTTTCAGCAGTTCGCGGGGCGGACATCTACCGTCCGGCGCTGGCCTGATCCATCGGGTTTCAAGGCCGAAGAAAGCTCATTCAACTGAGCCGTGTGTCGCGTCGCGGCCCGGCGTGGCGACTAACGTAGAGAGGGTTTCGAAGCGCGATGAATATCGTCGTACTCGTCAAGCAGGTGCCTGATTCGGGCGCGGACCGCAACCTGCGTAGCGACGACAACACCGTCGACCGCGGTTCGGCGAACAACGTCATCAACGAGATGGACGAGTACGCCATCGAGGAGGCGTTGAAGATCAAGGAGGCGCACGGCGGTGAGGTGACCGTCCTGACGATGGGTCCGGACCGGGCGACCGAGTCGATCCGTAAGGCGCTGTCCATGGGTCCGGACAAGGCCGTGCACGTGGTGGACGACGCCCTGCACGGCTCCTGCGCGGTGGCCACCTCGAAGGTGCTCGCCGCCGCCCTCGGTCGGCTCAATGCGGATTTGGTGCTGTGTGGTTCGGAGTCGACTGATGGTCGGGTGCAGGTGCTGCCGCACATGATCGCGGAGCGGTTGGGTGTTGCGGCGCTGACCGGGGCGCGGAAGCTGACCGTGGACGGGCCGACGTTGACGGTGGAGCGGCAGACGGAGGAGGGCTACGAGGTGGTCACCGCCTCGACCCCGGCGGTCGTCTCGGTGTGGGACACGATCAACGAGCCGCGGTACCCGTCGTTCAAGGGCATCATGGCGGCGAAGAAGAAGCCGCTGCAGACCCTGTCCCTGGCGGACCTGAGCGTCGCCCCCGCCGAGGTGGGCTTCGCCGGCGCCACCAGCACGGTGCTGGAGCACTCCAAGCGCCCGCCGCGTTCCGGCGGCACCAAGGTCACCGATGAGGGCTCCGGCGGCGTGCAGCTGGTCGAGTTCCTCGCCACCGAGAAGTTCGTGTGAGGGGTCTGGACATGGCTGAGGTTCTCGTCGTCGTCGACGGCACCCGGGAGTTCGGCGTCAAGAAGGTCACCCTGGAGATGCTCACCCTCGCCCGCGAGCTGGGCACGCCCAGTGCGGTCGTGCTCGGCGGTCCCGGCGCCGCCGAGGCGCTGGCCGGCAAGCTGGGCGAGTACGGCGCGGAGAAGGTCTACGCCGCCGAGAGCGCCGACATCGACGGCTACCTGGTGGCCCCGAAGGCCACCGTGCTCGCCGACCTCGTGAAGCGGGTGCAACCGGCCGCGGTGTTGCTCGCCTCGTCGCAGGAGGGCAAGGAGATCGCCGCCCGGCTGGCCGTCAAACTGGACAACGGCATCCTGACCGACGTGGTCGCACTCGACGCGGACGGCACCGCCACGCAGGTCGCGTTCGCCGGCTCCACCATCGTCAAATCCAAGGTCACCCGCGGCCTGCCGCTGGTCACCGTCCGCCCGAACTCGCTCACCCCCACCCCAGCGGCGGCCACACCGGCTGTCGAGCAGCTCACCGTGCAGGTTGGTGAGGCGGACAAGCTGGCCCGGGTCGTGCAGCGCGCCACCGAGCAGAAGGGCTCCCGTCCGGAGCTGACCGAGTCCTCGGTCGTCGTATCCGGCGGCCGCGGGGTCGGCAACGCCGACAACTTCAAGCTGGTCGAGGAACTGGCCGACCTGCTCGGCGGCGCCGTGGGCGCGTCCCGCGCTGCGGTCGACTCCGGCTTCTACCCCCACCAGTTCCAGGTGGGCCAGACCGGCAAGACGGTCTCCCCGCAGCTGTACGTCGCGTTGGGCATCTCCGGCGCGATCCAGCACCGGGCCGGCATGCAGACCTCGAAGACCATCGTCGCGGTGAACAAGGACGCCGAAGCGCCGATCTTCGAACTCGCCGACTACGGCGTCGTCGGCGACCTGTTCACGGTCGTTCCACAGGCCGCCGAGGAGATCCGCAAGCGCAAGTGATAGGAGGCACTTGCGCAGGTGGTGAGTTGTCCGACGGCAACGGCGTCCGGAGTTACCGCCCCGGACGCCGTTGCCGTTCTGGGCCAGGGCGCTCGTTCACCGTGCACAACCGCCCGGTCCGGTCTTCGGGATTCGGCACGCGGTGCCGCTCACATGTCCGGCGGAGACTCGGGGGAGACCCGAGTGAAGAGAAGACCACTGGTTGCCCATCCGGTCGGTAGTGAGGTCGAGGCCCCGGCCCGGCGCTCCTGGGCGAATCACTCGCGCAGGTCGAGGTCCTTGCGGCTCCGGACGAAGCGCCGGTAGCTGCGGGTGCGGCGATCGCGCCCGATCGGCTCGATCGCCGCCCACGTGCTGTCGGAGCTCATCGCGGAGGCTCAGCTCTCCCGCATCGGGATCCGCACGCCCCGCTCGGCGGCGACCTGCTCGGCGCGCTCGTAGCCCGCGTCGACGTGGCGGATCACGCCCATGCCGGGGTCGTTGGTCAGCACCCGTGCCAGCTTCTCGGCCGCCAGGGCGGTCCCGTCCGCGACCGACACCTGGCCGGCGTGGATCGACCGGCCGATGCCGACGCCCCCGCCGTGGTGGATGGATACCCAGGATGCCCCGGATGCGGTGTTGATCAGCGCGTTCAGCAGCGGCCAGTCGGCGATGGCGTCCGACCCGTCGAGCATGGCCTCGGTCTCCCGATACGGCGAGGCGACCGAGCCGGCGTCCAGGTGGTCCCGCCCGATGACGATCGGCGCCCTGAGCTCGCCCGAGGCGACCATATCGTTGAACCGCAGGCCGGCTTTGTCCCGCTCGCCGTAGCCCAGCCAGCAGATGCGCGCCGGCAGGCCCTGGAACGCGATCTTCTCCTGCGCCCCGCGTAGCCACTTCTGCAGGCGGTCGTTGTCCGGGAACAGTTCCATCACGGCGCGGTCGGTGGCGTGGATGTCCTCCGGGTCGCCCGACAGGGCCGCCCAGCGGAACGGTCCCTTGCCCTCGCAGAACAGCGGCCGGATGTACGCGGGGACGAACCCGGGGAACTCGAACGCCCGCTCGTACCCGCCGAGTCGTGCCTCGTCCCGGATGGAGTTGCCGTAGTCGAAGACCTCGGCGCCGGCGTCCTGGAACTCCACCATCGCCTGGACGTGCCGGGCCATCGAGGCGCGGGCCCGGGCGGTGAACTCCTCGGGCTTTCCCTCCGCGTAGGCGTGCCAGTCCTCGACCGAGACGCCCTCGGGCAGGTACGACAGCGGGTCGTGGGCGCTGGTCTGGTCGGTGACGATGTCGATCGGGACACCACGACGCAGCAGTTCGGGGAAGACCTCGGCGCAGTTGCCGACCAGCCCGACGGAGAGCGCGCGGCGCTCGCCCTTGGCGCGCAGCACCCGCTCGATCGCGTCGTCCAGGTCGGTGGCGACCTCGTCCAGGTAGCGGTGCTGCACCCGGCGGTGGAGACGGGCCTTGTTCACGTCGACGATCAGGCAGACCCCGTCGTTCAGGGTCACCGCGAGCGGTTGCGCCCCGCCCATGCCGCCGCAGCCGCCGGTGAGCGTGAGCGTGCCGGCCAGGGTGCCGTTGAAGCGCTTCTCCGCTACGGCCGCGAACGTCTCGTACGTGCCCTGCACGATACCCTGCGTGCCGATGTAGATCCACGAGCCGGCCGTCATCTGGCCGTACATTGTCAGGCCCAGCCGCTCCAGCCGCCGGAACTCAGGCCAGGTGGCCCAGTCGCCGACAAGGTTGGAGTTGGCCAGGAGCACCCGTGGGGCCCACTCGTGCGTCCGCAGCACGCCCACCGGGCGACCCGACTGCACCAGCATCGTCTCGTCCCGCTCCAATGTGGTCAGGGTGCGGACCATCGCGTCGAAGGACTTCCAGTCGCGGGCCGCGCGGCCAGTGCCGCCGTACACCACGAGGTCGTCGGGGCGCTCGGCGACCTCCGAGTCCAGGTTGTTCATCAGCATCCGTAGCGGGGCCTCGGTGGCCCACGACTTGGCGGTCAGGGTCGTGCCGCGCGGGGCACGGACGGGACGTGCGCCTTCCATGGCGTGTCTCCTTGCTTGCCCGGGGGTCAGTTGAACGGTCCGGTGACCGACTCGACGGCGCGAAGCGCGGCCCCGCTGGCCACGAACCGGACGGCGACGTCGATCTCCGGCGAGAGGAAGCGGTCGCGCCCAGGACCGGGGGCCACCTCGCGCAGGGCGTCGATCACCGCGCCGGTGGCGGGGGCGGGGCGCAGCGGCGCCCGCAACTGGATGCCGCGTGCGGCCGTGAGCAGCTCGATGGCGAGCACGCGGGTCAGCGCGTCGACAGCGCGGCGCAGCTTACGGGCGCCGGACCAGCCCATCGAGACGTGGTCCTCCTGCATCGCCGAACTCGGGATCGAGTCGACGCTGGCGGGTACGGCGAGCCGCTTGAGCTCCGAGACGAGCGCGGCCTGGGTGTACTGCGCGATCATGTAGCCCGAGTCGACGCCCGGGTCCTCGGCGAGGAAGGCATTCAACCCGTGGCTGCGGGCCACGTCGAGGAACCGGTCGGTGCGGCGCTCGGCCATCGAGGCGACGTCCGCAGTGACGACCGCGAGGAAATCGAGCACGTACGCCAGCGGGGCACCGTGGAAGTTACCGTTCGAGGAGACCCGTCCGTCGCGGGTGACCACCGGATTGTCCACCGCGGCGGCCAATTCCCGGGAGGCGACCAGCGCCGCGTGGTCCACGGTGTCCCGTGCGCCCCCGGCCACCTGCGGCGCGCAGCGCAGCGAGTAGGCGTCCTGGACGCGGGTGCAGTCCGGGCTGCGGTGACTGGCCACGATCGGGCTGCCAGCGAGCACGGCGCGGATGTTGGCTGCGGAGGCGGCCTGGCCCGGGTGGGGGCGCAGGTCCTGCAGCTCAGGGGTGAACACGACGTCGGTGCCGAGCAGCCCCTCCACGCTCATTGCGGCGGTCAGGTCGGCGACCTTGAGCAGGTGGCGCAGGTCGCTGATCGCCAGCACCAGCATGCCCAACATGCCGTCGGTGCCGTTGATCAGCGCGAGGCCCTCTTTCTCAGCCAAGGAGACCGGCTCGATGCCTGCCTCGCGTAGGGCGTCCCCGGCGTCGCGCAGCTCACCGGCGGCGTCGCGCACAGGGCCCTCCCCCATCAGCGCCAGCGCGCAGTGCGCCAACGGCGCGAGGTCGCCGGAGCAGCCGAGACTGCCGAACTCGTGCACGACCGGGTGGATCCGGGCGTTCAGCAGCCGCGCGTACGTGAGCGCGGTCTCGGCGCGGACTCCTGTACGGCCGGTCGCCAACGTCGACAGGCGCAGCAGCATCAGGGCCCGGACGACCTCCCGCTCCACCTCCGGCCCCGACCCGGCGGCGTGGCTGCGGACGAGGCTGGACTGGAGCTGGGCGCGCAGCTCGACCGGAATGTGCCGGGTCGCCAGCGCCCCGAACCCGGTGGACACGCCGTAGTGGGGCTCAGCGTCGTCGGCGAGCGCCTCGACGACCTCGCGGCTCCTGCGGATCTCGGACAGCGCATCGGCGGAGATCTCGACGGGGGCGTCGTGGCGGGCGACCGCCACGACGTCGTCGAAGCTCAGCGGGCCGGTGCCGACCGTGACGACGGCAGCGGCCCGACGGGGTTGGGCTGTTCTCATGCCCTCTATTCGAACCGACGACCGAGCCTGCCGGATACGACCGGCGGCCAGGTTCTGTCTCGGATCTGAGACACTGGGGGCATGGCGAACGTCCCCGCCGCGGCCCACGCCATCAGCCTGCTCAAGCTGCTGGCCCGGCACGCCGAACCCCTCCCCGCCGCGTCGATCGCGCGCGACCTCGAGCTGCCGCGGTCCACCGTCTATCACCTGCTGGCGGTGCTGCGGTACGAGGGATTCGTGATGCACCTGGCGGAGGAGCGGCGGTACGGCCTGGGGGTCGAAGCGTTCGCCCTCGGCTCGGCGTACTTACGTCAGGCCCCGCTGCAGCGCGTCGCCCGGCCGCTGCTGACCCGCCTGGTCGAGACCAGCTCGCACAACGCCCATCTGGCCGTGCTGCACGGCCGCGAGGTGTTCTACGTGATCGAGGAGCGCGCGCCTGGCCGCCCCCCGCTGGTCACCGACGTCGGGGTACGGCTGCCGGCGGCGCTGACCGCGAGCGGCCTGGCCATGCTCGCCGCCCTGCCGCACGCCCAGGTGCGTGCCCTCTTCCCGAGCCGGGACGCGTTCGTGCAGCGGCACGGCGTCGGCGTTACCAGTCTGGCCCAGCTGCGCGCCGAGCTGATCCGAGTCCGGCAACGCACCTACGCCATCGAGGAGGGGCTGGTCACACCCGAGGTTTCCTCGGTCGCCGCAGCCGTACACGACCACACCGGCCACCCGGTCGCGGCCGTGGCCGTGACCTACCCTGCCGCCGACGTGGACGTCGACGGGCAGCGCGAGTTGGCCCGGCAGGTCGCCCGAACGACCGCCGAACTCACCCGGCGCATCGGCGGCCGGCCGGGGCCCTTAGGGTAGGGGTGGGGGGTAGGTGTGTGTGGTAGTGCTGCTGAGGCCCTGGACTTCCGGCCCCTGGTGACGGTCGACAAGACCCGTGAGGCGTGGACGTTGCCCGACGTCGAAATCGTCTTCGACCACGTCGTGGACGCCGGCGACTTCGTCGAGTTCGAGTTCAAGGGCGAGGCCGCCGATGTCGGAGACGCCACCGATCGGCTGGTCGGGTTCATCGACTCCCTCGATGCCGAGCTTGGTCAGCCGGTCGACAAGGGGTACCCCCACCTGCTCCTCGGCCGCGATCACTGATGTCTGCGGGTGCCTGCCGGTACCGGCGTCGTAGGCGGGTTCGTCGTCTGGTGACGTCCGTGGTGTGCCGGTAGGTTCAACGTTCTGAAGGCTTTTGTCGCCAGGTGGAGGATTCCGGCAGCGTGTCGCACGTCGAGAAGATCACTACGGAGCTGCGTACGTTGGCCACCGGGGTCGAACGCGCGCAGGGTCTGGCTGCCGCTGCTGACCAGCAGGCGCAGGAGATCGCGTTGCGGGCTGCGGGTGCCGGGTTCGCTGCGGTGGCTGCCGGAGTGGCCCGGATTCGTGGGGTGATCACCACCGTCCGGGGCGGCCTTGGTGGTCTTGCCGGTGCTGTCGGGGATGCTACGAGGGCGACTGCTGCTGTCCCGGAGCAGGCCAGTCCGGAGGAGACGATCGCTGGGCTGACGCCGGTGCGCAGTGCGGTCGACGGGATCCGTGATCAGACGGCTGCGACGATCACGCACGTCGGTGAGGCGCAGCAGCTCGTCGTGGTGGTTCTGCAGGGTGGGCAGCCCGGGCCGCTGCTGCAGGCTCTGGAGAGCGTCAAGCAGGTGCTTGTCATGCTGGTTCAGCGCACCGGTACCACCGGTCAGGTTGTCGACGCGGCGATCGCCGAGGCGCGGCAGTTGGGGTCGTCGGGAAACTGATCGGGGCTGGCGGTGCCGTACCGACCAGCCCTGACCCGGTCCCCACACCCTCCGCCGTCACGGGAGTGACGACGCTGTGGACACGCAAGCCCACTGGGATGCACGGCGGCTCGCCTACCGGTCGACGTACCCGGATCCCTCCGAAGGAGGACGAACGCGTGCGGCGCTCGTTGGAACTTGAGAACGAATGTGCCGATACCGTCGCTGGCGAGGGATACCTACTCCACCAGAACCCGACCAGGCAGGAGGTCGCCAAAACCCGGCTCGGTACCGGTGATTCCGGCAACCCGGGCAAGGATCCGGACTACCTGATCGAGGGACACGTCTTCGACTGCTACTCACCGACTCCGGCGAAGAGCGTGCGAGGCGTGTGGAGCGGGGTTGCCGACAAGATCGCCAGTGAGCAGACCCAGCGGGTGGTGGTCAACCTCAACGACTGGCGTGGCGATTTCGCGGCGCTGCAGAAGCAGTTCGACGACTGGCCGATCGCGGGGCTGAAGGAACTGGTGGTGGTGACGCGCAGCGGGGCGATAATCCAGATCCTGCGACGAGACTGAAGGGTTACCCATGGCGACCGAGTACCGCTTGACGCTCGCGGGCGACATCCCTCTCGAAGCGCTGGCCGGCATCGTCGCTCCGGACGGTGCCGAGGAGTCTGCGGCAGATGGGAGGCCCCGGTTGTTGAGTGCGGACCTCAGTGATCGGTGTGGCTACACGGTGAGCATCTACGCGGGTTCCCACGGCTACTTCGAGGCCGAGGATGGTGACGGCTCGGTGTGGGAGTGGGAACCGGAGCGGTACGTCAACATCGGCTTCCGGCTGCGTAAGGACGAATCATCCGAGCGGGCGACGCGGGAGATGCTGGCGTCCGTGGCCCGGGTACTGGGCGAACGGCCGGAGGACGCCGCGCTGGTCCTCAATGCCGACTGGCTGCTGCTGACCCGCTTCTCGGGAACGCTGCGCAGGCACGCTCTGAGTTGGTGGGGCGTTCACGGCGGAGACGACCTTATTGACCGGTGAGTACCTGGCGGCCTGTGAGTTCTGCGTCCGGCACGGCCTCGCGCCGCGACGCGTCCGCAGATGCAGGACTTTGTCGGTCGGTCGCGGGCGGTGCAGATCGTGCGGCGAGATTGAGAAGAGGTTGCGGAGATGGCCGTGGAGTTCCGACTGACCCTGGCCGGTGACGTCCCGCTGGAGGACGTGGCCGCACTCGCTGCCGCCGACGTCACGGAGAAGCCGGTACCGACCACCAACCCCCGACTGCTCAGCGTCCGACTCTACGAGCAGCGAGGCTACGCCCTGAGTGTCTACTCCGGCGAGCACGGCTACTTCGATGCCGAGGACGACGACGGGTCACGTTGGGAGTGGGAGCCGGAGAGGTACGTCGACGTCGACTTCGCGCGCGGACGACCTGGTGGACAAGGGGATCCCCTACATGGTCGCGGCGGTGGCCCGGATCCTGGCCGGCCGTGGCGAGGACGCGGCCCTGGTGCAGAACGGCAACTACCTGCTGCTGACACGTACCGGCGGCGAACTGCGCAGGCACAGGGCGACGTGGTGGGATCACTACGGGGTCAACGGCCTCCTCGCCCTCTGAGCGGGGCGTCGGACTGACTCCGGTGTCGGTTTTCCCGGGCCGAGCGGTGGGGCTGCTGGCCTGCGGATCAATTTCCCGATCGCTGATCGTCATGGCTTTCGACCTCGTCGTGCGCAGTGACTGAATCTGCGGAGGCATCGTGCCCGTTGAACCTACTGGCAGCCTGAACACGATCCTGGTGTGTATCCGGGGAAACTCCGGGTCGGGCAAGAGCAGCATCGCCCGGGAGTTGCGGCGTCGGCATGGCCGGGGCTGCGCTCTGGTCGAGCAGGACTACCTGCGTCGCATTCTTCTCCGCGAGCGGGACAAGCCCGGCGGCGCGGCCCCCACGCTGATCGCGCAGACTGTCCGGTTCGCGCTGGACCACGGCTACCACGTCGTCCTGGAAGGCATCATGCACAGCGACCGCTACCGGGGCGTGCTGGCTGACCTCCGCGACGGTCACCAGGGGCGGTCGCTGTTCTGCTACCTGGACGTGTCGCTGCCCGAGACCCTGCGGCGGCACTTGACTCGTCCGCAGGCCAGCGAGTTCACCGCCGAGCACATGAGCGGCTGGTACGTCGCCCACGACATCCTGGGCTGGTCCGACGAGCTTGTTCTGCCGGAGAGCACCACGTTCGAGGAGGCAGTCGAGACCATCGCCGTAACCGCCGGGCTGCCTCAGATCGGACGCGACGACGACCTGCTCCCACTCCTCCCGTGAAACGGAGGACAACCACAGTGGTCATCCAGATTGTGGTTCGAGTCCTCATCCCGGCGGCTCGCGTATCGGCGTGACCGCAGCGATCCCATGAACCGGAGAGGCGCGTATGAAGGTCGTTCCGCTCACCGCCGACCGGATTCCCGACGTCGAGAAGCTGCTCGCTCTCGGCGGGCCCTACATCAAGCTGCGCGGGTCGTCCGACTACTGGTTGTACGCAAGCTGTTCTCCGCGACCTGCCCTGTTGCCGTCCTAAACGGTGAGGTCGTCGGCTGTGTGATCGCATTGCGGAGCCAGGATGATCCGGCCGGGATCTATCTGCAGGACGTGATGACGGACCCCGGCCACCGGCGTCGCGGGATCGCCCGGGCACTGGTGGACGATGTTCGACGGCATGGCCTGCGCTGGGGCTGTCGGCGCCTCTACCTGACGTCCGAGCCCGACAACCGCCCCGCCCACCACGCCTGGCTCGCGCTCGGCTTCGTCAATACCGATGGCGACAGGTGGGCTACGGCGTGTCCGTGATCTCCGACTACAAGGGGCCAGGGAAGCACCGCGCCGTGTACGAGTGCCGCATCGGCTCGTGAGCTCCGTGGACACTCGTGCTGTCCCATGCCGGGGCGCCGTTGCTGGTGGGGGGCACCTGATCCATCAGACCCCGGACTGACTGAGGCTGGCGGGTGTCGGCGTGCCTGACGGCTCCGTGTCCGTCATCAGACGGGGCTCCGGAGAATGCTCGCCTTTCGCTCAAAGGAACTCATTTCGGCGGGCTCTCCGGTCGGGTTTTTCCGGTGAGAAGGTCGGACCGTGTGGACGGTGGGAACCGTTGCGGCAGGTAGCGGGCCGGGTGGAGACGGTCCGGCACTGTGCCGCGTCGAGGGCGTGCCGAGGCGGTCGATCGTCAGGGTTGACTCGTTTGACAGCGGCAGTCTGGTCGAGAGGTACTGGAGCACGTTCCCCTTGCGGCGGGCTCGTTCGCCGGGCCGGATGGTCGATGGGTGGGCGCCCGTCAGGGTGCTTCCCCGTCGTTGTGGCCTGGTGCGGCGTCTGGTCGTTGGGGTGCCGACCGAGTGACAGGAGAACCGCGATGAAGGATCTTCTCCCGGCGGGTTGAGCCGACGCCCGTCTGGCCGCAGCACGCTGTGCTGAGCGGCCGGAGCGGAAGTGTCCCTGCCTGAAGCGGTTGCTCCGGTTGCCGGAAGCGGGCGTAAGCCCGCCGGTTCGCGTCGCCGTTGATGATCATGCTCGCCATCGGTGGCGCGGCCGGTGCGGCCAGCTTCACCCACGTCCACAACGTCGCCGCCCCTCACGGCCAACCCGGATGGCTGGCCTGGGCGGACGCCATCGTGCTGGAACTGATGTCCATCGCCGCTGGCCTGGAACTACGCCGCCGCAAACGCGCCCACATCTCGACCGTGTTCCCGGCCAGTGTGCTGGTCTGCGCGGTCACGCCGAGTACGACCTGAACCGGCCCGGACGCCTGGCCAGCGCGTACAAGGTGGTGCTCACCGAAGCCAGCACCGTTGACGACCTGAACACCTGG
>NZ_JBAKHU010000057.1:0-34162 GCF_036906895.1 Micromonospora sp. CPCC 206060
TCACTGACGCCTGTGCCCGTCTCCTACCCACCCGATCCTCACCGACCTATTTGCGCGGGCTCTTACCGGTCCCAGGAGTGGCCGAGGGCGGTGAGCTGGTCGGCGTACTCGATCCGGGTGGCCCACTCGGCCGGCCAGGCGCCCGGACCGAGGGCCGCGCCGAGGAACGCCCCGGCCAGCGCGGCGATCGAGTCGGAGTCCCCGGCCGTGGTCGCGGCCCTGGCCAGCGCGGTGACCGGGTCGTCGCGGTGCCGCAGCGCGCAGAGCAGGGCGGTGGCCAGCGCCTCCTCGGCGATCCAGCCCTCCCCGGTGAGCAGGCACGGGTCGGTACCGTCGTCCGGCCGGGCCAGCGCGGCGTCGAGCCGGTCCAGCGCGGCCAGGCACTCGTCCCAGCCCCGCGCGATGAACCCGGCCGGGGAGTCCATCCCCGGCTGCTGCCACAGGTCGCCGAGCCAGTCGGCCCGGTAGACCCGGTGCTGCTCCCGGGCCCGGTCGCGGAGCAGGCCGGGCAGCCCGGCGAGGTCCGCGCCGTCGCAGACCACCCGGACGGCGTACGCGGTCAGCTCACTCGCGGCCAGCCCGGTCGGGTGCCCGTGGGTCAGGCCGGCCTGCAACTGGGCCACCCCGGCAAGGGTGTCCAGGTCGTAGCCGGCCACCAGGCCGACCGGGGTGACCCGCATGTTCGCCCCGCAGCCCTTGGAGCCGGCCACCGTGGCCTGCTGCCAGCGGGTACCCCGGGCCAGTCCGGCGCAGGCCCGCAGGCAGGTCATGCCGGGCGCCCGGTTGTTCTCCGGGCTGGCTGCCCAGGCCAGGAAGCGGTCCCGTAGCCGGGGTTCGAGGTTGGCCGGGGTCGGCGCCGGGGCGTCGTGCAGCGCCCAGCCGACCGCGAGGGCCATCTGGGTGTCGTCGGTGACCAGGGCGGGGTCACCGGTCAGCTCCCGGGGACCGGCCGGGCCGTACCGCCGCTCGATCTCGGCGACGGTGAGGAACTCGGTCGGCTTGCCCAGGGCGTCACCGTAGGCGAGGCCGAGGAGCGAGCCGGTGGCGCGCTGGAGCGGTTCCCGGATCGGCGTGTCGATCATGGCGGCCATGATGCCCCGCCGTCGCAACCATCACCAGCGGGAAACCGGCCACCGGGAGCGGGACCACACCGGCCGGTACTGCGAACGGCCAGCCGGCCCACCGGGGAAGCGACCGGCGCCCGACCGGCGGTCACTCCCAGACGAGGCAGAACGGGTGGCCCACCGGGTCGGCGTAGACCCGGAAGTCGTCGCCGGCGCCGGGTAGCCGGCGGGCACCGAGCGCCAGCACCCGCTGCTCCGCCACCGCCCTGTTGCCGGTCGCTCTTACTCCTCGGACAGCCGGCGGCCGGCGTCCCGACACGCAGCCAGTACGGCCCGCACGTGGGCCGGTGTCGCACCGGCCAGCCCGCAGGCCGGGGTCACCACCACCTGCCGGGCGAGCTGGGTACGCGGGAAGCCGAGCCGGTCCCAGAGCTGGCGTACCCGGTCGGCGACCTGGGCCGAGGTCGGTGCCTGGCCGGTCGGCGCCGGCAGCGCCGGGGCGGCACCGGCCAGCAGTCCGAGCCCGGCGTCGATCGCCTCGCCCAGCGGATCCAGCGTCGTCACCAGATCCAGGTCGAGCGCGACGGCGACCGCCCCGGTGGACCGGATCAGCTCCAGCGGCACGTCCGGCGCGCAGCAGTGCACCACCACCGGCACCCCGACGGCCTCGGTGACGGTACGCAGCAGATCAGTCGCGGTGCTCGCCTCCACCGGCCGGTACGCCCCGAGCCCGCTCTCGGTCGGCACCCGTCCGGCGAGTACCGCCGGCAGCGACGGCTCGTCGAGTTGCAGCAGCACCTGGGCATGTGGCAGCCGCCGCCGCAGGTCGGCGACGTGTCCCCGTAGCCCCTCGGCCAGCGAGGCGGTCAGGTCGCGGACCGCCCCCGGGTCACGCAGCATCCGCCCGCCCACCGGCCGTTCCAGCCCGGCGGCGAGGGTGAGCGGGCCGGCCGCCTGCACCTTGACCGGTCCGGCGTACTCCTCGGCCTGCTCGGCGAGCTGGTCGAGGTCCCGTTCCATCAGGTCCCGCGCCCGGCGCAGGTCCCGCCCCGGCCGCAGCGCGATCCGCCACCGCGCCGCGTACAGCTCGACCGGCAGTTCGACCAGGAGTCCACCGGTCCGGCCGATCAGATCGGCCCCCGGTCCCCGGGCGGGCAGTTCCGGCAGGTGCGGCAGGGTCGGTAGTTCCCCGAGTACCACCCGCTGGGCCTCGGCGATGTCGGTGCCGGGCAGCGAACCGATACCGGTCGCCGCACCGGCCGGCCAGGGCCACGCAAGATCTGTCACGGCCGAAGGTTAACCCCTGCCGGGGCGACCGCACGCGACGGCGCACGAACGGCACCGGGTCATCCGGCGCCGGGGGCCGGCCGCACCGGCTCAGGCGATCGTGGCGGAACCGAGCACGATGTCGCCGGCCGGGTCCGGCCGGTACGCCACGATGGCCTGACCGGCGGCGACACCGCGTACCGGTCGACGCAGGTCGGCGTGCAGGCCGGTGCCGTCGAGCCGGACGGTGGCCGGCACCACGTCGCCGTGGGCACGCAACTGCACCTCGCACTCCACCGGCCCGCCCGGACGGACACCACCGGTCCAGACCGACCGCTCGGCGTGCACCTCGCTGACCTCCAGCGCCTCGGCGGGGCCGACGGTCACCGTGTTGGTCTTCGGGGTGATGGAGAGGACGTACCGGGGTCGACCGTCCGGGGCGGGGCGGTCCAGGTGCAGGCCGCGTCGCTGGCCGACGGTGTAGGCGTACGCCCCGCTGTGCGCGCCGACCACCTGCCCGGTGAGCGCGTCGACCACGTCGCCCGGTGCCTCGCCCAGCCGCTCGGCGAGGAACCGGCGGGTGTCGCCGTCGGCGATGAAGCAGATATCGTGCGAGTCGGGCTTGTCGGCCACGGCAAGCCCCCGCCGGGCCGCCTCCTCGCGGACCTCGGCCTTGGTGGAGTCCCCGAGCGGGAACATCGACCGGTCGAGCTGCTCGCGGGTGAGCACGGCGAGCACGTACGACTGGTCCTTGGGCAGGTCGACGCTGCGCCGCAGCAGACCGTCCGGCCCGAGTCGGGCGTGGTGCCCGGTGACCACGGCGTCGAAGCCGAGCGCGACGGCCCGGTCCAGCACCGCCGCGAACTTGATCTTCTCGTTGCAGCGCAGGCAGGGGTTGGGGGTACGACCGGCGGCGTACTCGGCGACGAAGTCGTCGACCACGTCCTCATGGAACCGGTCGGCCATGTCCCAGACGTAGAACGGGATGCCGATCACGTCGGCGGCGCGCCGGGCGTCCCGGGAGTCCTCCAGGGTGCAGCAGCCGCGCGCCCCGGAACGGTAGGTCTGCGGATTGCGGGCCAGTGCCAGGTGCACTCCGGTCACGTCGTGCCCGGCCTCCACCGCACGCGCGGCGGCGACCGCCGAGTCCACCCCGCCGGACATCGCTGCCAACACCCTCACCGGGACACCCCCTTCACCCCGTCCACGGTACGCGCCGGGCCGGCCGCTGCCGACCCGCACCACCCCCACCACCCCACCCCGTCGATCATGGAGTTGTGGTGGGTGACAGAAGCCGCAAAACCTCCCTGAAAGGGCACCACAACTCCATGATCGGCGAAACCGGGGAGGGGTGGGCCGGGGAGGGGTGGGCCGGGGTCAGGGGCGGGCCGGGAGGGGTGGGCCGGGTCAGGGGCGGACGGAGCGGATGGCGCCAGCCCGGCGGGCCCGCTCGACCGCACCGGGCAGGACGGCGATCAGGGCATCCACGTCGGCGACCGTGGACGTGTGCCCCAGCGTGAAGCGCAGCGACGAGCGGGCCCGGTCGTCGTCGGCCCCCATCGCCAGCAGTACGTGCGAGGGCTGGGCCACCCCTGCCGAGCAGGCCGAACCCGTCGAGCAGGCGATGCCCTGGGCGTCGAGCAGCAGCAGCAGGGCGTCCCCCTCGCAGCCGGGGAAGGAGAAGTGCGCGTTGCCGGGCAGCCGGTCGACCGGGTCGCCGTTGCAGATCACCTCGGGCACCGCAGCACGTACCCGCTCAACCAGGCCGTCCCGGAGCGCGGTGATCCGGGTCGCGTACTCCTGCTGGGCCTTGACCGCGTGCTCCACCGCGACCGCGAACGCCACCACCCCGGCGGTGTCCAGGGTGCCCGAGCGGACGTCCCGTTCCTGGCCGCCACCATGCAGCAGCGGGGTGGCCGGCACGTCCCGCCCGAGCAGCAGCGCGCCCACCCCGGCCGGGCCGCCGAGTTTGTGTCCGGTGACGGTGAGCGCGGCGACGCCACTGGCGGCGAAGTCGACCGGCACCTGACCGACGGCCTGGATCGCGTCGGTGTGGAACGGTACGCCGTACTCGGCGGCCACGGCGGCCAGCTCGGCCACCGGTTGGAGGGTGCCGACCTCGTTGTTGGCCCACATGGTGGTGACCACGGTCACCCGGTCGCCGTACTCGGCCAGCTCGGCCCGGAGCGCGTCGACGGCGACCCGACCGGTCGGGTCGACCCCGAGCCACCCCACCGTGGCCGACTCGTGCCGGGCCAGCCAGTGCACCGCGTCGAGCACCGCGTGGTGCTCCACGGAACTGGAGATCACCCGGGAGCGGGTCGGGTCGGCCACCCGGCGGGCCCAGTAGATGCCCTTGACCGCGAGGTTGTCGCTCTCCGTCCCGCCGCCGGTGAAGATGACCTCGGAGGGCCGGGCGCCCAGCGCGGCGGCCACCCGTTCCCGGGACTCCTCGACCCGGCGCCGGGCCCGCCGGCCCGCCGCGTGCAGTGACGACGCGTTGCCGACCTCACGGGCGGTCGCGACGTACGCCTCCAGTGCCTCGTCGAGCATCGGAGTGGTCGCCGCATGATCCAGGTATGTCATCGCCGCTCAGCCTATCGCCGGGGGCGGGGTGGGCGCCCCACCCCGCCCCCGGGTAGCTGGGCCGGGGGCAGCCGGGTCGCCCTGGTCGAGTTCCCGCAGCCGGCAGAACGCCCCTCGCCCTGCTCGGACGGCTACCAGGTGGGTTGACGTCCACGCCGAGGGGTACGACTACAACCAGGTCCACTCGGGCGACAGCCTGTTACGGGGCACCCTGACGAGTTGACCGGCGGGCCGGCTTCAGCTCCCCGTCCCGCCGGTCAACTCCCACGTACACGTCAGGGGTGGCGGTCCGCTCCGGACCACCACCCCTGACGTGGTGTGACAGTGTCCGGGTGCCGGTCGACCGGCACCCGGGCGAACACGGTGAGGGTCACCGCCACCGGGTGCGGTGCCCGTCCGGGTCACTTGCGCTTGCGTACCTCGTCGGCAGCCTGCGGAACGACCTTGAACAGGTCACCGACCACGCCGAAGTCGGCCAGCTCGAAGATCGGGGCCTCGGCATCCTTGTTGACCGCGACGATGGTCTTCGAGGTCTGCATGCCGGCCCGGTGCTGGATCGCACCGGAGATGCCGAGGGCGACGTAGAGCTGCGGGGAGACGGTCTTACCGGTCTGCCCGACCTGGAACTGGTGCGGGTAGAAGCCGGAGTCGACGGCCGCCCGGGACGCCCCGACCGCACCGCCGAGCAGGTCGGCCAACTCCTCGACCAGCTTGAAGTTGTCGGCGTTGCCGACACCACGGCCGCCGGAGACGACCACGGAGGCCTCGGTCAGCTCGGGGCGGGAGCCCTTCTGCTCGGCGACCCGGTCGACCACCTTCGCCAGCTTGTCGGTGTCGCCGACCTGCACGGTGAGCTGCTCGACCGCCGGGGTGGCCGGCGCCGGGACGGGGTTGACCGAGTTCGGACGCAGGGTGACCAGCGGCAGTCCCCGGGTGACCTTGGACTTGACGATGGTGGAGCCGGCGAAGGCCACCTGGGTGGCGGTGCCGTCGGCGGCGAGCGAGACCACGTCGGTCAGGATGCCGTTGTCCAGCTTGACTGCGAGCCGGGCGGCGATCTCCTTGCCCTCCTGGGCGGAGGCGAGCAGGACGGCGGCCGGGGAGACCCGGCGGACCAGGTCGGCCAGGACGGTGGCCTTGGGCGCCACCAGGTAGCCGTCGATCTCCTCGCTCTCGGCGGCGTAGATCTTCTCCGCGCCGTACTCCCCGAGCTTGTCGGCGAGCGCGGCGGCGGCGCCGGGGCCACCGAGTACGACGGCCGACGGGGTACCCAGCTCGCGGGCGAGGGTGAGCATCTCCAGGGTGACCTTCTTGACGCCGAATTCCCTGGTGGCTTCGACGACGACAAGTACCTCAGCCATGACCGTTACCCCTCAGACGAACTTCTCGGTGGCGAGGAACTCGACCAGCTTCACGCCGCCGTCGCCCTCGTCGGTGATCTTCGCGCCGCCGGAGCGCGGCGGGCGCTTGCTGTGCTCCAGGACGGTGCTGGTGGCACCGTCGAACCCGACCTCGCCGGGCGCGACGCCCAGGTCGGCCAGGGAGAGGGTCTGCACCGGCTTCTTCTTGGCGGCCATGATGCCCTTGAACGAGGGGTACCGGGGCTCGTTGATGGTGTCCCAGACGGAGACCACGGCGGGGGTGGTGGCGCTGACCACCTCGTAGCCCTCCTCGGTCTGCCGCTCGACGGTCAGGTTGCTGCCGTCGACGGTGAGCTTGCGGGCGCCGGTCAACGCGGCGACACCGAGCCGCTCGGCGAGCATGTGCGGCATGACCTGGACCCGGCCGTCGGTGGACTCGGCACCGCAGATCACCAGGTCGGCGTTGAGCGTGCCGAGGGCGGCGGCGAGGACCTTGCTGGTGGCCACCGCGCAGGACCCGTGCAGCGCGTCGTCGACGATGTGCACGGCCTTGTCCGGGCCCATGGAGAGCGCCTTGCGGATCGACTCGGTCGCCCGGTCCGGACCCATGGTCAGGATGGTGACCTCGCCACCGTTCGCTTCCTTGATCTTCAGCGCCTCTTCGATGGCGTACTCGTCCATCTCGTTGATGACGTTGTTGGCCGAGCCGCGGTCGATGGTGTTGTCGTCACTGCGCAGGTTGCGGTCCGCGCCCGAATCGGGCACCTGCTTGACGAGTACGACGATGTTCATCGCGCTTCGACGACCCTCCTGTTGTGGTGGTTTGATCCTCGCTCGTTCGGGCGCAGCCTGCCCGGCCCACGAACGCGCGGTCAACCGCGGGACGTTGTGCAGTTGCCCACGAGCCAATGTTACCTGCCAGTAGCATCACGATCCGGGGACCCAACAGTGACACAGGTCACCCAGGGTCGGGACGCCGGGTAGAGTGCCCGGCGACCGGAGGTATCACGATATGTCGCAGCAAATCGGAACAGCCGTCGCGCCGCCCGCCGTTGCCCGCGTCGAACCGCCCCCGGAAACATGGCACCCAGCGGGGACGCCACTGACTGCCGGGCGATGGGCGTCGATGCGCACCGATGCCGGTGCGGGCAGCTACGCGAGCACTGCGTGCGTACCGCGAAGCGTTGGCTGTGGACGGGCACCCTCAGTCGGGTAGCGCCAGCGCGTCGGTGATCCGGGCGATCACGGCGGCCTCGGCGGCGTGCACGCCCCGGTGTGCCCGGGCGACCGCGTCGGCCGTACCGAGCACCGCCTGCCGGTACGGCTCGACCTCCTCCGGAGCCTTGTCCCGGAGGATCTCCACCGCGCGTCGCAGCCCGGGGAGCACGGTCGCCTCCACGGCGGTGCTCGACCGGCGCGGCAACGACGGCAACGCCCCGGTGGTCAGCACCTCCTTGACCAGCCCGCTGGTGTCGGCAATCGCCCCGGAGGCGGCGAAGCTCTCCTTGATCATGGCGAACAGGCCCGGATCCGCATCGGAGACCAGGAAGACCGCACCGAACGCGGCGGTCTTGAGGGTCGTCTTCTCCTCGTCGGTCAACCGCTCCATGATCAGGGAGTGTAGACGTACGGGGTGGTCGTGGTGACCGCAACGAAGCTCAGTCGCTCCAGAATCGGCCGGCTGTCCGGGGAGGCATCCACCTGGAGCAGCGTGAAACCGCGGGCCGCCGCCAGCCGGGCGCGGTAGGCCACCATCGCCCGGTAGATGCCCTGCTTGCGCCACTGCGGCAGGGTCGACCCGCCCCACAGGGTGGCAAAGGTGGTACCCGCGATGAAACGCACCCAACCGGCGCAGACCACCGTGTCCCCCGCCTCGGCCACCACGATCGTGAGCGCCTGCGGGTCCGCCTCGATCTCCTTGGCCAGGCCGATGGCGAGGTGGCTCCGGTCGTCCTGCCAGACCTCCTCCTCCATCGCCACGATCCGCTCCAGATCGGCCTGGGCGGTCACCTCACGCAGGCGTACCCCGTCGGGGAGCACCGGCAACGTCGCCGCCAGCGGCGCGACCGGCCCGATCAGCACGGTCTCCGGGTCCTGCGGCTCGAACCCGGCGGCCCGCAGCCGGTCCGGCAGGTCAGCCGGCTCGTCGTGGCTGTAGTGCTTCCACTCGACTGCCTCCCCGACTGCGGCGAAGAGGTCCCGCTGCCGCAGGATCAGGGCGTCCAGCTCGGCCCCGGTCAGTCCGCCCAGGTCCCGGTAGGTCAGGAAGCCGTCCGGCCCCAGGCCGCGTACCCGCACCAGCGGCCCGTCCCGCTCCACCGTCACCCCCGGCGCCACCGGGTCTGGCACGTCCGGGCGGAGCTGCCGGTCGTGGGCTTCGAGCAGGGCTGCGGCGTTCAGATCCGTCATCTGCCTAGGCTAAGCAGGGTGTCCACCGGTTAACGTCAGGCGATGTGGCGCGCGATCCGGCGCTGGTTCGACCCGCGCGAGCTACGTGAGGTCGGCACCACGCCCGACTACCGGTTCTCCCTGGCCAACGAACGCACCTTCCTGGCCTGGTTGCGGACCGGGCTGGCGCTGGTCGCCGGTGGCCTGGCCGCTGCGCAGTTCCTGCCCCCGCTGCCTGCGGCCCACCTGCGGGAGGTGATCGCGGTGGCGTTGCTGCTGCTCGGTGGGGCCGTGGCGATCCGGGCGGTCGACCACTGGGCACGTACCGAGCGGGCCATCCGGCTCGGCGAGGAACTGCCAGCAAGCCGCTTCCCGGCGATCCTGGCCCTGGCCGTCGGTACCGGTGCGCTCCTGCTGGTGGTGGCGGTACTGGCGAACGCCCTCGGTGCGCGGTGAACGGTCGGGAGGCCCCGGGACGGGGCACCGTGAGCCGCCAGGAGTCCCCGGGTGGAACAGCGTGAACACCGGGACGAGGCCACCGGCCGACCGGGGGTTGCAGCCCGAACGGACCCGGCTGGCCTGGCGGCGTACCGCGCTGGCGCTGACCGTGGTCGCCGTGCTCACCGTCCGGCTGGCCGCCGGCCGGGGCGTACCGGGTACGGTCCTGGCGGCGGTGGCGGTGGTCGGCTGGGGTGTCCTGCTGTGGATCATCTGGGGGCGGATGACCGGCGCCCGCCGGACCACCCCCGGGGGAGGGCCGGCGTTCCCCCTGACCGCCCTGGCCACCGCCGGTTTCGCCCTGATCGGTGTACTGCTGGTGCTCGCCGGGGTGGGCTGAGCCACCAGCGTGCGCCATGATGGGGGCATGGCCCGCCTGTCCATCCTGCTCTTCGTGGTCCAGGTCATCCTGGCCGCGCTCGCCCTGATCAGTTGCCTCTCCGCCGAGAAGGACGAGATCCGCGCGCTGCCGCGGCTGGCCTGGGTGGCGCTCATCCTGCTCTTCCCGCTGCTCGGCTCGATCGCCTGGTACTTCGCCGGCCGGCCGGTACCAGCCGGGCCGGGTCGTCCCGGCCTGCCCGGTGGCGCGACCCGGCAGCCACCCCGCCCGGTGGCACCGGACGACGACCCGGAGTTCCTCCGCTCGTTGCAGGAGCGCTCCGCCGCCGAGAAGGAGCGCAACGACCGGGAACTCTTCGACCGCTGGGAGGCGGACCTGCGCCGCCGCGAGGACGACCTGCGGCGGCGGCAGGCCGGTGACCCGCCGCGCGAGGAGGACCGGCCCGAGGTCTGATCCGCCCCGGGCGGTTCAGACCCGGCGTTTGAACGCCCGCAGGGCCAGCGGGGCGAAGATCGCCGCGATGACGGCACCCCAGATCAGCGACCGGACCACCGGGCCGGCCACCGAACCGCCGATCAGCAGGCCGCGCAGCGCGTCGGCGAGCACGGTCACCGGGTTGACCGCCACCCAGGCCTGCAACCAGCCGGGCATGGTGTCGGTCGGGACGAACGCGTTGCTGGTGAAGGTGAGCGGAAAGATCACCGTGAAACCGAAGATCTGAACCTTCTCTGGTTCGTTGACCAGCACCCCGACCAGTACGGAGATCCACGACGCGGCCAGCGAGAAGGCCAGCAGCAGGGCGAACGCCCCGACCAGGCCGGGCAGGCCGTTCTCCAGCCGGAAGCCGAGGATCAGCCCGACGCCGACCAGCAGCGTCACCGACCAGGCCTGCTTCACGGTGTCGGCGAGGATCCGCCCGGCCAGTGGCGCCCACCGGGCGATCGGCAGCGACCGCAGCCGGTCGAAGACCCCCTTGGTCAGGTCGGTGTTGAGCCCGAATCCGGTGGTCATGGTGGCGAAGAAGGCGTTCTGCACGATGATGCCGGGCAGCGCGAAGGTCAGGTAGTCCCCCGGTGAACCGGAGATCGCGCCGCCGAAGACGTACGTGAAGAGCAGCACGAACATCACCGGCTGGATGCTCAGGTCGAGCAACTCCATCGGGTTGTGCTTGATCTGCACCAGACTGCGCCAGGCCAGGGTCAGGGTGTGCCGCAGACCGGTGACCGGGCCGACCCGGCGGGTGGGGGCGAGCGGCCGGCCGGCAACGAGCGTGGTCATGCGGGGGTCCCCTCCAGTACGTCCTGATCGGTGCGGGTCGGCTCGGTGCGGTGCCCGGTGAGCGACAGGAAGACCTCATCCAGGCTGGAACCGCGCAGGGCCAGCTCGGCGACATGCACCCCGGCGACGTCCAACCGGCGCACCACGGCGGGCAGCACCGAGGGGTCGTTCACCGGTACGGTCACCGTGGTCTGGTTGACCTCGGGCACGGTGCCGGCCACCTCACCGGCGACGGTCACCACGGCCGACAGGTCGGCCGGGTCACGGGGGCGCACCGCGAGCACCTGACCGCCGGTACGCGCCTTCAGCTCCTCCGGGGTGCCGCGCGCGATCACCCGACCGTGGTCGACCACCGCGATCTCGTCGGCGAGCTGGTCGGCCTCCTCCAGGTACTGCGTGGTCAGCAGCACGGTCACCCCGTCGGCGACCAGCCCCCGGACGATGTCCCACAGCTCGTTGCGGCTGCGCGGGTCGAGACCGGTGGTCGGCTCGTCGAGGAAGAGCACCTGCGGCCGGCCGACCAGGCTGGCGGCCAGGTCGAGGCGGCGGCGCATGCCACCCGAGTAGGTCTTGGCGGCCCGGCCGGCGGCATCCGACAGATGGAAGCCGGCAAGCAGCTCGGCGGCGCGGGCCCGGGCCGCCGAGCGGGACAGGCCGAGCAGCCGGCCGATGAGCAGCAGGTTCTCGGTGCCGGTGAGGGCCTCGTCGACCGAGGCGTACTGCCCGGTCAGGCCGATGAGCTGACGCACCCGGTGGGCGTCCCGCTCGACGTCGAAGCCACCGACGGTGGCCCGGCCGGCGTCGGCGCGGAGCAGGGTGGCGAGTACCCGGACCGTTGTGGTCTTGCCGGCGCCGTTCGGCCCGAGCAGGCCGAACACCGTACCGGCGCGGACCTCCAGGTCGACTCCGGCAAGAGCGGTCGTGCTGCCGAATCGCCGGACCAGTCCCTCGGCCCGGATCGCGTGTTCCATGCGCTACTCCCGTCGTGCTGCCTGGTCAACCCAGCGTGCACGACGGGGCTGACACTCTGCCGTCCGCGGTGACCCTACGTGGTCAACGGCAGGAGTGCCGCTGATTTCCCCGGACCGGGCACGCCGGTCCGGGGAGCACATCCGTCAGGCCAGGTTCGACGACCGGGGGTACGCGTCCGTCGGGTCGGTGAGCACGTTGACCAGGTACGGCACACCGGCCGCGAAGGCCCGCTCCAGCGCCGGGGCGAGGTCGGCCGCCTTGGCCACCGTCTCCCCCGCCCCGCCGAGCGCACTGACCACCGCGTCGTACCGCAGATCGGGTTGCAGGTCGGCGGCCACGTCGTAGCCGTACATGGCCCGCATCGGGTGCTTCTCCAGACCCCAGATGCCGTTGTTGCCGACCACGATCACCACCGGGAGCTGCTGACGGACCAGGGACTCCACGTCCATCAGTGAGAAACCGGCCGCGCCGTCGCCCATCAGGACGCAGATCTGCCGGTCCGGGTGGGTGACCCGGGCGCCCATGGCGTACCCCATGCCGGTGCCGAGGCAGCCGTACGGGCCGGGGTCGAGCCAGGTCCCGGGCTGGGCCGGCTCCAGGTACCGACCGGCGTACGAGACGAAGTCGCCACCGTCACCGATGGTGATGGCGTCCCGGTCGAGCACCCGGCGCAGCTCGCCGTACACCCGCGCCGGCCGGATCGGGTCGGTGTCGGCGGCCATCTCCGTCTCGTGCTTGGCCCGGGCGGCATCCTCGGCCACCCGCAGGTCGGCGACCCAGTCGGTGTGGTCCGTCCGGTCGCCGGTGTGGTCGGCCAGCGCGGAGAGGATCAGCCGCAGGTCACCGGCGGGCGAGACGGCCGGCTGCACGTGCCCGGCCCGCTGGCTCGGCGCGTCCACGATGTGCACGACCTGCGCGTCACCGAAGTCGCCGAAGCTGAGCCGGAAGTCCAGCGGGGTGCCGACGACCACCACCAGATCGGCGCCGGAGAGCGCGACCCGGCGGGCCTTGCTGAACGCGAGCGGGTGCTCCGGCGGCAGGGCACCCCGACCCATACCGTTGGTGAAGACCGGCACCCCGAACGCCTCGGCGGCCTCCCGCAGTGCGGCGACCGCGTCGGCGGCGTACACGTCGGAACCGGCGATGAACACCGGACGGTGGGCACCGGCGAGCAGGGTCGCCGCCCGGGCCACCGCCTCCGGGTCCGGCTCGACCGGCGCCACGGCCGGCGCGGCGGGCGGGGTGGCGTCGGCGACCGAGAAGACCGCCTCCAACGGCAGGTCCAGGAAGACCGGACCGCGGTGCGGGGTGAGCGCGGCGGTCAGCGCGTCGACGATCGCGCCGGGGATGTCGTCGGTACTGAAGACCGTCTGCGCGTGCTTGGTCACCGGGGTCACCAGCGGCAGGTGGTCGATCTCCTGGAGGCTGCCCGAACCCCAACGGAAGGCCGGCGCCCGGCCACCGAGCACCAACACCGGGGAGGCGTTGAAGAAGGCGCTGGTCAGCCCGGAGATGCCGTTGGTGACGCCCGGGCCGGCGGTGAGCACAGCGAGGCCGGGGCGGCGGCAGAGCTTCGCCACCGCCTCGGCCGCGAAGACCGCGGACTGCTCGTGCCGGACGTCGTAGAGCGGGAAACCGGTGCGGTGGGCCGCGTCGTAGAGCGGGAAGACGTGCCCGCCGCTGAGGGTGAACATCTCGCGTACCCCGCAGGCGCGCAGCGCCGCGAGCGCCAGCTCGCCGCCATGGCCTTCGATCCGCTCCGTCATCGCCGCTCCCATCGTCACGTGGCCGGGGTCACACGCTACCGGCCGGTAGGAACGTGAACAACACTCGGGTCGGCGGGTGGCGGCGTGGTGCCACGCTGCCCGCCCGTGCTGCCGGCCGGCGCCCGACCGGCGGCAGCGTCAGCGCCCGCCCGACCGGCGGCAGCGTCAGCGCCCGACCGGCGGCAGCGTCAGCGCCCGACCGCCGGCAGTGTCAGCGGCCGGTGAAGTCCGGCTTGCGCTTCTCCACGAAGGCGGCCATGCCCTCGCGCCGGTCGTCGGTGGCGAAGAGCGCGGCGAAGAGCTGGCTCTCCCAGGCCAGGCCGGAGTTGAGGTCCATATCCAACCCGCCGTCGACGGCGAGCTTCGCCGCCCGCAGCGCCTGCACCGGTCCGGTCAGGTACGGCCGGACCAGCTCGACCGCGGCGGTGTAGACCTGGTCGGCCGGGACCACCCGGTCGGCCAGCCCGATGCGCAGCGCCTCCTCGGCGTCCACCATCCGTCCGGACATGATCAGATCCTTGGCCCGGGCCGGGCCGACCAGCCGGGCCAGCCGCTGGGTGCCCCCGGCACCAGGGATGATGCCGAGCTTGATCTCCGGCTGACCGAGCTTGGCGTTGTCGGCCACCACCCGCCAGTCACAGGCCAGCGCCAGCTCGCAGCCGCCACCTAGCGCGTACCCGGTGATCGCGGCGACCACCGGCTTGGGGATCCGGGCGAAGGCACCGAGCGCACTGGACAGGTCGGCCGCCCGGGCCGCCATGTCCACGTACGACATGTCGGCCATCTCCTTGATGTCGGCGCCGGCCGCGAAGACCTTCTCCCCGCCGTACACGATGACCGCTCTGACGTCCGGGTCGGCGGCGGCCTCGGTGGCGGCGGCCCGCAACTCCTCCTGCACCTGCTTGTTCAGCGCGTTCATCGGCGGCCGGTCCAGCCGGATCGTCCCGATGCCGTCGTTGGTCTCCAACCGGACGAACTCGCTCACGCTGTCCTCACTTCCTCGTCGAAGTCGCGTGCCCACATTACGGGCCGGCTCGTTGGGTACGTAGTCTGGATTCGGACCGGACCAGGGATCACACCTCACACCGGATCAGGGGCCATGGATGACCACTTACTACGACGACCGGTCGGTACGGGTCACCTCGGCGGCCATCCGGGTCGGCGGGCGGGCCTACCCGCTCGCCGAGTTCACCGAGGTCTGGCACCGCCGGAGCGCCCGCTCGTGGCGGGTACTGGGCCGGCGGGGCGCCCTCGGTGTCGCCCTGGTCAGCCCGGTGGTGTTCGCGCTGCTCGGGATCGTGGTCGGGCTCTCGCTGGACACCTCCCTCACCGTCACCATCGCCATCGTGGGTGGTTCGGTCCTGGTCGGGCTGGCGGTCGGGCCGCTGGCCGACCTTCTCTTCGAGCACCTCGACCGGTCGTACGCCCGGGGCAGCCGGACCCTGGAGCTGTGGGTGCGCTGGCAGGGCCGACCGGTGCGGCTGCTCACCACCGACGACGCGCTGCGCTTCGGGCAGATCTACCGGGCGCTGCAACGGGCGGTCGAGCAACGGCAGCCGGTGGCCCCCCGCTGACCCACCCGGGCGGGCGGGGCGCGGCTGTCGTCGCCGGATGACCACCCGTGCCCACCGCTACGCGCTCGCCGGGCCGGGCGGCGCGGGTCGCCGGGCCGGGCGGCACTGGCCGGCACGACGCACACTGGGGGGCATGGCGATCCCCCTTCCCCGCCCCTCCGATGTCCTCGGCCTGACCCGGTCCGCCGTCGATCAGGCGCTCGGCTCGGCCACCACCTTGGCCGGCCTGCCGGCCCGGGCATTCGCGCTGCTCGACGGGGTGGAGGCGCTGCTCATCCGGATCAACCAGGTGGTGGACCGGGTCGAGGCGACGCTGGACCGCACCGACCGGGTGGTGACCGCGGCAGAGACCCTGGTCGACGACGCGGAGCGGGTGACCGGAGCGGCCGGCACGGTGATCGCCGGGGCGGAGCGGGTGACCGGAGCGGCCGGCACGGTGGTCGCCGGGGCGGAGACGGTGGCGACCCGGGCCGCCGCCACGGTGACCAGGGCGGAGACCGTCGCAGGGACCGCCGACGAGTTGCTGGCGGCCTACGCCGGCACCCTGCACCGGGCGGCGCCGATGGCCAGCCGGTTCGTCGAGGAGTTGAGCCACGAGGAGGTGACCGCCGCCATCCGGCTCGTCGACGAGCTACCGAAGCTCAAGCAGCATCTCACCTCGGACATCCTGCCGATCCTGGCCACCCTGGACCGGGTCGGTCCGGACCTGCACGACCTGCTCGATGTCACCCGGGACCTCAAGCTGGCGGTCGCCGGGATTCCCGGCCTGGGGATGCTGCGCCGCCGGGGCGAGAACCGGCTCGGCGAGGACGCCGCCGGCTGAGGCGGGCCCGCCGCCGGGGCGATCAGCACGGGCCCGCCGCCGGGGCGATCAGCACGGGCCCGCCGCCGGGGCGATCAGCACGGGCCCGCCGCCGGGGCGATCAGCACGGGCCCGCCGCCGGGGCGATCAGCACGGGCCCGCCGCCGGGGCGATCAGCACGGGCCCGCCGCCGGGGCGATCAAGCCGGGCTGAACCCGGGTCGGCCCAGGTCGTCGACCTCGACCACCTCCCGACCCAGCGGCCAGAGTGCCGCCGGGACCAGCTTGAAGTTGGCGATCCCGAACGGGATCCCGATGACGGTCAGGCAGAGTCCCACCCCGGCGACGATGTGCGACAGGGCCAGCCACCAGCCGGCGACCACCAGCCAGAGCACGTTGGCCAGACCGGAGGCGACCCCCACGCCGGGCTTCGGCACCAGCGTGCGGCCGAACGGCCAGAGCGAGTAGTAGGCCAGTCGCAGCGACGCCACGCCGAACGGGATGGTCACCACCAGCGCGAAGCAGATCAGCGCCGCGATGCCGTACCCGATCGCCAGCACGATGCCGCTACCGAAGACCAGCCAGAGAAGATTCAGCAGAAAGCGCACCATGGCCCCATGGTGCCCGGCCGGCTCAACTGCCCGGCCCGGCGGCGCGGCGACCGGTCGGCTCAGGCCGGGGGCGTGTAGAGCTCGTCGATCTCGGCCCGGTGCGGCAGGGCCACCGAGGCGCCGAGCCGCCGGGCGCAGGCCGCACCCGCCGCCGTCGCCCAGGCCACCGCCGGCACCAGGTCCCGGCCCTCGCCCCAGGCCACCGCGAGGGCGCCGGTGAACGCGTCCCCGGACGCCGTGGAGTCGACCACGTCGACCTTGACCGCCGGGATGTGCACCGCCGTTCCGTCCCGGTCGCCGTACCAGGCACCCCGCCCGCCGAGGGTCAGCGCCACCCGGGGTACGAGGTCCAGCAGGGCGGCCCGGACATCCGGGACGGCACCGACGATCGCTGGTGCATGCCTCTCCTTGGCCACCAGCAGGTCGACGGTGGCGAGCAGGTCCGCCGGCACCTCCCGGACCGGTGCCGCGTTGAGTAGCACCCGGGTACCCGCCGAACGGGCGGCCAGCGCCGCCTCGGTGACCGTCTCCACCGGGGTCTCCAACTGCGCGACCAGCACGTCGGCGCGGCGGATCACGTCGAGTTCGCTCCCGGTCAGCCCGGTGAAGGAGGCGTTCGCCCCCGGGGTGACCAGGACCGCGCTCTGCCCGTCGCCGTCCACCATCACCAGGGCGACACCTGAGCTGCCGTACACCACCCGAAGCTGGTCGGTGTCGACACCGGCACCGGCCATCCGGGCCTTGAGGGTGACTCCGAAGGAGTCCGAACCGATCGCACCGAGCAGGGTGCAGGCGGCGCCCGCCCGGCTCGCTGCGATCGCCTGGTTGGCGCCCTTACCACCGGCCACCATCACGAAGTCGCTGCCGAGCGCCATCTCGCCCCGATCGGGCAGTCTCGGCGCGGTGGCGACCAGGTCCATGTTGGCGCTGCCTACGACCACCACTCGGGTCCGGTCCACGGCACCTCCCCTGCGACATCGATCGTTGCGGCGAGTCTAGGGGGTGCCAGCCGACTGAGTTCCGCCCGTGGCAGGCTAGTCAGGCATGACGGACATGCCGATCGGAGTGATGTACCGCTGCGACAGCCCGCCGGAGAACCTGCCGGCGTACGCGCGCCTGGTCGAGCGGCTCGGCTACGACGAGCTGTGGCTGGTCGAGGACTGCTTCTTCGCGGGCGCGGTCTCCTCGGTGTCCGTGGCCGCCGCGGTCACCGAACGGTTGCGGGTCGGGCTGGGCATCATGCCGGCCGCGTTCCGCAACCCGGCGCTCGCCGCGATGGAACTGGCCAACCTGGACCGGATGTTCCCCGGCCGGATCCTGCCCGGCTTCGGCCACGGGATGGCCGAGTGGGTGCACCAGGTTGGCGCCGGGCACCCGTCCCCCCTGACGGTGCTCGGTGAGACGGTCGGCGCGGTACGCGCGCTGCTCGCCGGGGAGACGGTGTCGGTGACCGGTCGGCACGTCCGGCTCGACCGGGTGGCGCTGGAGTACCCGCCGGCCGGTCCGGTGCCGATCGCCACCGGGGTACGCAACGAGCGGTCGCTGCGTCTCTCCGGCCAGGTGGCCGACGGCACCATCCTGGCCGAGTGCGCGAGCCCGGCGTACATCCGGTGGGCCCGGGAGCAGATCGAGCAGGGTCGCCGGGCGGCCGGCCGGACCGACCCGCACCGGGTGACCGTGTACGCCTTCTTCGACTTCGACGAGTCCCGGGCCAGCGCCCGGTGGGAAATCGCCCGGCTGCTCTCCGCCGGCCGGGCACCGGCGGCGGCCGACATCGACCTGGCCGAGGAGGTCACCGCCCTGCGGGCCGCGACCGGGGACGACGTGGAGGCGCTCGCGGCGGCGCTACCGGACAGCTACGTGGACCGGTTCGCGGTGGCGGGCAGCCCCGCGCAGTGCACGGCGGCGCTGGCCGCCCTGGCCGACGCCGGAGCGGACGCGGTCGTGCTCATTCCGCCCCGGGATCCGCAGTTGGCCGTCGCACACATCACCCTCGCCGCCGACCAGCTCCGCTGAGGGTGCAAGGAAGGGCCCCCGCTTAACGTTTTCGGTATAGGAAGGGGCCCTTCTTAACACCTGACGCCAGGCGGGCGCGTCTCAGGCGGCCCGCGCGGTGTACCGGTCGCCGTGCCGCTGCACCAGCAGGGGCAGCCCGAAGGTCTCGGTCAGGTTCTCCCCGGTGAGGGTGTCGTCCAGCAGGCCCTGCGCGACGATGCCACCGTCCCGCAGCAGCAGTGCGTGGGTGAAGCCGGGCGGGATCTCCTCGACGTGGTGGGTCACCAGGACCAGCGCCGGGGCGTCCGGGTCGTACGCCAGCTCGGCCAGCCGGGCCACCAGCTCCTCCCGCCCGCCGAGATCGAGTCCGGCGGCCGGTTCGTCGAGCAGCAGCAGCTCCGGGTCGGTCATCAGGGCACGGGCGATCTGCACCCGCTTACGTTCCCCCTCGGAGAGGGTGCCGTACGCCCGGTCGGCCAGCGCGCCGACGCCGAGCTGGTCGAGAAGCGCGACGGCCCGCGCCGCGTCCATCGCGTCGTAGCGTTCCCGCCAGCGGCCGACCACCGACCAGGCGGCGGTCAGTACCACGTCGCTGACCGGTTCGTCGGCGGGGATCCGTTCGGCGAGCGCCGCGGTCGAGAGGCCGATGCGGGTACGCAGCTCGGCGATGTCGGTCCGGCCGATGCGTTCGCCGAGCACGTGGGCGACCCCGGTGGTGGGGTGCAGACGGGCGGCGGCCAGGTTGAGCAGGGTGGTCTTTCCGGCCCCGTTGGGGCCGAGGACCACCCAGCGTTCGTCCAGCTCAACCCGCCAGTCGACGTTGTCGAGCAGCCGCGTGCCGGACCGGAGCACGCTGACCCCGGCCAGGTCGACCACCAGATCGGCGTTCACGGGCGAGGGGGTGGGGGCGGCGCCACTGGCGCCGGGGACCAGGTCAGTAGGCACCCGAACATCCAACCACGCAACCCCGCCCGCCCTCCCACGGACGTCACCGGCACCATAGGGTGCGCCGTGTCACTGATCATTCCGGAGGTCCGCATGAGCCACCCCGATCCGGTCCCCGCATGAGTACGGTCATCGAGATATCCGGTCTCCGTAAGACGTTCCGCCGGTTGCGTGGCGGCGCGCACGTGGCGCTGGACGGCTTCGACCTGCTGGTGGAGTCCGGTCAGATCCACGGTTTCCTCGGCCCGAACGGCTCGGGCAAGACGACCACGTTGCGTGCCCTGCTCGGGCTGGTACGCCCCGACTCCGGACGGATGGCGGTGTTCGGCGAACCGGCGCCGGAGCGGCTGCCCCAGGTGGCCGGTCGGGTCGGCGCGATCGTGGAGAGTCCCCAGTTCTTCGGCAACTTCACCGGCCGGCGGACGTTGCGGCTGCTGGCCGTGGCCGGTGGCGTGCCGGTCACCCGGGTCGACGCGGTGCTGGAGCAGGTCGGGTTGGCCGACCGGGGCAACGAGCGGGTCCGGTCGTACTCGTTGGGCATGAAACAGCGACTGGCGGTGGCGTCGGCGCTGTTGAAGGAGCCGGAGCTGCTGATCCTGGACGAGCCGGCGAACGGCCTCGACCCGGCCGGCATCCGGGAGATGCGCGACCTGATGCGCGACCTGGCGTCGTCCGGGGTGACCGTGCTGGTCTCCAGCCACATCCTCGCGGAGATCCAGCTGATCTGCGACCACGTGACGATCATCTCCCGGGGACGCCGGGTGGCGGCCGGTCGCGTCGACGAGGTGCTCGCCGGCTTCGACCACGGGGAGTACCGGGTCCGGGTGGCCGAGCAGGACCGGGCCGCCGAACTGCTCGGTGCCGCCGGCCTGGCGGCGGTCGGGCATCCGGACCACCTGGTGGTCCGGCAGGTCGCGGACCCCACCGTGATCGCCCGCACCCTCGGCGAGCAGGGACTCTGGGTACGGGAACTGACGCCGTTGACGCCCGATCTGGAGAGCGTCTTCCTCGAACTGACCGGTGCCGGCCACCGGACCCCGGTCACCGGCCCGGATCCCGGGGAGCCGGAGCGGGTCATCGACATCGGCCCGACGGCCACCGGATCCGGGAAGGTGACGGCGTGAACCTGGTCCGCGCGGAACTGGAGCGGCTGGCTGCCCGCCGGTTCGTTCAGCTCATGGTGGTGCTGCTGATCGCCGCGTTCGGCATCACCATCGCCACCACCCTCGCCAGCTCACACCAGCCCACCCGCGCCGAACTGGTCCGGGCCGAGGAGCAGGTCGCCCAGACCCGGCTGGAGATGGAGCGGAGCTACCGGGACTGCCTGGCATCCCGGCGGGCCGGGACGATGGTCGGACAGGACCCGTACCCGCTGGTCTGCACGGACCTGAACCCCGACCGGCCGGGCAACGTGCCGACCATCGAGGCGTTCCTGTACCAGGTCTTCGTCTTCGACCAGCAGATCCGTCCGCTGCTCTACTTCCTGATCGCGTTCCTGGCGCTCTTCGCGTTCCTGGTCGGCGCGTCCTACATCGGCGCCGACCTGACCTCGGGCGGCATGACCAACCTGCTGCTCTGGCGTCCGCAACGGATGACCGTACTCGGTACCAAGCTCGGTACGCTGCTCGGCGCGGTCCTCGCGGTGTCGCTGCCGTCGTCGCTGCTCTACCTCGGGTCGTTCTGGCTGATCGCCCGGGTGGGCGGGCTCACCGGCGACCCGACGGCCGCGTTCTGGAACGAGCTCTCCCTGACGTACCTGCGGGGTCTGGTGCTGGTGCTGGCCGCCGGGGCGCTCGGGTTCTCGGTGGCGACGTTGGGCCGGCACACCGCCGCCGCGCTCGGGACCCTCGCCGCGTACGCCGTGCTGTGGGAGCTGGGCGCCCGGATCGTCTTCGAGATCATCGAGGTGGCCCGCCCGGACCAGTGGATGCTCAGCTCCTACCTGGGCGCCTGGTTGGCCGGTCGGGCGGAGTTCTGGGACAAACAGGCGTGCCAGGCGGTGCTGAGCTTCTGCGAGGCCCGTTACGTGATCACCTGGCGGGCCGGGCTCGTGGTGCTGGCGCTGGTGGTGGCGGGCGCGGTGGCCGCGTCGTTCACCGCGTTCCGCCGCCGGGACCTGGCCTGAGCCGTCGCCGGCTGACCTGAGCCGAGGTGTTAAGAAGGGCCCCTTCCTCTACCGAAAGCGATAAGAAGGGGCCCTTCCTTACGTCTACAGGCGGGTCACCCGGATGGCGTCGGCGATGACGTAGCCGGTGCCGGAGGTCCACCGGCTGACGCCGACCACGTTGGCGTCTCCGGCGGCCAGGGTGAAGGTGCCGAGTGAGCGCCACTGCCCGCCGTTGGCCCGCTGGTCGACGTGCACGGTCTGGTTACCGGTGGTGGTGGCCACCACGTACGGGGTGGCGCTGTTGTAACCCGCGTTGGCCGGGTACCAGACCTCGACCCGGTAGCTGGCGGTGGCCGGGATGTTCACCTTGTACCAGGCGGCGTCGCTGGCGGCGACCGGGTTGGCGTAGTGGTAGTTGGCGCCGTACCGCTGCGTCGAGTACGTCGAGACGGCCCAGTTGGCGCTGGCGGTGAACCGGCCGGTGGTGCTGTTGTCGACCACGGTCGACCAGGTCGGCGGCGGGGTGGAGCCGGTCACCAGTTGCATGTAGTAGGTCCAGTTCCAGTTCGGCCCGGGGTCGGTGTGGGTGGCGCCGGGCACCTGGTTGTGGCCGATGATGCGGGTACGGTCCTTCGGGATGCCGTACTTGTCGCAGAGGTACTTCGTCAGCGCGGCCGAGGAGCGGTACATCGCGTCGGTGTACCAGGACGCGTCGTTGACGTACCCCTCGTGTTCGAGGCCGATCGACTGGGTGTTGTACGTCCAGTTGCCGGCGTGCCAGGCGATGTCCTTGTCCCGCACCATCTGGGTCACCGCGCCGTCCGAGGACCGGAGCAGGTAGTGCGCGCTGACGCTGGCCGACGGGTTCTGGAACCAGCTGATCGAGCCGGCGTAGGAGCCCTGCATGGTGTGGATGATGATGTAGTTGATCGGGTAGGCGCTCTCCCGGCTGGAGACCGTGTAGTTGCTGGAGCTGGCCGGTACCCAGGCGGCCGGCGGGTAGTCGGTGCTGAGCGTGCCGACGTCACCCGTACCGGTCGCCGTACCGGCGGTGCCGCTGCCGAGCGGGGCGGTACCGGCCAGCACGCCGCGCCGGGGGGCGACCGGCCGGCCGGTGACCGCCACCGGGCCGCTGCCGGTACGCGCGGTGAAACCGGTGGTGAGCAGGTCGTAGACGGTGTCGGCGTAGAGCCGGGCGGTGGCCGGGTCGGTCGCACCGCCGTACCGGGCGACGGCCGGGTACCACTGGTTGAGGTCCCGACGCTGGTCGCCGGTGAGCCCGGCGGCGTCGGCGTAGGAGCGCAGCACGGCCGCCGCGCCGGTCACGTTGGCCGCGTCCCGGGTGCGCAGCGCGTCGACGTCCAGCCCGGTGGCGGCGACGGCCTCGTCGAGGGTCCGCACCTTCGGGTTGCGGGTCAGGTGCATCACGCCGTACCCGCCGGAGAAGCTGGGGGCGCCGCCGTGCCCGTCGAGGTGCGTCTCGGCGTAGCCGAGGGCGACGAGCAGGTCCCGGGGTACGTCGTGCCGGGTGGCGGCGGTGTCGAACGCGGCGGCGAGGGTGCCGGCCGCCCGGGTGGTGTCGGTCGGTGCGGCCGTGGCGGGTTGGCCGGCCAGGGCCGTGGCCAGGATGAGGGCGCCGCCGAGCAGTTGGCTCGTGCGGCGTAGCGGGCTCCGTACAGTCACCGTCACTCCTTACGCAGTTGCGCGGGGGTGCCTCCAGCGGCCGGACCCCGGGTGACGGAACCGTATAGCGAGATGTCTATCTATGTCGAGACCTTGCAGAAGCCTTCCCGTTGGTGAAGAATTTCTTCACATGTGCAGCGAGCGGTCGGCGGGGCCACCCTCCGACGGTTCAGCCGACCGTGGACCCGAAGACCTCGTCCCGGACCGCGTCCAGCGCGGTACGCAGCGCGCCCCGCAGGATCGGCTCGTCCGGCACCCCGGTCGGCACCACCTTCGGCTTGACCAGCGTGATCGCCGCGACCTCGTGCTGCACCCGGTCGGCCAGGGCCGCACCACCGGCCTGCCCGACCTCACCGGCGAGCACCACCAGCGGCGGGTCCAGCACCACACAGGTGCTGGCCACCCCGAGCGCCAACCGGCGGGCCAGTTCGTCGAGCATGCTGCCGCCGGCCGTACCGGCGCTGATCGCCGCCCGCACCGCGTCCGCCGCCGTCGCCGCCTCAAAGCCCTTCTCGGCGGCCACCTCGCGGACCGCGTCCGCCCCGGCGAGCTGCTGGAACGCCGGCTTCGCCCGGCGGGAGACGTCCCTCGGGATCGGCACCCCGGGCACCGGCAGGTAGCCGATCTCGCCGGCCGCCCCGGAGCTGCCGTGGTGCAGCCGGCCACCGAGCATGATCGCCAGGCCGAGGCCGGCCCCGACCCAGACCAGCACGAAGTCGTCCACGTCCTGCGCCGCGCCGGACTGCGCCTCGGCGACCGCCGCCAGGTTGACGTCGTTCTCGAAGACCACCGGGGTGTGCAGGTCCTCCCGCAACGCGGCGAGCAGACCCCGGTGCCAGCGGGGCAGGTTGAAGGCGAACGTCATGTCACCGCTCGCCGGATCCACCAGGCCAGGGGTGCCCAGCACGATCCGGCGTACGCTGGCCAGCTGCGCCTGGGCGCTGCCGGCCACCTCGACCACGGCGTTGTGCACCACGCCCACCGGGTCGTCGGTGTCCCGGGTGGACTGCTCCACCCGGCCGATCACCGCCCCGGTGATGTCGGCGCAGGCGGCGACCACCCGGTCCGCGCCCACGTCCACGCCGATCACGTGCGCACTGCCCGGCCGGACCGCGTAGAGCTGCGCGTTCGGACCACGCCCGCCGGCCTGCTCGCCGACCCGGGTGACCAGGCCGCGTTCCTCCAGCCGTTCGACCAGCTGACTCGCGGTGACCTTGGACAGGCCGGTGGCCGCACCGAGCTGCGCCCGGGTGAGCGGTCCCCGCTCCAGCAGCAGCTCCAGCGCGGCCCGGTCGTTCAGGGCACGGAGCAGGCGTGGGGTACCGGGCAGCCGGGTCGAACTCATGCCATGTCCTCGAAATTCAGTAAGGTTTGCTCACAGTTACGTGGGCTGTAAGACGAGTAGCCGTAGCGTAATGGTCGGCGGTGAACGGGGCGGTCAGACGACCCGGCAGCACCGACCTGCGGGACGGCTGCTTCCGGGTACGACACTCGCACCCGGAGCAGCGAAGGGAAGATGACCACCGTGCGGACCGATCCAGCCCTCCGTCGACTCGCGCTGGGCACCCTGCTCGCCGCCTTCCCCGGCGCCACCGCGCCGGACTGGGCGGTCGAGTTGCTCGGCGAGGGTCTGGCCGGGCACACCCTCTTCGGTACCAACATCGTCGACCCCGACCAGGTCGCCGGGATCACCGCGGCGCTGCGCGCCGGGCGACCGGACGCGCTGGTCGCCATCGACGAGGAGGGTGGCGACGTCACCCGGCTCGCCCACGCCACCGGCAGCCCGTACCCGGGCAACGCCGCGCTGGGCGCGATCGGCGACACCGCGCTGACCCGGCGGGTGTACGAGGCGATCGGCGCCGAACTCGCCGTACTGGGCGTCAACGTGAACCTCGCACCGACGGTGGACGTGAACACCGCCGACGAGAACCCGGTGATCGGTACCCGCTCCTTCGGCGCGGACCCGGTCCGGGTGGCCGCGCACGCCGCCGCCGCGGTCACCGGCCTCCAGGCCACCGGGGTCGCAGCCTGCGCCAAGCACTTCCCCGGCCACGGTGCGACGGTCGCCGACTCCCACCACGAGCTGCCCACCGTCGACGTGCCGGTCGACCTGCTGCGGGCCCGTGACCTGCCGCCCTTCGCCGCGGTGATCGCCGCCGACGCCCGCGCGATCATGACCGCACACATCCGGGTACCCACGCTGACCGGGGACGCGCCGGCCACGTTCAGCCGGTCCGTCCTGGTCGACCTGCTCCGCGCCGAGTACGGCTTCACCGGCACCGTCATCACCGACGCGTTGGAGATGAAGGGGGCCGCCCTGGCCGCCGGTGGTGTCGGACCGGCGGCGGTACGCGCCCTGGCCGCCGGCGCCGACCTGCTCTGCATCGGGGCGAAGGTGGACGCCACACTGGTGGAGCAGGTGGTCGCGGTCATCCTGGCCGGGGTCGCCGACGGACAGCTCCCCCTGGCCCGGCTGGAGCAGGCCGCCGCCCGGACCACCGAACTCGCCACCTGGGCGCGGCCGGTCGTCGGCCCGCCGACGGTCACCACGGATCTCGGGTACACCGCCGCCCGCCGGGCGGTCCGGGTGGAGGGGATCCTCGCCGACCTGTCCGCACCGCTGGTGGTCCGCCTGGTCAGCGACTCGACGATCGCCGAGGGGCGGGTGCCGTGGGGGCTCGGGCCGCACGGCGTCGAGGAGATTCCGGTGGCGGTCGGCGAGACCTCGGTCGCCGCACTGCGGGAGCGGGCCGGGTCCCGACCGATCGTGCTGGTCGGGCGGCACCTGCACCGACTGCCGGGGGCGGCCGACCTGGTGGAGGCACTGGCCGCGGCCCATCCGGTGGCCGTGCTGGAGATGGGCTGGCCGTCCCGGTGGCGCCCGGCGGCGGCGCGCGCGTTCGTCACCACGTACGGCGCCAGCCACGCCAACGGCCGGGCGGCGGCCGAGGTGCTCGGCCTGGTCGACGCCGGCTGATCCCCGACCCCGGGCCGCACCCTCACACACCCGGCTCGACCAGGTGATCCCGTGCCCTACCCTCGCGGTCATGTCCCGTCGTGAACGCCGTCGGCGTCGAAACCAGCGGCACGCCACCCAGGTGACCCCGGTGGTGAGCGGGCGGAGCCCGGCGCCCGCCACACGCCGGCCCTCCGCACCGTTCGGGGTGTTCCTGCTGGTCGCCGTCCTGGGCACGATCGTCCTGGCGGTGGTCCTCCGCGACCCGCTGAGTGGCCGCATCCGCGAGATCGCCTGCGTGGTCACCGGTTGCACCGGCACCGGCATGGCGACGGCGGGTTGGCTGGTGATCTCGCTGTGGCTCTTCTACGCGGTGGGGATGCTGCTGGCCTTCCCCCGGCTGGGCATCCCGGCCCGGATCGTCGCCGTCCTCGTCGGGTGCGCGCTCACCGTCCCGGTGTTGACCTTCACCCCGGGCAAACGCGGCCGCTCGTTGGCCAACATCGTCGACGGGGTCGGCGCGGAGGCGTTCAAGACCGGCGTCCGCTGGGGCTTCGCCAGCGTGGCCCTGGCACTCGTCGCGGCGCTCCTCGTCTCCCGGGAGCGATCCCGCTCGGTACGGCAGGCCTTCGGTGCCGGGCTCGTGGTCGTCTTCAGCCTGGCGATGCTTGGCGTGGCGGTGGTCCGCGCCGAACCGGTCCGGATGACCGCCGCGCAGACGGTTCCCGAGCCGACCTTCACCGCCGCCGGTGACACGCTGCGCCGGGGTGCGGCCCGGGACCTGGCGGGATGCGCTGGCGTGCTACCTGACGACACGCTGCTCGACGGCTGCCTGCGTACCGTGCGGGCGAGTTGGACCACCGACGACAGTGACGCCGTCGTCCACCTCGCGGCGGTCTTCTTCCCCGGTTACCCGCGGGTGCACGACGCCCTGCGGCGGATCCCGGACGGGCTCGGCCAGACCGGGGTGGACGGACCGGTCCTCACCAGGGTCGAAGGCAGTGCGCACTGGCTGCTGCTCACCAGCGTCGGGCACGCCGACCGCCGCCCGATCGCCGCCGCCGACCAGGGTCACCTGCGGTGGGCCGTCGAGCAGGTCACCCACCGGTTCATCGGGACCTACCTGGACCAGCCGTACGAACCGGAGCCCGAGAACGGCATCGGCCCCCGCACCCCCTGACCGGCACGGTCAGGCCGGGCGCGCACCGGGCCGCACGGGACGCCTCCCGGCCCACCCTCGCGTCGTCGGGTCAATCCGGGAAGACGCCGTACGACCGCCAGCCCCGCTCGGCGAATCCGGCCGCCTCGGCCACCCGGGCGGAGGCGGCGTTACCCGGATCGTGCTGGTAGATCGGCACGGCCCCCTCGTCCAGCACCCGGCGCGCCGCCTGCGCCGTTAGCCGTCGGGCCAGGCCCCGGCCCCGGGCGTGCGGTGCGGTGCCGACCGCGAGTTCGTGGCCGTACGCGTCGTGCCGTTTGATGCCCACCCCGGCGAGGTAACCACCCGTGTCGTCCCGGACCACCAGCACCTCCCGGTCGAACCAGCGCAGCCAGGACGGAAGATCCGCCTCGGCGGGCGACACCCAGCGGCCCGCGTCCGGCAGCGGGGTGGGGGCCAGGGTCCAGCGGAACACCCCACGGTGCACCGGCCAGTCGTCGAAGCCCACCGCAGCCGGCAACTCCGCCAGGAGCCGGTCCAGGGGGCGGCCGACCGGGGCGGGCAGGGCACCGCAGCGGGTGGCCAGCCGCCGGACCGGCTCCACCCGGGGTGGCGGTACCGACAGCACCGTCCCCTCGGGTGCAGCGACCGCGACGGCCGGGCGGGTCCGCCCGTCCCAGGCCGGCGAGATCCGCCGGTGCGACCGCACCACCTGGAACGGCTGCCGGGGCGGCCACTGGCCCAGCCAGGTCGCCAGGTGCAGATAGAGCCGGCGGTCCACCATCAGGTCCGCACCACCCTCCCGCGCCGGGGCCTTGATCGTTCGCAGCGTACGCCGGACCCGCCGGAGCGGCGTAAGAACCTCGCAACCTCTCCGGGCGACCTCTGGCCGGTGACGCGTGACTACGCTGGCCCGACGGGCGACAGCCGGACGAGTCGGGTGGTGACGGTGGCGCAGCGGGTGCTGGTGGTCGACGACGACCGGACGGTCAGCGACGTGGTCTGCCGCTACCTGGAACACGCCGGTTACGCGGTCAGCCACGTCGGTGACGGGGCCGCCGCACTCGCCGCCGTGGCCCGCGAGACGCCGCACCTGGTCGTACTCGATCTGATGCTGCCGGAGGTCGACGGCCTGGAGGTGTGCCGCCGGTTGCGGGCCCGGCCGGACGGCGTGCCGATCGTCATGCTGACCGCCCTCGGTGACGAGGCCGACCGGGTCCTCGGCCTGCAACTCGGCGCCGACGACTACCTGACCAAACCCTTCTCCCCCCGGGAACTGGTGCTCCGGGTCCAGTCGGTGCTCCGGCGGGCCGGTGGCGGGTCGCCGGCCGACCGACCGGAGGTGCTCTCCGACGGCGGCCTGATCGTGCGGACCGGCCCCCGGGTGGCGCAGTTGCACGGCCGGGAGCTGACCCTGACCCTGCGCGAGTTCGACCTGCTCGCCCACCTGATGCGGCATCCGGGGCGGGCGCTGAGCCGGGCGGAACTGCTGGAGCGGGTGTGGGGCTGGAGCTTCGGCGACCAGTCCACGGTGACCGTGCACGTCCGCCGGCTGCGGGAGAAGGTGGAGGCCGACCCGGCCGACCCACGGCGCATCGTGACCGTGTGGGGCGTCGGCTACCGGTACGAGCCGGCCGATGCGTGACCTGGCGCTGATCTTCGGGATGGCGCTCGGTGCGGCGCTCGGCGTCGGCCTGGCCGGTGCCCTCCTGCTCCGGCTGCTGCGCCGCCGCTCGATCACTGTGCACATCTGCGCCCTGCTCGCGGTCACGGTGACCGCCGTGGTGGCCGGGGTGGCGGTGGTCGCCGAGGCGATGTTCCTCTCCCCGCACGACCTGGAGGTGGTGCTGATCACGGTCGCCGCGGCGGCCACGGTGAGCCTCGGGGTGGGCTGGCTCTTCGGTCGCCGGCTGGCCGCCGCCGCGGTCTGGGCGGACCAGGCCCGGGAGCGGGAACGGCAGTTGGAGAAGGGACGGCGGGACCTGGTCGCCTGGGTCTCGCACGATCTGCGTACCCCGCTGGCCGGGTTGCGGGCGATGGCGGAGGCGCTGGAGGACCGGGTGGTCCGCGACCCGGAGACGGTCGACGAGTACCACCGGCGGATCCGGGTGGAGACCGACCGGATGACCCGGCTCGTCGACGACCTGTTCGAGCTGTCCCGGATCAACGCCGGGGCGCTGCGACTGTCGCTGTCCCGGGTGCCGCTCGGCGACGTGGTCTCCGACGCGCTGGCCGGTACCGCGCCGCTGGCCGCCGCGCGACGGATCCGGCTGGTCGCCGCCGAGTCGGGCTGGCCGGTGGTCACCGCCAGCGAGCCGGAGCTGGCCCGGGTGGTGGCCAATCTGCTGCTCAACGCGGTGCGCTACACACCGGAGGACGGCACGGTACGGGTCGACGCGGGCCAGGAACGCGACGGGGCCTGGTTCTCGGTCGCCGACACCTGCGGCGGGATCCCGGAGACGGACCTGCCCCGGCTGTTCGACGTGGCGTTCCGGGGGGAGCCGGCGCGTACCCCCAGGCGGGGTGGCGGCTCCGGAGGCGGCTCGGGTGGGCTCGGCCTGGCCATCGTCCGGGGTCTGGTGGAGGCGCACGGTGGCCGGGTCGATGTCCAGAACACCGGCGACGGCTGCCGGTTCGTGGTCCGGTTGCCGGCCGCCTGACCGGGCCGCTTGATGTCGGTCTGGGTGACCGCCAGCACGCGCCACCCGCCGGGCAACCCGGCAATTTTATATTTATGTCGTTACATAGGTAAATTGATTTGACACCGTCATGGGATGCCCTTCTCCGACCAGCACCGTGACGACCACCGGGGCGACCGCCCACCCCCGCCCGCGCGGTTCCCCATCCAGGACCGGTACGACGGGCTCCGGAGCAGCCCGCCCTGGCACCGGGTGGACGAGTCGCCGGCCCCACCGGTGCCACCGGGCCGCTGACCAGGCACCATCCACCCACTGACCAGGCACCATCCGCCCGCCGACCCGGCACCATCCGCCCGCCGATCCGGCGCCACGGGGCCACCCCGGCCGGCATCGGCCAACGGGTGCCGGCCGTCGCCCACAATGGACTGTGCGTGCCAGCCGGCGGCGGGACCGGGTCAGGGCGGATGCTGTTCCCCCACGGATCCGTAGCTGCGGTATCTCGGGCGCCGCCGTACCGTCGTACCGCCGGATTGACCGATGCCGCGCATTGCCCTTTCCGGACCGGCCGGGCGGTCACGACACCTCGCTCGCGGACGCCTCCACCTACCGTCGGGAAGCATGACGGGGACTCAGACGGCGGTGACCGTCGCCACGGCGATCCTGCTGACCATCGCGGCGCTACGGGCGGTCCACCGGCAACGCTCCACCGGCCGGTCCGACCGGGAACGGGCCCGGGAGGCCCTCCGGCAGCTCAACCGGGACCGGCGGCGGCGTTCCGGGGTCCGCCAGCGTGGCACCGGCGACCACTTCTGGCGGACGAAGGTCAACAAGTGGGACGCCGACCGGCCCTGGACCAACGAGACCGACGGCACGGGCGGACCCGGGGGCGGGTACGGCGACAGTGGTGGCGGGGGCGGGTACGGCGACAGTGGGGGCGGCGGCTCGTCGTGGTGAGCCGGCGCTGAGGCAACGGGCGGGGACCGGTCCCTGCCGGATACCGTACCTCCGGCGCGGTCGACGGCCCGGCGGCTCGAACCGGGTCACGGGCTCGGCGGCGGTGGGCGGGTCGGCGCCGCTCCGGGCGCGGATCATCGGTGGGAGGGGTCGGAGCCATGCGTCTTCACGTGGGATGCGCGATGTGGACCCACAGGTCGTGGCAGGGGCGTTTCCTGCCGCATCCGCTTCCGTCCCACGAACGCCTGCGCCACTACGCCGGCTGGTGCAACGCGGTCGAGGGGAACACCACGTTCTACGCGACCCCGGCCAGGGACACCGTGGCCTCGTGGGCGCAGCAGACCGACCCCGACTTCCGGTTCGTGGTCAAGCTGCCGAAGCTCATCACCCACGAACGCCGGCTCACCGAGATCGACGAGCCACTGCGAGAATTCCTGGCGGCGATCGAGCCGCTCGGCCCACGGGCCGAGGCCCTCTGGGTCCAGTTGCCGGGCTCCTTCGCGCCCGGCGATGTCCCCGTCCTCGCCCGCTTCCTGCGCCGGCTTTCCGACTCCCACCGGTACGCCGTGGAGGTCCGTCATCCGGCGTTCTTCGACGACCCCCGCTCGGCGCGGCTCCTGGAAGGGGTACTCACCGCCGCCGCAGCCGAGTGGGTCCCCTTCGACACCACCGCGTTCTTCCAGAGCCCGCCGACCAGCGACGCGGAACGGGAGGCGTGGACCAAAAAGCCCCGCATGCCGCTCCGGTCGCACGCGCTGACCGACCGGCCGATCGTCCGGTACCTCGGTCGCGACGACACCGCGCGGACGGTCGAGGGCTGGCAGCACTGGGTCGACGTCACCGCCGGGTGGCTGCGCGAGGGCCGCTCGCCGACCGTGTTCATCCACACGCCGGACAACGCCGACGCGCCGGCGCTCGCCCGCCGGTTCCACGACGAGGTACGGGCGCGGGTTCCCGGCCTTGCGCCACTGCCCCAGCCGGTACCGGTCGAACCGCTGACCCTCTTCTGACCGGCTTGGTCACCCCGCCGATGAATGCACGCACCCGGTCGGTTCCGCTGGCCGGCACAATCGACGGCCTCGCTGGTCGCGCTCACCCTCGGCAGGCCCGCAACCTGCTCATGGGCCTCGGCGAGCGGGCCGGCCACCCGCAAGTGTTCATGGTGATTCACGCCGTTCTTATCTAGGCTGGCGACACTAACTCCCCGAAAGCGGAGGTAAACGTGAATACGCGAAGAACCACCGGCCGCGCGGCCTTGATCATGTCCATCGTGGTAGCTCCGTTACTGAGCCTGACACCGCCGGCGGAGCCGCTGCTCGCCGTGCCGACCAGCTCCGTCGGGACGTTCTCCGTGGCTGCGGAGGAGGAGTCGGTCACCCTGACGCTGGACGCGTCCCAGGACCAGATGCGCCAGATTCCGGTCACGCTGCGGGTGATGCCACTCGGAGACTCGATCACCTATGGTGTGGAGAGTTCCGACGGGAACGGCTACCGCGACGAGTTGTACGGCTACCTGAAGGACAGCGCGCAGGGCGTTGACTTCGTCGGGTCGGTGCAGGCCGGCTCGATGAGTGACCGCGACAACGAGGGCCACCCGGGCGACCGGATCGACGAGATCGCAGCCTTCGCCGATTGTAGCGTGCCGCGGTATCAGCCGAACGTGATCACCCTGCACGCCGGCACCAACGACATGAATCAGGACTACTACCTGTCGTCCGCGCCTACCCGGCTCAAGAATCTGATCAACCAGGCGCTGGCGGACTCACCACGTGCCACGGTGCTGGCCGCCAAGCTCATCCCGACCGGCAAGGCCGGGCTGCAGCCGCGCATCGACGCATACAACGCGGCGCTGCCCGGTGTGGTAGACGACCTGCAGCGCGAGGGCAAGCACGTCCTTCTGGTGGACATGAGTCGGGTGCTGGTCAGCGACGGACTGCAGAACGACGCACACCCGACGGACGCGGGCTACGCCAAGATGGCCGACGCCTGGTACGGTGCCGTACTCGAGGCGAACGCCAAGGGCTGGCTTCAGACCCCGCTGGCCGAGAACGCCCCCACCGTCTGCGACACCGTTCTCGGCGAGGGATGGCACGCGCTGGGCGTGATCGCCCCCGGATACGGTGTCAACATAGGCCGCACGATCATCACCGAGCTCAATGGCGACCAGCGGGCCGACTACCTTCAGGTCGGTCAGGACGGCAGGTTCCGCGCATCGGTGAACACCGTCGGTACACCCGGGCAACCCGACTGGGTGGACGTGGGCGTGTACGCCCCGGGAGCCGGAACGATCGACGTCCTTGGGGAAGAGGTGCGGTTCGCTGACATCAACGGGGACGGACGCGACGACTACCTCGCGGTCAGTTCCGACAGCAAGGTGCGGGCCTTTCTCAACTTCCCCGGGTCGGGTAGCCAGCTCAAGTTCGTCCACGCGGGGATCGTCTTCAGCGAGGAGTCGTTCAACCGGAACAACCTCCGCTTCGCGGACGTCACCGGGGACAGGCGCGACGACATCCTGCGGGTCAGCGCGGAGGGCGCGGTCCACGCGTACGTCAACCTGTGGACCTCCACCGAGCCAGTGCCCCAAGAGTGGCGGCTGTGGCTCAACTGGGCCGGCGGCACCCAGGGCTCATCGCTGGAAGCCGTTCGGTTCGCCGACGGCGACGGCGATGGCCGAGCCGACTACCTGCAGGTAGGCTACGACGGCTCGGTGCACGCCTTCCTCAACCGTGGTGGCGGGGGCAACGGTAGCTTCGAGGCCCGCTACAACTGGGCCTACGCGTCCAACTATTCCCGCAGGTACATCCAGTTCGCCGATATCAGCGGTGACGGCAAAGCCGACTATCTGGTCGTCTACGACGGCGGCGCGGTCCGCGCCTGGCTGAACCGCGGCGGCAACTAGACACCGTCCTAGGTACCGCGGCCCGGTCCAGATAGTCGCCGCAAGAGTGGGTGCGGCCTGGCATCCTCCGGCAACTTCGTCGGCGCGCACAGCCAGGCCGCACCGCTGCCGAGCGATCGATGCAGCCTCTGGCGACGCAGCGCGGAAGCAAAACCGTCGCGCCCGTGCTGATGGGGTGCCCAACGTCCGAGCACCGGCGGAGCACCACGCGATCAGCCGACGGAGCCGTCAGGTCGGGCGGGATCTTCCTCGTCGATTAGCTCGCGGCGCCATGCCGCGAACCGGCCACGGAGGTTGTTCAGCGCCTGGCCGGTGACGCC
>NZ_JBAKHU010000058.1:0-33333 GCF_036906895.1 Micromonospora sp. CPCC 206060
TCACTGACGCCTGTGCCCGTCTCCTACCCACCCGATCCTCACCGACCTATTTGCGCGGGCTCTAAACCCCCGATGACGATGGGAAAAGAGGCCGACGGGACTGGCGCCCGATCGGCCTCGTTGCGCTATCCGCAGCCGTCCGGCGCACCGCACCACCCGGCCATCCGGCGCACCGCACGACCGGCCGTCCGGCGCACCGCACCACCGGCCGTCCGCCGCACCGTTCGCCCCCCCCCCCCCCGTGGACCCACCGGTGGGCCGACATCGCCATCATCGCCGCAGACCCTTCCGACCTCGATCGACCGTGGCCACCCCTGCCGTATCATGGGAGCGCTCCCGTCGGTCGCGGTGGGCACCCCACCCTGAGGAGATCCCATGTCCGTACTCACCCGGCGGCATCTGCTCCGCCACGCCGCACGCTCCGCCAGCGCCACCACCGTGGCCAGCGTGACCCGGGCTGTCGTCAGTGCCACCGTCCCCACCGGCGCCGCCCTGCTCACCACCGGTGACGCCGCCCCCACGCGTGGTACCGGCGACCCCGCCGCCGGATCGGGCGACGACAACGGCCCGGAACGCCGCACCGACGCGGAGGGGACCCTCGGTCTGCGCTTCCCCGAGAACTTCGGCTGGGGCGCGGCCACGTCGGCCTACCAGATCGAGGGTGCCGCCAAGGAGGACGGACGGGGCGAGTCGATCTGGGACACCTTCAGCCGGACCCCGGGCCGGACGCGCGGTGGTGACACCGGTGACGTCGCGGCCGACCACTACCACCGCTACCTCGCCGACCTCGACCTGATGCGGGAGCTGGGGCTGCGCAGCTACCGGTTCTCCATCTCCTGGCCCCGTATCCAGGCCGACGGTCGTGGCACCCCCAACCAGCGCGGGCTGGACTTCTACCGCCGGCTGGTCGACGGCCTGCACGACCGGGGCATCACCCCGATGGCCACCCTCTACCACTGGGATCTGCCCCAGGCGCTCCAGGACGCGGGAGGCTGGGAGAACCGCGACACCGCCTACCGCTTCGCCGAGTACGCCGACGCGGTCTTCCGGGGGCTGGGCACCGCCGTCCCGACGTGGCTCACCGTCAACGAGCCGAAGACCGTGGTGCAGAACGGCTACCTCATCGGCCACCACGCCCCCGGCCACCAGGACCCGGACGCCGCGTACCTGGTCGCCCACCACCTGCTACTCGCCCACGGGCTCGCCGTGCAGGCCCTGCGGGCCACCGGTGACGACACCCGGATCGGTCCGGCGCTGAACCTGCACCCCTGCTACCCGGTGGACGACAGCCCGGCCGCCGCCGCGGCCGCCCGCCTCTACGACGGCTACGAGAACCGGCTGTACCTCGACCCGGTCTTCACCGGCAGCTACCCCGCCGACGTCCTGGCCGACCTGGGCGCCGACAGCCGGATGGTCCGCGGTATCCGGGACGGCGATCTGACGATCATCTCAGCCCCGGTCGACCTGCTCGCCGTGCAGTACTACACCCCGATCTACGTCACCGCCACCGGTGCTACGGAGCGCCGCTGGCCCACCTCGGAAGCCACCTGGCAGCAGATCTACCCGGACGGCATGTACGACATCCTCACCCGGGTGACCCGCGACTACGGCCCGGTGCCGATCACCGTCACCGAGAACGGGCTCCCCACGCCGGACACCCTCAGCGACACCGGCACCGTCGACGACACCGGCCGGATCACCTTCCTCCGCGACCACCTCACCGCCGCGCACCGGGCCATCGCCGCCGGAGTGCCGCTGGAGAGCTACCACGTCTGGTCCCTGATGGACAACTTCGAGTGGGAGGTCGGCTACGAGCAGCGCTGGGGCCTGATCTACGTCGACTACCCCACCCAGCGCCGGGTCCTCAAGCGCAGCGCCCACTGGTACCGCAACGTGATCGCCGCCAACGGCCTCTGAGCCGCCGCCCGGCCCGATGCCGTGACGGACGCGGGGGTCGGACCGTACCCACGGTCCGACCCCCGCAACCGTTCAGCGCGGCAGCGCCTGCTGCAACTCCGCGCGCAACGCCGGGGTGAGCATCTCACCGGCCTGCTTGGCCAGCCGGGCCATCTCGTACCCGACCACCCCGATGTCGGCGTCCGAGCCGGCGAGCGTGGCCAGGATCGAACCGTCGCGGATCTGCATCACCAGGAAGTAGCCCCGCCCCATCTCCACCACGGTCTGCTTGACGATGTCACCGTCGAACATCTGCGCCGCACCGGCGGTGATGCTCATCAACCCGGAGGTCACCGCCGCCAGCTTGTCGGCGTGGTCGCGGGGCAGGTGGTCCGAGATCGCCACCAGCAGTCCGTCCGAGGAGACCACGATCGCGTGCACCACCCCGGGCACCCGCTCGGTGAACGCGCTGACCAGCCAACTCAGGTCCCGTGCCTCTTGACTGAGCGTCTTCACTGTTGCATCCCTTCGCTGCGCCCGCCGGCCGGCGGCATGGATATCTCCGTCGTCTCCTCGGCCTCCGCGCGGCGTACGCCCCCGTACAACCGGGAGAGCATGCCGCCGACGGCCTCGGGATCGGGGTCGTGACGTGCCACAGGCACCGATGGGGTGGCCGACTCGGTGACCGCCGGCAACTGGGCCATCGGCACCCGGATGGGTAGCCCTCGGTGGTTCATCCCACCCGTGACCGGTACCGCCGGCGGCGCCGGGGCGGACACCCCGGTGCCGGCCGGGGCGGGGCCGTCGGACGGGCCGGGGCGGGACCACCACGTGCTCCTGGCAGCCGCCGGAGCACCGGCGGCCGGGCTGAGAATGTCCTCGGCGCGGGTCGGCACCGGCCGGGTCCGCCGGGGCGTCGTGGTGCGGCCCGGCGGGCGCCGCCCGGCCACCGGCAGCTCCAGCTCCCGGGTCTCGTCCACGCCGCCCTGTCGCGGGGCCGGCACCGCACCGGGCGGTACCGGGACATCCGGCTGCACGACCGGCGGGGTACCCACGATCGGGGCCACCCGCAGTGCGCCGGTGCCGTTCGACGGGCCGGCCGGAAGGCCCTGCTGACCCGCCGGGCCACCGGCCAACGGCAGCCGGGCCCGACCGGTGGGCGGGGAGACCGCCACCCACCGGGGCGCGGTGGGCAGTTCGATCTGCTCGGCCGGAGCCGGTGCCAACAGGTCGGCCGGCAGCCGGACGGCGGCGACCAGCCCTTCCCGGCCGGCATGCAACCGGACCCGGACACCGTGCCGGGCGGCGAGGTGGCTGACCACGAACAGGCCCATCCGCTCACTGGCCGCCACGTCGGCGGCCGGCGGCTGGGCCAGCGTCTCGTTCGCCTCCGCCAGCGCGGTCTCGCTCATCCCCAGCCCCGCGTCGACGATCTCCAACAGGGCGCCGTCCGCCTCGGCACGACCGATAACCCGGACCAGGGTGTCGGGCCGGGAGAACGCGGTGGCGTTCTCCAGCAGCTCGGCCAGCAGGTGCACCAGGTCACCGATGACGTGCCCGACCACGTGCAGCGGATCGGCGATCTCCTGCCGGATCCGCTGGTACTGCTCGATCTCCGCACTCGCCGCCAGCAGCACGGCGGAGAGCATCACCGGCCGGTTCCACCGGCGGGTCGACTCGGAGCCGGCGAGCACGAGCAGGCTCTCGTCGTTACGACGCATCCGGGCGGCCAGGTGGTCGAGGCGGAAGAGGTTCTCCAGCTGGTCCGGGTCGCTCTCCTCCCGCTCCAGCTCGTCGAGGAGTTCGAGCTGCCGCTCCACCAGCACCTGGCTACGACGGGCCAGGTTGACGAACATGGCGTTGACGTTGCGCCGCATGACGGCCTGCTCGACGGCGACGGTGACCGCGCTGCGGTGCACCGCGACGAACGCCTCGGCCAGTTCACCCAGCTCGTCGAGGGACCGCACCACCGCCGGGGCCACGTCGATCTCCGGCACGCCGCCGCTGACCGTGCGCAGCCGGTGCAGGGCGTCCGGCAGCTCGATCTGCGCGATCCGCAGCGCCTGACCGCGCAGCAGGCGCAGCGAACGGGCGATGGACCGACCGATGACCACCGAGGTCAGCACCGCGACCAGCAGCACCAGCAGCACCCCACCGGCCACCAGCAGGGTACGCCGGAGCTGGACGCCACTGGCCGCCTCGGCCTCGGTCACCGCGTCGTCGAGGACCGTCGTCTCCACCTGGCGGAGCAGGTCCTGCCGGCGCTGGCTGGCCGACCACCACTGCTGCGCCGGCAGCACCATCGGCGAGCTGTCGGCCGCCGGGATGGTCTGCTCCTCCAGCCGGGTCGCGGCGACGAAACCCGGGTCGGTCGACGTCTGGTCGTACCGGCGGATCTGGTCCTCGGTCGCCACCACCCGGAACGCCCCGAGCGTGGTGAGCTGCTGGGCGCGCAGGTCACTCAGCCGGGCCTGCGCCTCCCGTCCGTACCGGCCGGTGCGGGACGCGTCGTACAGCTCACCCCGGATCCGGGCCGAGTTCTCCTTGACCCGGGCGAGCTGGACGTACCGCAGCACCGCGTCGGTCAACTGGGGGCGGCCCTGGCCGGGCGAGGGCTCAGCCAGCAGGTTCAGCAGCAGATCGATGGCCCGGTGGTAGTTGGCCAGGATGGTGTCGGTGCTCAGCACCGCGGCCGGCACCGCCGCCCGGATGTAACGCACCTGGTCGTACGCCTGGAGCACGTCGGCGTAGGCGACCCGCCAGGACGCGTCGGAGTCGGCCAGCGGGGTGGCGGCCTGCCGCAAACGCTGGACCGAGGCGTCGGTGCGTTCGTAGAACGGCTTCAGCACGGCGATCGCCACGTCCCGTTCCGGTCCGCCACTGGCGATCCGCAGCGACGCCAACTCCCCGGTGACCCGTTCCCGCTCCTGTTGCAGGTCGTGCACCAGACCGGTGATCGGCCGGCCGATGGCCACCTGGTTGGCGAAGTCGCTGAGCACATTGGTCTGTCCGACCAGGCCGGCCACCTGTACGGCGGCCACCACCAGGAAGGCCACCGACGGGATGACCAGTACCGTGGCCAGTTTGCTGCGCATCCGCCAGTCCCGCAGCCGGAACGCCGAGCGCCGCCGGTGGGTCACCACCCGGACATCGAACCGGCGACGGCGATGGTTCGACACCGCACCGTGCGACGGGTCGGGGGCGGTCCCCACACATGCCTCCTACAGACCCCCCGGCCGATCCGGGGAGCGGAGTCCATCCAACCAGCCGGTGAACAGGTGTCAACGGGCCCACCTGAGGTCTGGTTCAGGAAGGATACGGTGGGTGGGTACGTACTGCCGTGGTCGGTGATCGGCCGTCGTCCGTCCGGCTGATGCCGACCGGTGGGTCCGATCCGCCGGCTACCCCATCCGGCCGAGCGCCACCAGGGCCGCTCCCGTCGCACCGATCTCCGGGTTGGGCTCGTGGCGGACCACCCGGGGGGCCAGCGCTGCGGCGAACGCCCCCCGCCACCACGCCGAGGCGGCTATCGCGCCTCCACCGAGGGTGACCTCGGTGGACTCCCGAACGGTGGACTCGAGCTCGACCAGGTCCGCCGCGACCTGGTGACAGACCGCGTCCATCAACCCGGCGACGATCTCCACCGCCGCGGTACCGAACCCGATCCCGCCGAGGGCCCCCGAACCGGCCGGGGCGCCCCCCGGTGGCCGGTCCCCGCCCAGCCGGGGGTCCGCCGGGACACCACCACCGGGCGGGATACGGGCCAGCGCCGCCTCCAGCGCCGCCCCCTCCGGCAGCCGCAGTTCCCGGCGCGCCCAGGTGAACAGGTTCCCACCGGAGGAGTACGCCGCCCCGGTGACCACGTGGTCGTGGTCGACCCGGTAGCGCCACAGCCGCTCCGGCAGGTCCGGCAGGTCACTCCCGGCCGGTATCCGCTGCACCAGCCGGACGGCGGCGGAGGTACCGACGGTCACCGCCGTCCGGTCCGGGGTGACACAACCGGAGCCGACGTTGGAGGCGGCACCGTCCCCGACCGGCTCGGCCCACACCGCCCCGGCCAGCCCCGGCCAGCGCCGGGCACCCTCGGCCCGCAGCCGGCCCTGCCAGCCAACCGGCGCCAGCGCCGGCAGCTCCCCCGGGCGGACCTGGGCGATGCGCAGCGCCTCCGGATCCCAGTCGAGGGTGCGCAGGTCCAGCAGTCCGGTGCCGGACGCCTGCGACACCGACATCGGCGCCTCGTCCAGCAGGGCACCCAGCACGAACTCGACCAGCCCGACGAACCGTGCCGGGGCCGTCCCGGCGTGGCTGCGCAACCAGGGCAGCCGGATATTCCAGAAGCAGCGGTGCACCCAGGTGCCGGTACGCCGGTGGAAGGCCGCCGCGTCCACCGGGCCGGGTACGTCGACGGGCGCGTACGGCCGGGTGTCCAGCCAGGTGAGCACCGGTCCCAACGGACGACCGGCCCGGTCCAACGGCAGCACCGAGTGCCACTGGGCGCTGGTGGCCACCAGCCCGACGTCGGTCAGCCGGCCGGCGGCGGCCAACTCGTCCAGGCACTCCACGAGCGCGCCCAGGTAGGCCGGCCCGTCCAGGGTTCCCGCGCCGTCGTCGCTGACCGCGACGGTGAGCCGGCGTCGGGCCAGCGCACCGGGCAGCGGCACCGCGTCGGCGTCGAGGAGCAGCGCCCGTACCGACGAGGTGCCCAGGTCGAGAGCGAGAATGTTCATCGCCGGCCACCGTACCCGTCCGGAGGGCCGCCGATGCCCGTCGCGCACCGCACCGGCCGGAGTCCCCGCAGGTCCGAAGCTGATGCCCGGTCACGTCGGGGACGGGGTGTCCATCTGGTGGACGAATCACCCGATCTGCTTCCGGCCCGCGCCGTGGCCGCGTAGTCTCGTCGACGTGCCCGCGCAACCCAACCTCTGGTGGCCCGCCGACCCGGCGGACCATTCGCGCGGATAACTCCTGACGCGGCCGCCATCGAGGCGGCCACCGGCGTTCCCGGGTTCCGCCCTCGCCCGGCGGCTCCCAGCCCAAGGAACGAGACCATGATCCTGCTGCACCAGCTGCTCACCGCTGTCGCCGCCGGCGACGACCCGGGGCCCTTCGCGCTGATCCGCCGCGAGGGTGCCATCAACCTGGAGGTCTTCACCGGTGAGGTGCGCGTCGTCGACCGGCTCGCCGACATCGCCCTGCCGGCCGGTGGGCCGGGACCCCGGACCCTCTCCCTGGTGCCGTACCGACAGATAGCCGAGCGCGGGTTCGCCTGCGTGGACGACGGCACGCCACTGGAGTGCCTGGAGATCGGTGGGCACGGGATGGTGCCGTTGACCGACGCGCTGGCCGCCCTGCCGGACGAGCCGGTACGGACCACCGGCGGCGGGTTCGACATCTCCGACGAGGAGTACGCCGCCACGGTCGGCCGGGTGCTCGCCGACGAGATCGGCCGGGGCGAGGGCGCCAACTTCGTCATCCACCGCACCTACCGGGCGACGGTCGAGGGTGCCCCGCTGGCCGCCGCGCTGGCCGCCCTGCGCCGCCTGCTGGTCACCGAGCGGGGCGCATATTGGACGTTCCTGGTGTACACCGGCGAGCGAATCCTGGTCGGCGCCAGCCCGGAGCGGCACGTCAGCGTCGCCGACGGGCTGGTGATGATGAACCCGATCAGCGGCACCTTCAAGCACCCCGGGGCGGTCGCCGAGCGGGAGGAGCTGCTGCGGTTCCTCACCGACCCGAAGGAGATCGACGAGCTGTACATGGTGCTCGACGAGGAGCTGAAGATGATGGCCACCGTCGCCGACCACGGCGGCCAGGTGGTCGGGCCGTACCTGAAGGAGATGTCGCACCTGGCGCACACCGAGTACCTCCTGGCCGGGCGGGGCTCGCTGGACGTCCGGGAGGTGCTGCGGGAGACCATGTTCGCGCCCACCGTCACCGGCAGCCCGATGGAGAACGCCTGCCGCGTGATCGCCCGGCACGAGCGCCACGGGCGGCGCTACTACTCCGGGGTGCTGGCCATGCTGGGCCGGGACGAGGCCGGCCGGCAGACCCTGGACGCCCCGATCCTGATCCGCACCGCCGAGATCACCCCGGACGGGGAACTCCGGGTGTCCGTCGGGGCCACCCTGGTCCGGCACTCGACCGCCGAGGGCGAGGTGGCCGAGACCCACACCAAGGCGGCCGGGGTACTGGCCGCGCTGGGGCTGCGCCCCGACGTGCCGGTGGTCGCCGGGGAGCCGGTGATCCGGCTGGCCGACGACCCCGCCGTCCGGGACGCCCTCGCCGCCCGTAACGACCGGCTGGCCCGGTTCTGGCTGGAGCAGCGGGTACCCGGCGCGACCGTGCTGCCCGCCCTCGCCGGCCGCCGGACGCTCATCGTCGACGGGGAGGACACCTTCACCGGGATGCTCGCCCATCAGCTGCGGGCACTCGGGCTGGAGGTGACCCTGCACAACTGGCACCAGGCCGGCCCGGTCGACGGGTACGACCTGGTGCTGGTCGGGCCCGGCCCCGGCGACCCGCGCCGGATCGACGAGCCGAAGATGGCCGCGATGCGGCAGGTACTCGCCGAGCAGCTCGCTGGTGGCCGGCCGGTGCTCGCCGTCTGCCTGGGCCACCAGCTGCTCTCCGGGCTGCTGGGGCTGCCCCTGCACCGGCGGAGTGCCCCCTATCAGGGGTTGCAACGCGAGATCGACCTGTTCGGCGCGGTCCGCCGGGTCGGCTTCTACTCCACCTTCACCGCCGTGGCCGACGCCGACCGGGTGGAAACCGGGTACGGGCCGGTGGACGTGGCGCGGGACGCCGCCGACGGGGCGGTGCACGCGCTGCGCGGGTCGGGTTTCGCCGGGGTGCAGTTCCACCCCGAGTCGGTGCTCAGCTACGACGGGATGCGCATCCTCGCCGACCTGATCACCCACCTGCTGCCCGCCGTGCCGGCGTCACACGCCCACCGCTGAAGGTGTAAGGAAGGGCCCCCGCTTAACGCTTTCGGTAGAGGAAGGGGCCCTTCTTAACACCTCGGTCAGCCGTTGCTCAGCCCCTTGCGCAGGGCGGTACCCATCTGCACCGCACGCCGGGCGGTCAGCGCGGTCGCGGTGAAGGCGATGTCGTCCGGTGCGGTCTCGCCGTTGTTGCTGGTGTGTGAGGCGCCGTACGGGTTGCCGCCGATGAACTGGCTGGCGTCGGTGTAGCCGGGGGCGACCACCACGCCGCCCCAGTGGTAGAACACGTGGAACATCGACAGCAGGGTCGCCTCGTGGCCGCCGTGCGAGGTGGCCGCCGAGCAGAAGCCGGCGTAGACCTTGTTGGCCAGCGCGCCCTGCGCCCAGAGCGGCCCGGTCGCGTCGATGAACTGCTTGAGCTGGGCGGCCATCACCCCGTACCGGGTGGGCGTGCCCATGATCACCACGTCGGCCCAGGAGAGGTCGTCCGGCTGGGCCTCCGTGACGTCCTGGGTCTCCATGCGGTGGGCGTGCCAGCCGGAGTTCGACCGGATCGCCTCCTCCGGCGCCAGCTCCCGCACCTTGCGCAGGCGTACCTCCGCACCGGCTTCCTCGGCTGCCGTGCAGGCCGCCTGCGCCATCTGGTACGTGATGCCGGTGGCGCTGTAGTAGATCACCGCAACCTTGGTACGACCCTCCATGGGGGGCTCCTCTCGTCCTTTTTGTGCCAGCTCCCGGCTCTACCCGTTACTTGCGTCGTCAAACACCGACAGCCGGTGGCCGGCGGAGCGGGCGAAATCACTTGCCAGCGGACCGGACCGCGAACAAGGCTTTCGACATGCTGATCAGGACCGCCACCGACGAGGACTGGCCGGCGATCTGGCCGTTCCTGCGGCAGATCGTAGCCGCCGGGGAGACCTACACGCTGCCGCGCGACATCTCCGAGGAGTTCGCCCGGGAGATCTGGATGCTCCCCCCGCCGAACCGTACGGTGGTCGCCGTCGACCCGGACGGCACCGTGCTGGGCAGCGCCAAGATGAACCGCAACCACATGGGTCCGGCGTCGCACGTGGCGAGCGCGAGTTTCATGGTCGCGCCGGGTCACGGCGGGCGCGGGGTGGGGCGGGCGCTGGGCGAGTACGCGCTCGACTGGGCCCGCGCCGAGGGCTACCGGTTCATGCAGTTCAACGCGGTGGTGGAGACCAACACCCGGGCGGTGGCGCTCTGGCAGTCGCTCGGCTTCGAGATCATGACCACCCTGCCGGAGGCGTTCCTGCACCCCACGAAGGGCTATGTGGGGCTGCACATCATGTACCAACGTCTCTGAATAGCGGCCGGCACAGCGGGGATGCCGCCCCATGCCCTTCATCACCGTCGGCGTCGAGAACTCGGCGCCCATCGACATCTACTACGAGGACCATGGCTCCGGTCAGCCCGTGGTGCTCATCCACGGCTTCCCGCTCAGCACGGCCTCCTGGGAGAAGCAGGTCGCCGCGCTGCTCCCGGCCGGCTACCGGACCATCGCCTACGACCGGCGCGGCTTCGGCAACTCCAGCCAACCGGCGTTCGGCTACGACTACGACACCTTCGCGGCCGACCTGGACACCATCCTGAACGAGCTGAACCTGCGCGACGCGGTGCTGGTCGGCCACTCGATGGGCACCGGTGAGGTGACCCGCTACCTGGGCCGGTACGGCTCGGACCGGGTCAGCCGGGCGGTGCTGCTCAGTCCGATCCCGCCGTACCTGCTGAAGACCGCCGACAACCCGCAGGGGGTCGAGCGGAGCCTCTTCGACGGCTTCATGCAGGCCATCCGTGACGACCGGTTCGCCTACCTGACCAGCTTCTGCGACAACTTCTTCAACTACGACCAGACCCGGGGCCGGCAGGTCAGCGAGGAGGCGTACCGGGCGCACTGGAACGTGGGCGCGCAGGCGTCCGCGATCGCCACCCTGGCCTGCGTGGAAGCCTGGCTGACCGACTTCCGCGACGACATCTCCCGGATCGACGTCCCGGTGCTGATCATCCAGGGCGACGCCGACCGGGTCCTGCCCCACCCGGTGACCGGGCAGCGGCTGCAACCGATGCTGCCGGGCAGCCGGCTGGTGACCCTCAAGGGCGCCCCGCACGCCATCGCCTGGACGAATGCCGACGAGGTGAACCGCGAGATCATGGACTTCGTCGCCGCTCCGACCCCCGCCATGGCCCGCAGTCGCTAGATGCGGGGTGGTGCCCGGCGTGGGCTCAGTGGACCAGAAGATCCATCAGACGGTCGAGGTCGGCGGCCGGGTCGGCGGTGAGGCCGGTGTGCACCGGGCCGGCCTGGATCACCGTGCTGCGCGGTGCGGTCAGCCAGTGGAACCGCTCACCGGGTCGCATCGTCGCGGCCGGGCCGCCGTCCGCACCGCCGGCACAGGTCAGATCCCAGGACCGCAGCACGGCGGCGACCGCGTCGAGGTCCACGTCGGGTGCGAGCGCCCGGAGCCGGTCGGCGTCCAGATGGGTACGCGCCGCGAGGTAGTCACGCTGCTGGCAGTAGAGGATCACGCCGACGTTGATCTGCTCACCGCGTTCGATCCGGGGTACCACCCGGATCAGCGCGTACTCGAAGGGTTGTCTCACGCGGCCCTCCCCTGCGGCAGCCACACGGCGCTGCGGGTGGCGCGGTTGGACAGGTGCACCAGGTACGCGGCGCGGGCGGCGTCGGCGCGGTCGAAGTCGGCGCCGACCAGCCAGGTGTCCGGGACCAGCGCCAGCACCTCGGTCAGCAGGGCGGGGGTGACCCGGGGCGCGAGGTCGGCGTCGGCCTCGGCCAGCCGGGTGGCGTACGGGGCGAGGACGTGGTCGTCGGCCCGGTACGCCCGGTGCACCGCCGCTGCCGCGCGCGGCCAGTTGTGGTGGAAGTAGAGGCAGGCCCCGTGGTCGATCAGCCACACCTGCCGGTGCCAGACCAGCAGGTTGGGGTTGCGCCAGCTCCGGTCGACGTTCTCCACGTACGCGTCGAACCAGAGCAGCCGGGAGGCGAGGTCGGCGTCGACCGGGTGGGCCAGCGGGTCGTAGCCGAGCGCGCCGGGCAGGAAGTCCATGCCGAGGTTGGGCCCGCCGCTGTTGCGCAGCAGTTCCTGCACCTCCTGGTCCGGCTCGGCCCGCCCGATCACCGGGTCGATGTCGAGCACCACCAGCCGGGGCACGGCCAGGCCGAGCCGGCGGGCCAGCTCGCCGCAGATCACCTCGGCGACCAGTGCCTTGGGCCCCTGCCCGGCGCCGGAGAACTTCGCCACGTAGGTACCGAGGTCGTCGGCCTCCACCACGCCGGGCAGCGAGCCGCCCTCGCGTAGCGGAGTGACGTACCGGATCCCGGTCACCTGACGGAGCACGCCACCACCCTAGTCAGCGCCCGGGGCAGCACCCGGTCCCACCCCCAAAGCGCCCCGACCTGGGTATCCACCAGGTGTATACGCGGTGTGTATAGTCTCTGGCATGTCAATCGGACAGACATTCCTCGGACTACTGGAAGCCGGCCCCCGACACGGCTACGACCTCAAACGCGCCTACGACGACCGGTTCGGCCGGGACCGGCCGCTGCACTACGGGCAGGTCTACGCCACCCTGTCCCGCCTGCTGAGGAACGGGCTGGTCGAGGTGGACGGCATCGAACCGGGCGAGGGCCCGGAACGCAAACGGTACGCCGTCACCCACGCCGGGGTGACCGACGTGCAGCGCTGGCTGGCCAGCCCGGAGAAGCCCGACCCCTACCTCCAGTCCACCCTCTACACCAAGGTGGTACTGGCCCTGGTCACCGGTCGACCCGCCAGCGACCTGCTGGACACCCAACGCGCCGAGCACCTGCGGCTGATGCGGGAGCTGACCCGCCGCAAGAGCGACGGCGACCTCGCCGACCAGCTCGTCTGCGACCACGCGCTGTTCCACCTGGAGGCCGACCTGCGCTGGCTGGAGCTGACCGCCGCCCGCCTCGACGACCTCCGCCGGGCGGTGACGGCATGACCGGGCCCCTCCTCGTCGCCGACGACCTGCACAAGTCGTTCGGCCCGACACCGGCGCTGGCCGGCGCGTCGTTCCGCATCGCGGCCGGCGAGATCGTCTCGATCATGGGTCCGTCCGGCTCCGGCAAGTCCACCCTGTTGCACTGCCTCGCCGGCATCGTGGCCCCGGACTCCGGCCGGGTGGCGTACCAGGACCGGGACATGGTGGCGATGTCCGACCGGGAGCGCAGCGCACTGCGCCGGAGCCAGTTCGGCTTCGTCTTCCAGTTCGGCCAGCTCGTCCCGGAACTCACCTGCCTGGAGAACGTCGCCCTGCCGCTGCGCCTGGAGCGGGTCCGGCGCCGGGAGGCCGAACGCCGCGCGCGGGACTGGCTGGACCGGCTGGAGGTGACCGACCTGGCCGGCAAGCGCCCCGGGGAGATCTCCGGCGGGCAGGGGCAACGGGTCGCCATGGCCCGCGCCCTGGCCACCGCACCCCGGGTCATCTTCGCCGACGAACCGACCGGCGCGCTGGACTCGCTCAACGGCGAACGGGTGATGCGGCTGCTCACCGGGGCCGCCCGGGACACGAAGGCCGCGGTGGTACTGGTGACCCACGAGGCACGGGTCGCCGCGTACGCCGACCGCGAGGTGGTGGTCCGCGACGGACGTACCCGGGACCTGGCGCGTGCGGCATGAGGGACCTGATCATGGGCGCCCGGATGGCCGTCACCGGCGGTCGGGACGGCTGGACCCGGGCGGTGCCCACCGCCCTCGGCGTGGGCATCGGCGTGGCCCTGCTGCTGCTGGCCGCCGCCGTACCCGGCGCACTCGACGCCCGGCAGGCCCGGGGTGACGCCCGCGACGACCTCCGCCTGGGCGAACCCATCCCGGCCGCCGCCAACACCCTGCTCGTCGCACCGGTGGAAACCGAATTCCGGGGTCAACCCGTACGCGGTCGGATCCTGCGCCCCGAAGGTCCGCAGGCACCCGTCCCACCGGGCCTGGCCGCCCTGCCCCGGGCCGGCGAGGTGGTCGTCTCCCCGGCACTGAAAAAGGTGCTCGACTCCCCCGACGGACACCTGTTCGCACCCCGGCTCGGCGGCGCCACGGTCACCGGCACGATCGGCGCGCAGGGCCTCGCCGGCCCGCACGAACTCGCCTTCTACCGCGGCACCGACTCACTCTCCGCCGACCGGGCCGTGCGGCTCGACGCGTTCGGCGGCGGGCTGCCCGGCGAAGGGCTCGGTCCGGTCCTGATCCTGCTCGTCGTGGTCATCTTCGTCGTACTGCTGCTGCCCATCGCGGTCTTCCTGGGCACCGCCGTGCGCTTCGGCGGCGAACGCCGGGACCGCCGCCTGGCCGCCCTGCGGCTGGTCGGCGCCGATACCGCGATGACCCGCCGGATCGCCGCCGGTGAGGCGGCGGCCGGCGCGTTGCTCGGGGTCGCGGTCGGCGCCGCGCTCTTCGCCCTCGGCCGCCAGGTGGTGCCGCTGGTCAGCCTCTGGGACATCAGTGTGTACGCCGACGACGTGCGACCCGCGCCGGCACTGGTGGCCGCGATCGTGCTGGTGGTACCGACCGTCGCGGTGCTGGTGGGCCTGATCGCGTTGCGCGGTGTGCTCATCGAGCCGCTCGGCGTCACCCGGCGGGCCGGGGCGCCCCGGCGCCGGCTGTGGTGGCGGCTGATCCTGCCGGTGGCCGGTCTCGCCCTGCTCTACCCGCTGATCGGCGGCATCCGGGGCGGAGACCGCGCCGACTACCAGATCGCGGCTGGGGTGACCCTGCTGCTGATCGGGTCGGTGACGCTGCTGCCCTGGCTAATGGATCTGACGGTACGCCGGATGCGCGGCGGCCCGGTCGGCTGGCAGCTCGCCACCCGCCGGTTGCAGCTCGACAGCGCCACCTCGGCCCGACTGGTCAACGGCATCGCGGTGGCCGTGGCCGGCACCATCGCCCTGCAGATGCTCTTCGCCACTGTCGAGGACGAGGCCACCACCAGGACGGGCCAGGACACCACCCGGGCCCAGGCCGCGGTACAGCTCGGGCCGGGCGTCGACGCCCCGGCAGCACTGGACCGGCTGCGCACCACCCCCGGCGTACGGCACAGCTTCGCAACGCTGTGGGCGGTCGCCACCCCCGACCGGCCGGCGCAAGCCGACCCTCAGCCCTTCATCGAGCTGCGCATCGGGGACTGTGCGGCACTGGCCGAGTACGCGCGGCTGGACTCGTGCAGGGACGGGGACACCTTCCTGGTCCAGAACCCCTCGGACGCCGCACCGGTCGACGCGTTCGTACCCGGCACCCGGTTGCAGATCCGCGACGGAAGCCCACAGTCGGCCGGTGCCCGGTGGCGCCTGCCCGAAACGGTACGGACGGTGCCGTCCCGCCAGGGCCCCTTCGGCGACCGCAACGCGGTCATCCTGGCCACCCCCGGGACGGTGCCGGTCAGCGCATTCGGTCCGCTGGCCGTCCACTTCTTCGCCACCTTCGACCCGGCCGACCCGGACGCCCTGGAGCACCTGCGCAACACCGGCGCGTCGATCGACCCGTTCGCCTCGGTCACCTCGATGTCAGCCACCACCGAGACCAACCGGTTCACCAACATCCGACGCGGTCTCTACATCGGCGCCACCCTGACCCTGCTGCTGATCGGCGCCAGCATGCTGGTCGGCCTGCTGGAACAGCTCCGGGAACGACGACGGCTGCTGGCGATGCTGGTGGCGGTCGGCACCCGGCGGGCCACGCTGGCCTGGTCGGTATTCTGGCAGGTGGCCGTCCCGCTGGTCATCGGTCTGACCCTGGCGGCGGCCTCCGGGATCGCCCTGGGGGCCGTGCTGCTGCGCATGGTCACCGCGCCGATCGCGGTCAACTGGTCGGTGGTCGGCCTCACCACCGCGCTCGCCGCCGCCGTGGTCCTACTGGTGGTCGGGCTGGGCCTGCCCGCGCTGTGGCGGCTGCTGCGCGCCGACGGGCTGCGCACCGACTGAGTGTCGGTCGGCGACCCTATGCTGGGCCGGTTCCGACGGAAGGACGTTGACGACGTGCAGCTCACCGGAGCCGAGGCGCTCACCCTGCGGATGACCAGCCTGCTGCTGCGCCCCCATCCGGGGGCCCAGCCAACCGGGGTGGCCGGCGTGGTGGAGTGGTTCGGCGCGATGCAGGCCCAGGACGCGGCCAGCGCCCACTGGTCGCTCGGCGCCCGGCTGCCCGGCCACACCCTGGCCGACGTCAACGACGCACTGGAACGGCGCGAGGCCATCCGGACCTGGCCGATGCGGGGCACGGTGCACCTGGTGCCGCCCCGCGACGCGCACTGGATGCTCGACGTGATGGGGGTGCGCGCCCTGGCCGGGGCGGCGGCCCGCCGGGCGACGATCGGGCTCACCGACGCCGACGCCGAACGGGCGGTCGAGGTGCTGGGCGCCACGCTGGCCGGGGGTGGCCGGCTGACCCGCTCGGAATGCCTGGCGAAGCTCACCGAGGCGGGCATCGACAACGCCGGGCAGCGCGGTTACCACCTGCTCTGGTACGCCAGCCAGCGCGGGGTCACCTGCGTCGCGCCGAACGTCGGCAAGGAACAGACCTTCGTCCTGCTCGACGAGTGGGTGCCCGATCCGCACCGACCGGACCGGGACGAGGCGCTGGCCACCATCGCCGTCCGCTACTTCCGCAGCCACGGCCCGACCACCCGGCAGGACTTCGCCGGCTGGACCGGACTGACCGCCGCCGACGCGAAACGCGGCATCGCCGCCGCCGGGGACAGGCTGACCACGGTACGGGTGGACGACGTGGAGATGGTCGTCGACCCGGCACTGCTGGACGCACCGCGTACCCCGGTGGACGACCTGCGCGCCCTGCCCGGCTTCGACGAGTACCTGTTGGGCTTCAAGGACCGTTCGCTGATGCTCGACCCGGCGCACAAGCAGGCGATCATCCCGGGTGGCAACGGTATCTTCCAGTCCACGATCGTCCGGGACGGTCGGGTGGTCGGCACCTGGAAACGCACCATCGGCACGTCCCGGATCACCGTGGCGGTGTACCCGTTGGCACCGGTCGACCCGGCACTGCGGGCCCGGATCGAGGAGACCTTCACGCCGTACGGCCGGTTCATGGGGCAACCGCTGCGGTTCGACTGGGGGCGGTAGCCGGCTCAGTCGGCGAGGGCTCGGCGGAGCGCGAAACCTCCCGTGACGAAGATGGGACACCAGCCGGGAACGGACAGCGCGTCCGGTCGACCGGAGATCCACGGGCGATTAGGCTCGATGGATGGATGCCACCTTCTTCCTCGACCCGGTCTGCCCGTTCACGTGGCGGACGTCCCGCTGGCTGGTCTCGGTAGCCGAAGCCCGCTCGCTGACCATCGAGTGGCGCGCGTTCAGCCTGACCATCCTCAACGGCGGTCGGATCGACCCGATCATGCAGGAGTCGATGACCGCGTCCAACCGGTCGCTGCGCCTGATCGAGGCGCTGCGGGCGGAGGGCCGGGGCGACGACGCCGGCCGGTTCTACGCCGAGTTGGGCGCCCGTAGCCACGACGCGGGCAACCCGCTGTCGGCCGGTATCGTGGCCGCCGCCGTCGAGGCGGCCGGGCTGGAGAAGTCCGCCGAGGCGCTGGACGACGAGCGGTGGGACGCGGCGGTCGCCGAGTCGCACGCTCTGGCGTACTCCTCGGCCGGCCCGGACATCGGTTCCCCGGTGCTGATGGTGCCCGGTGCCGAGCGGGGCATCCACGGCCCGATCCTGACCGAGGTGCCCGCCACCGCCGACGCGGTGGCCGTCTGGGACGCCATGCTGCCGCTGGTGAAGCTGCCGGCGTTCCACGAGATCAAGCGCGGTCGCCGGTAACCCCGACCGTCGTCCGTGTCGACCGCCCCGGGCGCGGCAGCCGCCCCGCCCGGGGCCGACCGGCGCCCAGCTCACCGGCGGGCCGACCCTGGGACGCCCTACCCGAAGCGTCCCTGGTCGACTACCGTTTCGGGTGCCAACCGCCAGCGTGTCGCCGTCGTCGTCGATTCGCCTGAAACCGACTCAGTGCCCACCCGATCGGTCCGTCTTTACGGATTCCGCAGCTCCCGGTGGTTCGGGTTGGGCAGGATCGTCTTCAACGAGGAGGTGCCGCCGTGCAGGACACCCGCGCCCTCACCCTGTCGTTCGAGGTCAATGGCCTGCCCCCGGTCAAGACCGAGGCCCTGTCGATCTTCGCTGCCGGGCACCGGCAGGCGACCCGGGTCCGGGCGCTGCTGGAGGCGGCCTGCGCCGCCGCGCAGCGTACCGGTTGGACCCCGCTCACCGGTCCGGTCGAAGTGGACCTGACTCTGCGTTGCCCGCCCGGGCACCGCACCTCGGACGCCACCACCCTGCTCGGTGGGGTCTGCGCCGTACTCCAGGACAAGAAGCGGGTCGCCAACATCGGCCTGGCCCACCTGGGGGTGCTCGTGGATGTCGCGCTCTACCAGGACGACCGGCAGATCCGGCGGTTGACCTACCGGGAGGAGCCGGCGGAGGAGATGTCCTACGCGGTACGCGTCACCGCCATACCCAACGTGGTTTGACCGACGGCCGCGGTGGGGTACCGCGGACGCCGACGAAGGGAGCGCCGATGTCGGAACCACATGTCACGCTCGACCCGAACGGGCTCACCCCGATGCAGCAGAAGCTGCGTGGCCCGCTGGAGGAGCAGCTGACCTCGGCGCTCAGGGCGGCCACCGAACGGATCCGCGCGGACTACGCGGGTGAGCCGGTGGAGGAGGTCTGCCGGCGACTGCTCGACGAGACCCGGCACGGCCTGCACCCGGACATCGCCGCCAGCTGGCAGCCGGACATGGGCGAGTTCTGCCGGGTCGCCGTGTCGATCGTGCGCGGCGACGCCGGCTGACCCCCCGTTCGGCTCAGAAGTGGTGCAACAGCCCGGCTCGACGCCGCGTCAGCAGGGGCTGAGCGATCGCCGGGAGCGGCCCACCGGGCGGGCCGCCATCTCCCCGGCGTACTCCCGGGCCAGCTCGGGCAACCGGTAGTGGCCGGGGCCGACCGGATCGGCCAGGTGCACGTCGACCAGTTCCTCCAACGCGCGCCAGGCCCGCTGCCGGGACACACCGAGGTGGACCGCCGTCTCCTCGGCGCCGGCCGTCGGACCGGGCAACTCACCGAGCAGCCGGAACGTCCGGGCCGCCAACTCGTCGCTGGCCCGGACCAGCTCGTAACCGGTGGCCAGGCTGTCCCGTACCGACAGGTCGCCGTAGACCAGCGAGTCGAGCCGGTGCCCCGGGTCGGTGAGCTGCTCGACCAACATCCGGATCGGCCAGTCCGGCCGGGCGGCCAGCCGCGCCCCGGCGATCCGCAGGGCCAGGGGCGAACCGTCGCAGAGCCGGATCAGCTCGGCGGCACCGGCCGGGTCGGCGGCGAGCTGCTCGGCCCCGACCAACGCACCCAGCAACGACCGGGCGTCGGTCGCGGACAGGCCGCTCACCGGCACCCGGCGTACCCCGTCCAGGCTGGCCAACCGGCGTCGGCCGATCACGATCAGACCGGGACCGGGCGCGGCCGGCACCAGCGGCCGGACCTGGGCCGGGCTGCTCACCCCGTCCACCACCACCAGCACCCGCCGGCAGGCCACCATCGAGCGGTACCGTCCGGCCCGCTCGTCGACCCGTACCGGCATCTCGGCGTCGAGCAGCCCGAGCGAGCGCAGCGCGCGGGCCAGCACCTCACCGGCGGGTACGGTCGGCTGGTCGGCGAGGTCGATCCAGACCTGCCCGTCGGGGAAGTCGGCGGCGAGCAGGTGCGCGGCGCGTACCGCGAGGGTGGACTTGCCGCTGCCGCCGGCACCGCAGACGACCACCGCGGCTGGCGCGGGCGGTGCGGCGTCCCGCACGGCCGCGACCACCGCCGCCACCTCGCGGGTACGCCCGACGAAGCTGACCAGGTCGGCAGGGAGTTCCCGGGGGCCGGTGGGGCGTGCCTCCCCGGCCGATTCCCGGACGGTCAGGCCGGTCCGGGGCGCGGTCAGTTCCGGCGCGCGGTCGAGGACCGCCCGGTGCAGGTCGACGAGTTCGGGGCCCGGCTCCATGCCGAGCTGGGCGGTCAGGACGGCCCGGGCATCCCGGTAGGCGTTCAACGACGCGGCCGGATCGCCACTGCGGTAGAGGGCGATCATCAACTGCCCCCAGGCCCGCTCGCGCAACGGATGGCGGTCCAGGTGCCGGCGCAGGCCGCCGACCAGCTCGCTGTGCTCGCCGCCGGCCAGTCGCGCCTCGGTCAGGTCCTCGACGGCGTGCAGGCGGTCCTCGTCCACACCGGCCAGTACCGCGTCGAGTGCGGTACCCCGGGGCAGGTCGTCGCCGGCCGGGCCACGCCACAGGCCGAGCGCGGCGGTGAGCCGGCGGGCCGCCACGTCGATCCGACCGGCGGCGAGTGCGGTCCGGCCTTCGGCGGTCAACTGCCGGAACGCGGTGACATCCAACTCGTCCGGGGAGAGGGTCAACTGGTAGCCGCCCGCCCGGGAGACGATCCGGTGCCCGAGCACCCGACGCAGCGCGGCGGCATGGTTCCGGAGATTGGGTACCACCGACTGGGGCGGCGGACCGGCCCAGGCCAGTTCAGCCAACCGGTGCAGCGGGACCGGTTGGTTGGCGTCGAGCGCGAGCCCGGCGAGCAGCGCCCTCCGCTTCGCCGAGCCCAACGCCACGGCCTGACCGTCACTGTGCAGCTCAACCGGACCGAGCAGTTTCACGTCGACACGCACGAGCCGCTCCCCCGTTCGACGTTCAGCGCCGCCCCAGGCTAGGAGCAGCGGCTGAACCGGACAAGGTGTGGTATCGCCCCGGACGGCGTGATGAATGTCTAGGTCGAAAAGTGCTATTTCGACGTAACATTTCGGCACCCGTTTACGCTGTCGGTTGGTCACCCCGCTCCAGATCTTGGTGCCCAACGGCCCTTCGCGGGGCCCTTTCCCACCAAGATCTCGGCCCCGGAGGCGATCGGCCGGCTCAGGCAGACCCGTCGCCACGGGCCGGGTGCTCCGTCGTCGCATCTGCACCGCCGGCGTGCTGCTTACGCTGCCGCCATACGGTGAGCTGGGCCCGGGCCATGGCCACCCGGGGACACCAGCCGTCCGGGCCACACCGGCGGCACCGGTTGCGCTGGTGGAAGTCGAGCACATAGCCGGCGAGCTGGATGATGAACGGCGGCTCAGCCACGGTGCGCGCCCGGTCGTTGGCTGACCCGCTGGAGACCACCCCTGGTCAGCAACGGGGTGTGGCGCGGGAAGACGTAGGTGCGCTGGTTCCACGATGGCCGGTCGGGTCCCGGCCGCCCCTCGTCGGCATCGCTGTCGGGCGGCTCGTCCGCCTCCTCGGGCCGGGCGGGGCGGCCGTAGCTGCCGGCGCGGTGTGGGTATTCGGTGGCCGGGCCGATCTCGTCCACCACGCCGTTCCGGCGCTGGAACCATTTCCATTTCATGATCGGGTCCTTTTTGGATGGTCGGTGAATGGGCGACACGGCGCCAGGCGTCCAGCGGGGGAAGACCAACCCCTGACGCCGTGCCGCCTGCTACTTTTCCGTACGATCAATTCGGTGTGCAATCGTTCGGCAGCGAGCTGACTGCACTTTCTGGCTGTTGCGGCATATCGGATATCACGCCGGGCGTAATTGTGCGTCAATATGAGACACCATGGAGGAACGTCGATGACAGAAGCCGGATCGACGGTGCCACGCCGACAGCTCGGCCGGTTGCTCCGCCAGTCCCGGGAGTCAGCCGGCATCGGCCTGGAGGCCGCCGCCGCCGAGTTGGAGTGGTCCCGGGCCAAGATGTACCGCATCGAGTCCGGGCAGACCCCGGTCCGGACCCTCGACGTGGAGCAGATGTGCCGGCTCTACGACGCGTCCGCCGAGCTGACCGGGGTGCTGGTCGGGCTGGCCCGGGAGAGCAAGGCGAAGGGCTGGTACCACGCCTACGGCGAGATCATCCCGGCCTGGTTCGAGCTGTTCGTCGGCCTGGAGGCGACCGCCCGCCGGATCCGCACCTACCAGCAGGCCCTGGTACCCGGCCTGCTCCAGACGCCGGAGTACGCCACCGCTGCGGTCCGGACCACGCCGGGACTCACCGGGGCCGAGGTCGACCGGACGGTGGAGCTACGGATGGAGCGGCAGCGGGTGCTCTCCCGCCGCCGCCCGGCAGCCCCCACCCTGGAGGCGATCGTCGAGGAGGCGGTGTTGCACCGCCGGCATCCCGGCATGGCCCGACAACTCGACCACCTGATCACGGCCAGCGAGCAGCCGAACGTCTCGCTCCGGGTGCTGCCGCAGGGCTGCCCGCCCTCACACGCGGCGACCGCCGGCAGCTTCGTCGTCTTCGACTTTCCCACCGTCGGCGCCCGGCCGGCCGAACCGACCACCATCTATCACGAGTCGCTCACCGGGGCGCTCTACCTCGACCGGGTTGAAGAGGTGCGCGCCTATGCTGAAACCTGGAATGCCTTGACTGTCAACGCGTTGAACGAGGACGACTCCCGCAAGCTGCTGGAGACCATCAAGGAGGAGCACCGTGCCTGACCTGACCGGCGCGATCTGGCGCAAGAGCACCCGCAGCGGTGGTCAGGGCGACTGCGTCGAGGTCGCCGACAACCTGACCGGCATCGTCGGCGTACGCGACAGCAAGGACCCCGACGGCCCCGCCCTCACCTTCACCCCCACCGCCTGGACGGCCTTCCTAGACACGGTCAAGCGCGACCGCTGATCTGATCAACCCGGTTCGCCGGCAATCAGGATGTCCGCGCAATCGGGGTGTCCGCGCAATCCGGACACCCCGATTGCCGGCGTCTCGTGTTGCCCTCCCCGATGGAGCCGGTCGGGATCCGGCATGGGGTACGCGAACGCTGTCGAGCTGCACCGTTTGTGCTAGCGCGCTCCCCCGCTGATGCCTGGGGCCCGGCTCTGCGTCGGCGCCAGCCCCGACCTCAGTCCAAGCCACCGCCCCGGTCCCGGCCTCGGTCCCGGTACCGGCCTCGGTCCCGGTCCCGGTCCCGAATCCACGTCGGATTCGGGCAGAGCCGCCGCACGTGCTAGCACAGATGGAGCAGCTCGACAGGCTCACCATCTGCCCTACCGGTCGTCGCGCACCGCCGGGGAGCCGGTGCAGGCAACGAGGCGGACCGGTTCGGTGGTCTCGACAAGCGTGTTGGGTTCGACGACGAGGCGGGCGAGGGCGGTGGCGGAGCCGCTACGGAATGCGCCTTCGTCTGCGGGGATGGTGGCCTGCCACCTACCGGCGGTGGTGCCGTCGGTGCACGCCGGGATCACGCCGAAGCCAAAGCCGGTGACCAGGGGAACCCGGCGGACACGCTGGCTGAGGTGGACCTCGATGTAGGCCAGCCCACGCTCGGTGCCGCAACGGTACGTGCCACCGATGGTGGCGGTCGCTGCGCGAACGTCGACGGTGCCGAACGGGTTGACGGTGATCGGCCGAGGCCGGGCAGCAGCGGCGGCGGCGGCCGGCGGGACACCGAGCAGGCCGGCGGTGGCGAGGCACACCGCGAGAACGAGGCTTCCGAGTCGTCCAACCGAGCGCATGCGCTGGCTCCTGTCTCTGGGGGTGCTGTCGCGTTGCGGGTCGGGTCAGCATCCCACCGGCAAGAGCCCGGAACTGCTGGATCTCCGACAGAACATGGCTCACACCGACTGCCAGGGGATCAACCAACCGCAGCCCCGGTTGATCATGAAGTTATTGCCACTCTGATCGGCGTGTCGTGACAATAACGTCATGATCAACGCTGACGGGTGGGGGCGCGGGTGGCGAGGCCACCGACGAGCAGCGCCAGGGCAGCGAGGTGCAGCAGCCGTACGATCGTCGGCGCTGGCTGGCCGGCGGCCGGTAGGAACGGCAGGGCCCCGAGGCCCGCGACCAGCACCACGGCTGCGGCCCGCCAGAAGGTACGGGGATCAACCGGCTGCGGGGTCGACGTGGGGTGCCCGGACGCGAGCAGCGTGGGGTGACGGGCGATCCGGACGGCCATGGCGATGACGACCAGGGCGCCGAGAACGGTGCTGGTCAGGTCGGAGAGCGTCCACCATGGGATCCCGCTCACCTCGCGCCACGGCCGACCGAGCAGTACCGCCACCCAGTGGTCGGTGTGGGTGAGTCGGTCCCAGCCGAGGTGCGTCGCCGCACCGAGCAGGGCCGAGGCCACGGTGATCCGCCACGGGTACCGGTGGCCGCTGAGGGCCCGGTAACGACGCCAGCCGAAACGTCCGCCATCGGGTAGGTGCACGGCGACGACCCCGGCGTAACGGCGGACGACCCAGGTGTAGCAGAGCGCCACCGGCAGGCACCACCACAGCAGCCCCGACCAGGAGTGCGTGTCCCCGAACGGATGACCGTGCCGCCCGGCGGCCAGGTACGCGGCATCCGGGGCGACCGCACCGGCGACCAGGGCGACACCGTCGAACCAGGTCGGTCGCCAGAGCTTCAGCGGCAGCACCGGCGCGAGATGCGACGGAAAGGTCAACGGCACCCGGTGGACCCTATCCGGACGGGGTCGACCAGCGGGGCGGCAGCTCGTGGCACCGCCCCGCTGATCTCATCGGTTCCGTGGTCGGCCGTACCCGGCCCAGATTGGTCGCGCACCCGCCAACCTGGCCACCGGATCCGGCCGCCCTCCGGACCGGGCCTACTTCGGCGCGCTGCCGAAGGCGCTGGACAGGTACGCCCGGGAGTCGGCGATCGCGCCCTCGATGATCCGGGCGGCCTCGCGGGCCTCCTCGGGACGGTGGCTGGCCTGCACCTGAAGCCGGAACCGGGACGACCCGGTCGGGGTCACCGGGAACTCCACCATGAACGCGAGTACGCCCCGGTCGAAGAGCAGCCGGTTGGCGATCCGGGCCAGCTTCTCGTTGCCGATCAGCAGCGGCACGATCGGCGACGGCTCCCCCATGCAGGTCAGCCCTCGGCTGGTCAGCTCGTCGCGGAGGGCATCGATCGCGGTGAAGAGCTGGCCGCGCAGCACGTCACCCTCCGGGGACCGGATGATCCGGGTGGCCTCCAGCACCACCGCGGTCTGCACCGGGGAGAGCGCGTTGGAGAAGAAGTGCGAGCCGCCGAACATCTTGATGTACTGCTTCAGCGCGGGCGACCGGGAGGCCACGAACCCGCCGTTGGAGCAGAACGTCTTGGAGAAGGCGCCCATCACGATGTCGACGCTGCCGAGCAGGTTCTGTAGGCCGAGCACGCCCGTGCCGCCCGGTCCCATCGAGCCCAGGTCGTGGGCCACGTCGACCAGCAGCGTCGCGTCGTACTCCCGGCAGATGGCCTGGAGGGTGACCAGGTCCGGGTAGTCCGCGTCGACGGAGAAGAGTCCGTCGGTGACCACCAGGATGCCGTTGCGGGTGTCCCGGGCGCGGATCTCAATCAGGTGCTGGCGGACCGCCTCGACGTTGAGGTGCTCGTAGCGGACCATGTTGCGGGTGGCCGCCCGGGCGCCCTGCTGGAGGCAGGAGTGGGCGAGCCGGTCGATCACGATGTGGTCCTCCTGGCGGACCAGCCCGGTGATCGCGCCGAACCCGGCGGCCCAGCCGGTCGGGTAGAGCGTGACGTGTTCGAGCTGCACCAGGTCACCGAGGGCGGCCTCCAACTCGTCGGAGATCCGGGTGTTGCCGAGCACCATCGGTGAACCGGCGCTGTGCGGGCCGTAGTCGCGCATCGCCCTGGCCGCCGCCTCCCGGATGCCCGGGTGGGTGTTGAACGACAGGTAGTCCTGCGAGTTGAAGTTGATCCCCCGGGTACGCCGGCCCAGGTCGTTGGTGATCTGCGCGATGCTGTCCGGCGCGGCCTCCAGCACCCGGGAGTACTGCCAGGTCTCGGTACGGCGACGCGCCTCCACCCAGTCGTAGAAGTCCCCGGTCCGGTTCAGCAGGTTGCGCCCGGCCGGGCGGTAGAAGTCGTACGCGTTCTTGTCCAGCGCGAACTCCTCGTCCGGGTCGACGGGGTTGCGCAGGTGCGCCGGCTCCCACATCTCCGCCAGGTCGGCGATCACCTGGTTGAGTTCGTCAGGGGATCCGTCCAGCGAGGCGAAGTCCTCCCACGGGATGTGGCCGGCCCAGTTGCGGGTCATCTCGGAGACCTCGGCGGCGGTACGCGCCATCGTCTCGACGTCCCCGCAGCGTGCCGCCTTGAGGATGATCTCGATCAGCTCGCCGTCTTCACGCTGGTTCAGGTCGGTGGTCACGGTGGTTCTCCTGGGCTCGGGTCAGCGGTGGCGGCGGGTCAGGCGAAGGGGTTCTGCTGGTACATCCGAGTGGTGGCGGCGAAGTCCTCGAAGATCGAGTACCCCGCGGAGGACTCCTTCGCGGCGTCGTTGAGCTGGAAGAGGTTGGACGCCTGGAAGAACTCCGAGACCGGTGCGATGTCGGCGTGGGTGGCGATGAACCGGTCGATCTCCTGCTGGTTGCCGCGCAGCGCGACGAAGAGTTGCAGCTCGTCGTGCCGGTACGGGCGCATCTCGGCCAGGGTGCAGACGTAGTCGTAGTAGGCGGCGGCGTTCTGGCTGCGGCGGCGGGTCTCGTAGGTGGTCATCGCCTCGTCGATCGTCGCCTCCCCGGTGAACCAGCGGTGCAGTGCGGCGCTGGTCAGCTCGGCGTCGCGGAAGGCGTGGGTCATCCCGATGGCGGTGCACTGGTCCTTGAAGCACTCGGCGTCACCGACCAGTACCCAGCCGGGCCCGTGCAGCGGCCGGAGGAAGGCGGCCTGGTCGAGGGTGCCGTAGATCCGCTCCATCCGGGTGCCCCGGGTCCGGACCACCTCGCCCAGTTCGGGGCTGACGAAGTCCAGTGCCCGCGAGAAGTTGCCCGGTACGTCGCGCCGGAAGTCCCGGGACCACTCGCTCGGTCCCCAGACCAGGACCATGTTCTGCTCGAAGTTGGTGGGTACGACCGCGCAGGCGAGCCGGCCACGCCGGTGGATCTGCCCGAGGCCGAGGTCGAAACCGGCGTAGTAGGTCCAGTAGGCGAACGTGCACCGGGGCCGCTCGTCGTACTTGGGCAGGTTCAGGGTGCGGGCGACGAAGGAGTTGCGGCCGTCGGCGCCGACCACGATCTTGGCCCGTTCCTCGACCAGTTCACCGTCGACGGTGCGCCCCCGGATGCCGACCACCCGGCCGTCGGAGACGAGCAGTTCCCGTACCGTGAAGTTGGTGCGGACCTCGGCGCCGGCCTTGGCCGCAGCCTCGACCAGGATCTGGTCCAGGACGAGGCGGCGCACCGAGGCGTAGGTCTGCACGACACCCGAGTCGTCGCCGTGCAGGTCCCGGAAGTACTCCCGCAGCAGTTCCACCGGCACCGAGCCGGTCAGTTCGATGCCGTCGTTGACCAGCTTCATCGTCGAGTGCGACGGGGTGACCGCCAGCACCTGGTCCATCACCCCCCACCGGTTCAGGTAGGACATGCCGTGCGGCCAGAGGAAGTGGGTGGAGATGACGTCGCTGGGGAAGGCGGCCCGGTCCACCACCAGGACCCGGTGGCCCTGGCGGGCGAGCAGCATCGCAGTGGACGCACCCGCGCAGCGGGCGCCGATCACAATCGCGTCGTACATATATGTCTCGACCCTTCTCTGACGTCGCGAACGTGAGCAGATCAGGGGTGGGTCCGGATTTGCGGACCCACCCCTGATCAGACCGGGTTAGGTGAATGACCCGTACGGATTCGATGACCGCGGGCAGTCGATCGCCGGTGAGCATAACGTACGTCCACAGTGGATCTTCATTGCTCACCGGCGGCGGGATCGACGCGAATACGTCAGCCGTCCGGCGGCGGTCAGTCGTCGGCCACCGGTACCGGGATCTCCGGCACGCCCGGCTGGAACTGGGCGACCACCACCGTCTCCCGGCGTTCCTGGAGGTCCGGGCGGAGCCGACCGCCCCGGGTCAGCATCACCATCCCGTGCAGGGTGCTCCATCCGACCTCGGTGAACGCGTCGAGGTCGGTGCAGACCGCCAACGGGGTGAGCGTCTCCCGCAACTCGGTGAAGGCCGCCTCCAGCGGCGGCGGCCCGTCCAGGTCGGCGAACGGCAGATCCGGGGTGAGGGCGAACATCGCGTCGTAGAGCGCCGGGTTGCCGTTGGCGAAGTCCAGATAGGCGGCGACCACCGCGGTCCAGCGGTGCTGCGGCTCGTCGGCCGACGAACGGGCGACGCGCAGGGCGGCGGCGAGTTCGACGTACCCGTCGACCGCCACGGCGGCCATGACGGCCTCCCGGTCGGTGAAGTGCTGGTAGAGGTCGGACTGACCGCAGCCGGCGCGTTCGGCGAGGCGGCGGGTGGTGACCGCGTCCCAGCCCTCCGCCTCGGCCAACTCCCGGGCCATCCGCACGATCAGTGTCGGCCGGTCGGGGTCGTCCGGGTCGGCGGGCGGATCCGCCACGGCGGATCCGGTATCGGGGTCGCGCTCCTGATCGGACACCCCAGGATGCTAACGCCGCAGGCCGGTCGAAACCGTCTCATGTCCGACTCAACGTCGCCCCTTCGGGTCCTTCTCCGCGCGTAGGGTGAGGATCAGGTCGGCCACCAGCGCCGTCCAGCCGGTCTGGTGCCAGGCGCCGAGCCCGGCCCCGTTGTCCCCGTGGAAGTACTCCGGGAACGCGATCAGGTCGCGCCAGTCGGGGTGGGTCTGGAAGAGCTGGCAGGCGCCGTAGATCGGGCGACGGCCCCAGTCGTCCCGGGTGAACAGCGCGATCAGCCGCTCGGAGAGGTCGTCGGCGATCTCGTCCAGGGTGCACTTGGTCCCGGACCGGGTCGGGTACTCCACCTGCACGTCGTCGCCGAAGAACGCCGCGTAGTCGCGCAGCGCGCTGATCAGCAGGAAGTTCGTCGGCATCCAGATCGGACCGCGCCAGTTCGAGTTGCCGCCGAACAGGCCGCTGGTCGACTCGGCCGGTTCGTACCCGACGCTGAACTCCTGCCCGCCGAGGGTCACCGAGAACGGCTTGTCCAGGTGCGCCCGGGACAGCGTCCGCAGCCCGTAGTCGGAGAGGAACTCGTCCGGGTCGAGCATCCGGGTCAGCAGCCGGATCACCTGTTCCGGGCCGACCATGGACAGCAGCCGCTGCTGGCGGCCGTCCGGCCCGAGCCGGCGGGCGCCGAGCACGTCGGCGTACCCGGGCCGGTTGGCCAGGAACCAGCGCAGCCGGGCGCCCAGCTCGGGCAGCCGGTAGAGGGTGGTCGAGGTCAACCGGGTGGTCGCGGCCAGCGGCAGCAGCCCGACCACGGAGCGGACCTTGAGCGGCACCTGGCTGCCGTCGGGCAGCCGCAACACGTCGTAGAAGAAGGCGTCCTCGTCGTCCCAGAGCCCCTGGGAGTACGCGGCGGCGGCGATGTAGGTGAAGTGCTCGAAGAACTTCGTGGCGATGTCGGTGTAGGTGGCGTCGTGCTGGGCCAGCACCAGCGCCATGTCCAGCATGTTCAGCGCGTACATGGCCATCCAGCCGGTGCCGTCGGACTGCTCCAGCACCCCGGCGACGGGCAGCGCGGCGGACCGGTCGAACGGGCCGACGTTGTCCAGCCCGAGGAAACCGCCCTCGAAGACGTTGTTGCCGCCGGTGTCCTTGCGGTTGACCCACCAGGTGAAGTTGAGCAGCAACTTGTGCATCACCCGGGCCAGGAAGTCGTGGTCCTGGCGGCCGTCGATCTCGAAGACCTTCAACGCCGCCCAGGCGTGCACCGGCGGGTTGACGTCACCGAACGCCCACTCGTACGCCGGGATCTGCCCGTTGGGGTGCAGGTACCACTCGCGCAGCAGCAACAGCAGTTGGTCCTTGGCGAACCCGGGATCGACCCGGGCCAGGCTGACGCAGTGGAAGGCCAGATCCCAGGCGGCGTACCAGGGGTACTCCCACGGGTCCGGCATGGAGATCACGTCGAAGCTGTTCATGTGCCACCAGGCGCTGTTGCGCCCGTGCCGGCGCCCGGCCGGTGGCGGCGCGGAGCCCGGGTCGCCGTCGAGCCAGCGCTGCACGTCGAAGTGGTAGAACTGCTTGCCCCACATCAGCCCGGCGATCGCCTGCCGGGCCACCAGCGCCTCGTCCGCGCTGGCCGCCGCGGGGATGACCCGCCGGAAGAACGCGTCGGCCTCGGCCCGCCGCGCCCAGTACACCGCGTCGAAGCCGGCCCCCAGGTCGGCGGCGGGCGGCCGGCTGCCGCCGGGTGGCGGGGCCGTCCGGGTCAGCCGCAACCGGATCCGCGCGGTACCGCCGGCCGGTACGTCCAGGACGTAGTGCAGCGCCCCCTTCGTCCCCTCCCCGGCCGGGTTGACCGTGTCGGCGCCGTTGACCACGTGGTCGTTGATGCCGTCCTTCGGGTACGGCGTCCGCCCCGGCAGCCCCCAGAGCCGCTCGGTGTTGGTGTCGTTGTCGCAGACCAGCGGGGTCGGGTCACCCTCGCCGGAGAGGGCGATCTGCCCGAGCACCCGGTGCTCGCCGACCAGCCGGGCACCGTCGGCGACCAGGGTGGGGATCCGGTCGCTGCCGGGCAGCCCCCACGACCAGGTGTTACGGAACCAGAGCGTGGGCAGCACGTGCAGGGTGGCGTCGGCGTCACCCCGGTTGGTCACGCTGACCAGCAGGCACATGTCCGTCGGGGACGCCTTGGCGTAGTCGACGGTCACCGCCCAGTACCGGTCGTCGTCGAAGATCCCGGTGTCGACCAGCTCGTACTCGGTGTCGTCCCGGCCGCGCAGGCCGTTGACCGAGACGAGTTCGTCGTACGGGAAGGCGGCCTGCGGGTAGTGGTAGCGCCAGCGCATCCAGGAGTGGGTGGGCGTGGAGTCCTCGTACCACCAGTAGTCCTTGGCGTCCTCGCCGTGGTTGCCGCCGCCCCCGCCGAGGCCGAACATCCGCTCCTTGAGGATCGGGTCGGTCCCGTTCCACAGCGCGAGGGCGAAACTGAACGTCTGCCGGTCGTCGCAGACGCCCGCCATGCCGTCCTCGTTCCACCGGTAGGCTCGGGACCGCGCGTGGTCGTGGGGAAAATAGTCCCACGCTGTGCCGTGTTCGCTGTAGTCCTCCCGTACCGTCCCCCAGGCCCGTTCCGAGAGATAGGGACCCCATGCGCGCCATTCCTGCTCACCCGAGTCGGCCTGCGCCAGTCGGGCCCGCTCGGCGTCGTGGGCGTCGTCGGGCTGCGGCACATCGGTGATCACTGGCACATCCTCAACCGTCTCCGGGTACATGACCACACCCATTGTGACCATGGCGTGTTACACGCAATCGCTGGAGGAGAAGTGATCCCAATCAGCTTCGGGTCCCAGGTCTGCGGCGACGAGACCGCCGGGGCCGCCCGGGAGTGGCTGGTCACCGACGGCCGGGGCGGCTACGCCATGGGTACCGTCAACGGACTGCGCACCCGCCGCTACCACGGGTTACTGGTGGTCGCCGGGGAGACCCCGGCGGTACGCCGGGTCGGCCTGGTCGGTTTGGACCCGGCCGTGGTGCTCCCCTCCGGCGCGCAGGTGCGCCTCGGCGCGCACGAGTGGGCCAACGGCACCGTCGACCCGCGCGGGTTCGAGCTGCTGGAGGAGTTCACCCTGAGTGACGGGGTGCCCCGGTGGCGGTGGCGGATCGGTGACCTGGTGATCGAGCGCGAGCTGGCCATGACGTACGGCCGGTCCTGCGTGGCGGTCACCCACCGGCTGGTCTCCGGCGGGCCGGTCCGGCTCGACCTGTCCGCGGTCTGCACCTGGCGGGACGCGCACGGGGAGCGGCGGGCCGACGGGCCGACGCCCCGGATGGAGCCGACCGCCGACGGGGCGGTCGTCGAGGGGGCGTTCCGGCTGGCCGGGCCGGGCTGGGAGCCGCACGGGCAGTGGTGGCTGGGGGTCCGGCACCGCGAGGAGGCGGCGCGCGGGCTGCACCCGCAGGAGGACCTCTGGTACGCCGGCCGGTTCTCCGGTGCGCTGGAGTTCCCCGGGGACACCGTGTCGGTGCTGGCCTGGGCGGACGACCTGGCCGAGGCGCCGCCCCCGGCGCCGGAGGTGATCGAGGCGGCCCGGCGGCGCAACCGGGCGGTGGTGGCCGCCGCGAAGCCGGCCGACGCGGTGGCGGCGACGCTGGCCCTGGCGGCCGACGCGTTCGTGGTACGGACCTCGACCGGGCCGGACGTGGTCGCCGGGTACCCGTGGTTCGGTGCCTGGTCGCGGGACACGATGATCGCCTACGAGGGCCTGTTCCTGCACACCGGACGCGCCGACGAGGGGCGCGAGCTGCTCCGGTCGTACGCCGCGACGCTGTCGGAGGGGATGCTGGCGAACACCGCCGACACCGGCCGGGTGGAGTACAACACGGTCGACGCGACGCTGTGGTTCCTGCACGCGGTGAGCCGGCACGTCACCGTCACCGGTGACACCGACCTCGGTGACGAGCTGCTGCCGGCGCTGCGCGGGGTGGTCGACGCGCACCTGGCCGGCACCCGGTACGGCATCCGGGTGGACCCGGCCGACGGCCTGCTCACCCAGGGCGCCCCCGGGGAGGCGCTGACCTGGATGGACGCTCGGGTGTACGGGGTGCCGGTCACCCCCCGGGTCGGCAAGCCGGTGGAGGTCAACGCGCTCTGGGTGAACGGGCTGGCCGGCCTGGTCGAGCTGGCGGAACTGGCCGGGACGGACGCGGACGGGCTGAAGGGGGCGCACGCTCGGGCGCTGGAGTCGTTCCGTCGGCGTTTCCCGTCCCCGCTCGGCTGGCTGTACGACGTGGTGGACGCGCCCGCCCCGGCGTACCCGCTGGGCGGCGCCGCGCACCACGACGACGACCTGCTCCGCCCCAACCAGTTGCTGGCCTGGTCGCTGCCGTACGCCCCGCTGACCCCGGACGAGCCGACGATCCGCCGGATCGGCGCGGAGTTGCTGACCCCGCTCGGGCCGCGCAGCCTGGCCCCCGGTTCGGAGGGGTTCACCGGGCGGCACCGGGGCGGTCCGGCCGAGCGGGACGGCGCCTACCACCAGGGCACGGTCTGGCCCTGGCTGCTCGGGCCGTACGTGGACGCAGCCCGGCGGGCCAAGATGTCAGTGGATACCTTGTTCGCTGGCATTCATTCCCATTTGACGGAATTCGGGCTGGGGTCGGTCAGTGAGACGGCGGACGGCTCCGCTCCCCATGCCGCAACCGGCTGCCCGTTCCAGGCCTGGTCGGTCGCCGAGGTGCTGCGCGCCCGCCGGACCGGATAGTCGACGGCAGGTCGGGATGCCGGCGGCGGCGCACCGGTGACGCGGCCACCGGCCGGGCACGCGTTACACGGTCGCAACGACAGCGTCTCCGCCGGTTCTCCGGAGCCCGGCACGATGGACCTCGACCCGATACGACGCACGGGCACCAACGGCGGTGCCGGTTGCGGCGTGCCCGCCGACGACCCTCAGGGGACCGCATGTCACCGGACGCCCACGTCATCGACATCCAGTCCAGCCGGCGCCAGCGGGTGCTGATGCTGTCCTGGGAGTACCCGCCGGTGCTCGTGGGCGGCCTCGGCCGGCACGTGCACGCC
>NZ_JBAKHU010000059.1:0-32591 GCF_036906895.1 Micromonospora sp. CPCC 206060
AGCCTTCCAGCGCCGATGGTACTGCACTCGGGAGGGTGTGGGAGAGTAGGACGCCGCCGGACAACTTTTCAGTCGAGGGCCGCCCCGGGAGGGTCGGCCCTCGACTGCGTAGCGCCGTTTGAGGCGCAATCAGGAAGGATGTACCTGTGAGTTCAGAACCGCAGGGCGGAGACCGCTTCCGTCGCGACGACGACCGTCCGGGACGGGCCGCTGGCCCGCGCCGCGACGACCGCGCGCCCTACCGGGGTGACCGTGCCCCCCGGAGCGGCAGCGCAGACCGGGGCGGTTACGCCGGAGGCGGTCAGCGGGGCACCGGCCAGGGCGGCGACCGCGACGGTCGGACCGGCGGGCGCGACTGGAGCCCGCGCCGGGATGACACCCGTGGTGGTGACTTCCGCTCCGGACCCCGCCGAGAAGGCGGGTTCGGTGGGGATCGGGACAGTCGTGGCGGGGACCGTCAGGGCGGTTTCCGTTCGGGTCCGTCGCGTGAGGGCGGTTTCCGCTCGGGTCCGCGTGAGGGTGATGACCGTCGTCAGGGCGGGTTCCGTTCCGGTGACCGGGATGGTGGCTTCCGTTCCGGTCCCCGTGAGGGTGGTTACCGTTCGGACGCGCCGCGTGACGGTGGTTTCCGTGGCCGTGACGGTGGTCCGCGTGACGGTGGTTTCCGCTCGGGTCCGCGCGATGGTGATGACCGTCGTCAGGGTGGTTTCCGTTCCGGTCCCCGTGAGGGTGGTTTCCGTTCGGACGCGCCGCGTGACGGTGGTGTCCGTGGCCGTGACGGTGGTCCGCGTGAGGGTGGTTTCCGTTCCGGTCCGCGTGAGGGCGATGACCGTCGTCAGGGCGGTTTCCGTTCCGGTCCCCGTGAGGGTGGTTTCCGCCGGGACGGCGAGGACCGTGGTTCCCGTGGCCGTGAGGGTGGTCCGCGCGAAGGTGGATTCCGCTCGGGCGACCGGGATGGTGGGTTCCGTTCGGGTCCGTCGCGTGAGGGTGGTTTCCGTCGGGACGGGGATGACCGTCGTCAGGGCGGGTTCGGTGGGGATCGGGACAGTCGTGGCGGGGACCGTCAGGGCGGCTTCCGTTCGGGTCCGTCGCGCGAGGGTGGTTTCCGCTCGGGTCCGCGTGAGGGTGATGACCGTCGTCAGGGCGGGTTCCGTTCCGGTGATCGCGATGGCGGGTTCCGCCGCGATGGTGACGATCGTCGTCAGGGTGGTTTCCGTTCCGGTCCCCGTGAGGGTGGTTTCCGTTCGGACGCGCCGCGTGACGGTGGTGTCCGTGGCCGTGACGGTGGTCCGCGTGAGGGTGGTTTCCGTTCCGGTCCGCGTGAGGGCGATGACCGTCGTCAGGGCGGTTTCCGTTCCGGTCCCCGTGAGGGTGGTTTCCGCCGGGACGGCGAGGACCGTGGTTCCCGTGGCCGTGAGGGTGGTCCGCGCGAAGGTGGATTCCGCTCGGGCGACCGGGATGGTGGGTTCCGTTCGGGTCCGTCGCGTGAGGGTGGTTTCCGCCGGGACGGGGATGACCGTCGTCAGGGCGGCTTCCGCTCGGGTGACCGCGACGGTGGGTTCCGTTCCGGCCCTCGGGATGGTGGGTTCCGTTCGGGTCCGTCGCGTGAGGGTGGTTTCCGCCGGGACGGGGATGACCGTCGTCAGGGCGGCTTCCGCTCGGGTGACCGCGACGGTGGGTTCCGTTCCGGCCCTCGGGATGGTGGGTTCCGTTCGGGTCCGTCGCGTGAGGGTGGTTTCCGCCGGGACGGGGATGACCGTCGTCAGGGCGGCTTCCGCTCCGGTGACCGCGACGGTGGGTTCCGTCGCGACGGTGACGACCGCCGCTTCCGGGGCCGCGACGACGACCGGTCCGGCCGGCCGGACCGGGGCGACCGGGCACCGCACCCACAGAGAACTGAGGCAGCGGACGCGGCCCCGGTACTCGCGGACGACATCGTCGCCACCGATCTCGACACCGCCGTGCGCGCCGAACTGCTGTCGCTGGCGAAGCCGGTCGCGGAGACCGTCGCCCGGCACCTGGTCGCGACCGGGCAACTGATCGACGAGGACCCGGCCGAGGCGCTGGCGCACGCCCTCGCCGCCCGGCGGCTCGCCTCCCGGATCGCTGCGGTCCGCGAGGCGGTCGGGCTGGCGGCGTACCACGCCGGCGAGTGGCAGACCGCCATCGCCGAGCTGCGGACGTACCACCGGATGAGCGGGCAGCAGACCCACCTCGCGGTGCTCGCCGACTGCGAGCGGGCCCTGGGCCGCCCGGAGCGGGCCATCGACCTGTTCCGGGGGGCGGACCGGGAGACCCTCGACCAGGCGACCGCCATCGAGCTGCTGATCGTCGCGGCCGGGGCACGCGCGGACATGGGACAGGGCGACGCTGCGGTGGCCATGCTCCAGGTACGCGAACTCACCGGTGACGCCACCGAGCCGTGGGCCGCCCGACTGCGGTACGCCTACGCGGACGCGCTGCTCGCGGTGGGTCGGCGTGAGGAGGCGCGGGAGTGGTTCTCCCGGGCAGCCGACGTCGACGAGGCTGCGGAGACCGATGCCGCCGAGCGGATGCTCGAACTGGATGGTGTCGTCCTGGAGGGCGATGACGAGGAGGAGGGGGAGGAGTCGGCGGAACTGACCGACGACGAACCCGCCGTGACCGACGACGAGTCGACCGTGGCTCCCGTTGAGCCCACCGCCACGGCTACCGAGACCGAACCGGCTGACGCCGAGGCGGAGCAGGAGTCCGTTCCGGTGGAGCCGACGTCGGAGCGGCCCGCAGACGGGGAGTCGGCGCCGGTCGGCAACGACCGGTCGGAGTCGGACCAGCGGTGAGTGACACGGCACCGGGTGGGTTGGTCGAGCGGTACGACCTGGTCGTCTTCGACCTGGACGGCGTGATCTATCTGATCGACCAGCCCGTCCCCGGTGCGGTGGACGCGGTGAGCCGGCTGCACCAGCGGGGCCGGCGGATCGCGTTCGCCACGAACAACGCCTCCCGGCGGTCCGCCGAGGTGGCCGACCTGCTCACCGGGATGGGCGTACCGGCCACGTCCGACGAGGTGCTCACCTCGGCTGCTGCGGCGGCGGAGGTGCTGCGCGACCGGTTGCCGGCCGGTGCGGCCGTCCTCGTGGTGGGAGCCGAGGCGCTCCGCGCCGAGGTGCGGGCGGCCGGGTTGCGGCCGGTGGCCCGCGCCGACGAGGAACCGGCGGCGGTGGTCCAGGGGTACGGCCCACAGGTCGGCTGGGTGGACCTGGCGGAAGCCTCGCTGGCAGTCCGCGCCGGGGCGTACTGGGTGGCCACCAACACCGACCGGACGCTGCCCAGTGCGCGGGGACCACTACCCGGCAACGGCTCACTGGTCGCCGCGTTGGCCACCGCGTTGGGGCGGGATCCGGACCTGGTGGTCGGGAAGCCCCAGCCGGCGCTGTTCCGTACCGCCGCCCACCGCACCGGGGCGACCCGGCCACTGGTCGTCGGGGACCGGCTGGACACCGACATTGCCGGCGCGGTCGGGGCCGGCCTGGACAGTCTGCTGGTCCTCACCGGGGTCAGCAGTGTCGCCGACCTGCTCGCCGCACCGGCCACGATGCGCCCCACGTACGTCGCGTTCGACCTGGCAGGGCTGACCGACCCGGCGCAGGTGGTCGGCGTACCCGATGGGGCCCGTGCTGCCAACGGCGCCGCACCGACCGGTTGGACGATGGCCCGTGACGGCGCCGGGCTCCGGCTGGCCGGCGCGGGGGACCCGCTGGCGGCGCTCGCGCTCCTCTGCGACGCGGCCTGGTCGGCCGGGTCGGTGCCAACGGTGACGGCCGACTCGGCCGCTGCCCGGGAGGCACTGCACCGGTTGCGGCTGGCCGGCTGAGCGGGCTCTCCCGCTGTTGCCGGACGACCGGCTGACCGGGGGCTGCGCCCTACAGCAGCTTGCGGAGCTTCATCAGGTCGAGCGGGTTGGCCTTGATCGAGATGCGACGGGCGGCGAGTGCCCGGGCGACGTCCAGTTCCCCACGGGTCAGCGCGAGCAGATCGTCGCTGGAGATGTGCAGCGCGATCTTCGCTTTCGGGTCGTCGCCGTCGGCGAGGTCCACCAGCCGGCCACCTGTCAGCCGTCCGTGGAAGGCGGTGTCCAGGTCGGTGACGCGGCAGACGAGGGTCCGGTCCAGGTCGATCCGGTCGCGCACCCGGTCGGCGTCCTGGGCCATCCGGTCGGCGAGATCGTGCAACGCCTGCCGGCACTCGTCAACGCTGGCCACCATCGCCCCCTCTTCGAACACCACGTCCGTTTCCGGCACGGTACCTCACCGGGGCGTCGGGGGTGCCCGGTAGCGTGACAGTGCACATCCGCCCGCGAAAGGATTCCGGCATGCAGGACGCCTGGCGCGCCTACCTGGAGTTGGCCCTCGGCCTGACCGAGGCGCCACGGAAGAAGGCACAGACCGTCGCGCGGAGGCTGGTCGGCACCGGTGGTGCGACCGCGGCGCAGCTCCAGACACTGGTCGAGGAGATGGTCTCCACCGGTCTGGCCAACCGGGAGGCGCTAACCAAGATCGTTCGGTTCGAGGTCGACCGTGCCCTGGGCGCCGTGGGCCTGGCCACCGCGGACGAGGTGGCCGAGTTGACCGAGCGGGTCCGCCAGCTTGAGCGGGAGCTGCGCGAGGCGACGGCGGCGCGGCCCGGGGCGGGTGCCACCGCGCCGTCCACCGCCGTTGGTGCTGCTTCTGGTGCCGATGCCGGCCCGACCGGCGCTGTCGCCGGCAGGACTGTCGCGAAGAAGGCCGTGAAGAAGGCGGTTGCGAAGAAGGCGGTGAAGAAGGCCGTCGCGCCGGCTGACCGGTCCACGCCCGCCACGACTTCGGCGGCCGGGGTGGCCGGGGCGGGGCGTCCCGCCCCCGGTAAGCGGGTGGACGCGCGGAAGCTGCCCGTCCCGGCGGCCAAGAAGGCCGCCGACCGGAAGCGGCAGGCCGGTGGGGAAGGGGCCGAGTGACGGTCACCCCGGGCCCGTGGCGACCGGGACCGCCGCCCGGATCGCCCCGACCCGGTCCCCGGCCCGCGCCGCCCCGACCGGCCCCGGTCGACACCGGTACGGATGCGACCCATCCTGCGGTCGACGCCGCCCTCCAGGCGATCATCAATGCGGCCGACCTGTCCGCGGCGGATCAGATCGCGCACTACGAGGCGGCGTACCAGACGCTGCAGGAGACCCTCGCCACCATCGACCAGGCGTGAGCCCCCGTACCGAGAAGAGAACCGCCGCATGGCACGTCGTACCCGGTTGGATGCCGAACTCGTCCGCCGAGGTCTGGCCCGGTCGCGGGAGCAGGCCGCCGCTCTCGTCGAGGCCGGGCGGGTCCAGCTGCGCGGGGTGACGGCCCGCAAGCCGGCCGCGATGGTCGATCCCGCCGATCCGTTGCGGGTGGTGGGTGACGACCCGGGTACCGAGTACGTCTCCCGGGGCGGTCACAAGCTGGCCGGTGCCCTGGCGGCGTTCGGTGCGCGGGGTCTGCCGGTCACCGGGCGTCGCTGCCTGGATGCGGGCGCCTCCACCGGCGGGTTCACCGACGTGCTACTTCGCGCGGGCGCGGCGGAGGTGGTCGCCGTGGACGTCGGCTACGGGCAGCTCGCCTGGACGCTCCGTAACGACGAGCGGGTCCGGGTGTACGAGCGGACCAACGTCCGTACCCTCACCCCCGAGGCGATCGGTGGTCAGGTCGACCTGACCGTGGCGGACCTGTCGTTCATCTCGTTGCGGCTGGTGCTTCCGGCGCTGGCCGGTTGTACCCGGGCCGACGGTGACCTGGCACTGATGGTGAAGCCGCAGTTCGAAGTCGGTAAGGACCGGGTCGGTGCCGGTGGCGTGGTCCGTGATCCGGCGCTGCGTGCCGAGGCGGTGCTCGATGTCGCCGCCGCTGCCGCGCAGCTCAGCCTCGGGCTGGCCGGGGTCACCGCCAGTCCGCTGCCCGGGCCGAGCGGCAACGTGGAGTTCTTCGTGTGGTTGCGGCGGGGCGCGCCGGCAGCCGATCCGGAGCAGGTACGCGCGGTGGTCGCCGCCGGGCCGGCGTCCGGAGCTGCCGGCAGCACCGCCGTACCGGTCGAGGGGTGAGCGGATGGAGCCCCTTGCGGCTTGCGTGGTCCCGCCCGGAAGATGGTCCCGGTGAGCGCGAGGAGTGAGCGGAGCGAGCCCCGCAGTCGCGAACGGATGGCGGGCTGGTGAGCGCGAGGAGCGAGCCCCGCAGTCGCGAACCGGTGCCGGACCCGGTGGGCGCGGGTGGCGGTGGCCCGTCCGGTCGCACGGCACTGCTGGTCACCCATACCGGTAGGCGGCGCAGCACCGAGCACGCCCGCACCGTGGCCGCGGATCTGATCAGCGCCGGCTTCGAGGTGCGGGTTGTCGCCGAGGAGGCCGACGACCTGGATCTGCCGGGTGTGCTGCCGGTGACCGGCCCGGCTGCCGCGGAGGGTGTCGAGATCGTCTTCGCGCTCGGTGGGGACGGTACGTTCCTGCGTGCGGCGGAGCTCGCCCGGCCGGCGAAGGCGCCGCTGCTCGGGATCAACCTGGGCAAGGTGGGATTTCTGGCCGAGGCCGAGATAGACGATCTCGACCTGGCGGTGCGGGACGTGGTGAGCCGCAACTACACGGTCGATGAGCGGCTCACCCTGGACGTGCACGCCGAACTGGACGGCGGCCCGACGATCGAGTCCTGGGCCCTCAACGAGGTGACTGTCGAGAAGGGGGAGCGGGCGCAGATGCTCGAACTCCTGGTCGACGTGGATGGTCGGCCGCTGTCGCGGTACGGCTGTGACGGGGTCGTCTGCGCCACCCCCACCGGTTCGACGGCGTACGCCTTCTCCGCGGGTGGACCGGTGGTCTGGCCGGAGGTGGAGGCGCTGCTGCTGGTGCCGATCAGCGCGCACGCGCTGTTCAGCCGTCCACTGGTGACCGCGCCGACGTCCACCTTCTCGATCACCGTCGACCCGTTCACCACCCTGGCCGTGCTCACCTGCGACGGTCGGCGGGTGTGGGATCTGCCGCCCGGGGCCCGGGTGACCGTGCGTCGGGGTTCCCTGCCGGTACGGATCGTCCGACTCCAGGACCGGCCGTTCACCGACCGGCTGGTGGCGAAGTTCGGGCTGCCGGTGCACGGCTGGCGCGGCAACCGGCGCTGACCGGTACGGGGCGGGTTGACCGGGCCGGCGGGGCCGGTCGTTGTCCACAGCCGCCGGGCACCGGCTGGTCAACTGTCAGCCCTCGCTACTACTGTCGGTTGCTGTGCTGGAAGAGCTGCGCATCACGGGACTGGGCGTCATCGAGGACACCACGCTGCCGCTGACCGGCGGCATGAACGTCATCACCGGTGAGACCGGGGCGGGCAAGACCATGGTGGTGACCGGTCTGGGCCTGCTCTTCGGTGGTCGGGCCGACGCCGGCCGGGTCCGCGCCCAGCCGGGCCGGGCGGTGGTCGAGGGGCGGCTGCGGCTCGCCGAGCCCACCGCCACCGCCGTGCACACCCGGGTCACCGACGCCGGCGGGGAGCCGGACGAGGACGGCACGGTCCTGCTGAGCCGGACGGTCACCGTCGAGGGGCGGTCCCGGGCGCACGTGGGTGGGCGCAGCATGCCGGTCTCCATGCTCGCCGAGGTCGGTGAGCAGGTGGTGGCGGTGCACGGGCAGTCCGACCAACTCCGGCTGCTGCGGCCGGCGGAGCAGCGGGCCGCCCTGGACCGGTTCGCCGGTGCCGGCCACGAGAAGCTGCTGGCCGAGCTGCGTGAGGCGTACACCCGGTGGCGGCACATCTGTGACGACCTGGCCGACCGGCGGCGTAACGCCCGGGAACGCAACCAGGAGGCGGACCTGTTGCGGCTCGGGTTGGACGAGATCACCCGGGTCGATCCGCAGCCGGGTGAGGACGAGGAGCTGAAGGCTGAGGCGCAGCGGTTGGAACACGCCGAGGGGCTACGGGTCGCGGCGGGTACGGCGTACCAGTGCGTGGCGGGTGGCGCGGAGGCCGCCGACGACACCCCGGACGTGACCGCCCTGCTCGGGGTGGCCCGGCGGACGTTGGAGGCCCAGGCCGGGGTGGACCGTACCCTGGCCGACCTGGCGATCCGGCTGGAGGAGGCGGCCACCCTGGTCGGTGACGTGGCGGCGGAACTGTCGGGTTACCTGGCCGGCCTGGACGCGGACCCGGCCCGGTTGCAGTTCATCCACGAGCGTCGGGCGGCGCTGCGGGGACTGACCCGCAAGTATGCCGACGACGTCGACGGGGTGATCGTCTGGGCGGAGCGGGCCCGGGAGCGGTTGTCCGAACTGGACACCTCCGACGACCTGCTCGACGAACTCGACCGGGAGCGGCAGCGGCTGGCCGGCGAGGTGGCGGAGCTGGCCGCCCGGCTCTCCGCGGCACGTCGGGAGGCCGCCGCCCGGTTCGCCGAGCAGGTGACCGTGGAACTGGCCGGGCTGGCCATGCCGCACGCCCGGATCGAGGTCGCGGTGCTTCCCCGGCCGGTCGGCCGGAACGAGCCGTCGCTGCTGGTGGACGGGGCCGAGGTGGGCGTGGGGCCGGACGGTGCCGACGAGGTGGAGTTACGCCTGCTGGCGCACCCGGGGGCCCCGTCGCTGCCGTTGCAGCGGGGCGCGTCGGGCGGTGAGCTGTCCCGGGTGATGCTCGCCATCGAAGTGGTCTTCGCCGGTTCCGGCGGTCCGCCGACCCTGGTCTTCGACGAGGTGGACGCCGGGGTGGGCGGGCAGGCCGCGGTGGAGATCGGGCGCCGGCTGGCCCGGCTGGCCCGTAGTCACCAGGTGCTGGTGGTGACCCACCTGCCCCAGGTCGCGGCGTTCGCCGACCGGCATCTGGTGGTGGCGAAGGACACCGGGGGCGCGGTCACCACCAGCGGTGTGCGGGTGGTCGAGGACACCGAGCGGGCCCGTGAGCTGGCCCGGATGCTCGCCGGTTTGCCGGACTCGGATCTGGGTATTGCGCACGCGGAGGAACTCCTGGCGGTGGCGGCCAGGGCGAGGCGACCGTGACCGGGGCTGTGTGAGCGTGCCCACACCAGGGGGCGCCATGGTGTGCTTCCCTGGGAGGGCGGCCCTGCTCAGGCATGTCGCGACAGAAAACCCTGCCCTCACATGCCAGGATGGTCACGATGCGTCTACCCACGTTGCGCCGGACCCGGAGCGCGGAACCGGGCAAAGTCGTCGGCACCGCCCGCCTGGACCGCCGGACCAAGCGGCTGGTCGGTCGACTGCGGCCCGGCGACATCGCCGTGATCGACCATGTCGACCTGGACCGGGTCGCCGCCGACTCGCTGGTCGCGGTGGGGGTGGCCGCGGTCCTGAACGCCAAACCGTCGGTCTCTGGGCGTTACCCGAACCTCGGGCCGGAGGTGCTGGTCAACGCGGGTATCCCGTTGCTGGACGATCTCGGGGAGAGCGTCTTCCAGCAGATCCACGAGGGCGACGTGGTGCGGATCGAGGGCAACACCGTCTTCGTCGGCGACGAACCGGTCGCGCACGGTGCGCTCCAGGACGCCGAGACCGTGGCCAAGGCGATGGCGGACGCCCGCGAGGGCCTCTCCGTGCAGCTGGAGGCGTTCGCCGCCAACACCATGGAGTACCTCAAGCAGGAGCGTGACCTGCTTCTCGACGGGGTGGGCGTACCGGACATCGAGACCCAGGTCACCGGACGGCACTGCCTGATCGTGGTCCGGGGCTACGACTACAAGGCCGACCTGGACGTGCTGCGGCCGTACATCCGGGAGTTCAAGCCGGTGCTGATCGGGGTGGACGGCGGCGCCGACGCCCTGGTCGAGGCGGGTTACACCCCTGACATGATCATCGGGGACATGGACTCGGTCACCGACGACGTGCTGCGCTGCGGTGCCGAGGTGATCGTGCATGCCTACCCGGACGGCCGGGCGCCCGGGCTGGCCCGGGTCAACGGGCTGGGGGTGCGCGCGCAGACCTTCCCGGCCGCCGCGACCAGCGAGGACCTGGCCATGCTGCTGGCCGACGAGAAGGGCGCCTCGCTGATCGTCGCGGTCGGCACCCACGCCACCCTGGTCGAGTTCCTGGACAAGGGGCGCGGCGGGATGGCCTCGACGTTCCTGACCCGGCTGAAGGTCGGTGGCAAGCTGGTCGACGCCAAGGGGGTCAGCCGGCTCTACCGGCAGAGCATCTCCGGCTCGTCGCTGCTGCTGCTGGTGCTGTCGGCGGTGGCGGCGATGGCTTCGGCCGTGGCCGTCTCCACCGTGGGGAAGGCGTATTTAGGCGTGGTCTCCGAGTGGTGGAACAATCTGGTGTTCCAACTGGGACAGCTCTTCTAAAAACCCGGTCTGCCCGGCACCGACCCGATCCGGCCGGGCCCCACTGATCCTGAGGCGGTAAGGGTGATCAATTTCCGTTACCACGTGGTGTCCCTCACCGCGGTGTTCCTCGCGTTGGCGATCGGCCTGGTGGTCGGGACGGCGGCACTCAACGGGCCGGTCGCCGACTCGCTACGGGACAACGTCAACGCGTTACGCAAGGACAACCAGCAGATGCGGCAGACGGTCAACAGCCTGGAGGAGGAGCTCCGGCTGGAGGAGGACTTCGCCGCCGAGGTGGCCAAGGTGATGCTGCCCGGGAAGCTGACCGGCAAGCGGGTGCTGGTAATCAGCCTGCCCAGCGGGCGGGACCACACCAAGGGGGTCACCGAGATGCTCGAGCTGGCCGGCGCCACCATCACCGGCCAGCTCGACATCCAGGACAAGTTCATCAACCCGGACAACAACACCACGCTGATGGAGTTGGCGGTCACCGCCGCCCGACCGACGGCGCCGACCACCGGCCTGCCCGGCAACGGGCACGGTGCGGAGACCTCCAGCGCCCTGCTGGCCAGTGTCCTGCTGGACCGGGCGACGGGCGGTACGCCGGTCACCGAGGCGGACCGGCGGGCGGTGCTCGCGTCGTACACCAACGGGGGGTATCTCACCACCGCCGAACAGGTCACCTCGTCGGCCGAGGCCGTCGTGGTGGTCAGTGGCCAGCCGTACGTCGACAAGGACGCCACCAAGAAGGACGAGACGGTGGTGAAGCTGGTCGAGCAGTTCGACCGGACCGGGTTGCTGGTCGTCGCGGGCATCGGCTCGGCCGACGGCAACGTGGTGGCCCAGGTGCGTACCGACCCGGTGCTTGCCCAGACCATCTCCACCGTCGACAACGCCAACACCGTCCAGGGGCAGTTGGTCACCACGCTGAGCCTGGTGGAGCAGGTCACCGCGAAGAAGGTCGGCCAGTACGGGCTGGGCGCCGGGACCTCCCTGATGCCCCCGCCGGCCTCCTGACGCCCGAGAGTGACCGGCGGCAGGACTGGCGGGGGCTGCGGCGCGCCCTGGCACGTCGGCTGGCGGCGTTGTCGTCGTCGGCCATGCAACACCGGCATGACCTCCTCCGCCGCCTCGCCACCCTCGGCCAGAACCCGCCTCGCCTCCACCGCCCTGCTGCCGGTCGCTCTAAACTGCCCCGGTGACCGAATCCTCCCGCCACCCGTGCCCCCCGATGTCTCCCGGCATCGTCCGTCCCGCCCGGATCGGGGTGCCGGCGTGACCGCCCGGCGGATCGCCGGCCGGTTGCTGGCGGTCGGTGCGGGCGTCGTGGTGGGCCGGGCCGCGCTGCGGGCCATCGCCACCCGCCCCGCCGGTGCCACCCTGGAGCGCACCAACTTCCGCGGCCGGACGGTGACCCTCGCCGCCGGTCCGGCCCTGGCCGCCGGTGCCGCCGTGGCCGGGGCGCTCGGTGCGCCGAGCCGTCCGGTGGCCGGCGCGACCCTGGTCGCCGGCCTCTCCGCCGGGGCGGTCGGGCTCTACGACGACGTGGTCGGTGCCCGGCCCGACCAGAAGGCGGCCAAGGGCTTCGCCGGTCACCTCGGCGCCCTGCGCGAAGGACGGGTCACCAGCGGCCTGGTCAAGATCGCCGGGGTTGGCGTGGCCGGGCTCGGTGCCGCCGCGCTGCTCGCCGCCGACCCCACCGTGGCCGGTCACCGGCGCCGCCGCCGGCAGGGCCGGGTCGGCCGTACCGTCGACGTCCTGCTCGGCGCCGGGGTGATCGCCGGTACCGCGAACCTGCTCAACCTGCTCGACCTGCGCCCCGGTCGGGCCCTGAAATCGGGGCTGCTGCTCGCCGCGCCGCTGACCGGCGGGGTGCACGGCGGGGTCGCCGCCGGTGCCGCCGGTGCCGCCGCCGGGCTGCTCCCCGCCGACCTCGACGAGCGGGTCATGCTCGGTGACTCCGGCGCCAACGCCCTCGGCGCCCAGCTCGGCGTGGCCCTGGCCGCCCGCAGCGGGCCGGTCGGCCGGGCCGTGCTGCTCGCCGCCCTCGCCGCGCTCACCGCCGCCAGCGAGAAGGTCAGCTTCACCAAAGTCATCGCGAACACCCCGGTGCTGCGGGAACTCGACGCGCTGGGCCGGCGACCCGCCTGACGTGGGTACCCCGGCACCCCTGGCCGGCACCGGTCGCGTGGCCGGCGCCGCCGCGCTGATCGCCGTACTGACCGTGGTCAGCCGGCTCGCCGGTTTCGGCCGGACGGCCACCTTCACCTGGGTGGTCAGCGACACCGACCTCGGTGACATGTACGTGGTCGCGAACACCGTGCCCAACATCATCTTCGAGATCGTGGCCGGTGGGGCGTTGGCCAGTCTGGTCGTACCACTGCTCGCCGGTGCGGTCGCGGCCGGTGACCGGCCTGCGGTGGCCGCCACCACCGGGGCTCTGCTGACCTGGACGCTGACCCTGCTGGTGCCGCTCGCCGTGCTGGTGGCGCTGTTCGCCCGGCCGATCATCGCGGTCATCGGGGACGACCCGTCGGCGGCCGAGGTGGCCACCGGGGCCCGGATGCTGCGGGTCTTCGCCCCCCAGTTGCCGCTCTACGGCATCGGCATCGTGCTCACCGGGGTGCTCCAGGCGCACCGGCGGTTCGCCTGGCCGGTCATCGCGCCGCTGCTGTCCAGCGTCACGGTGATCGTGGTCTACCTCACCTTCGGGGTCGTGGCCGGCCGGGCGGTGACCATCGGCGAAGTGAGCCGGGCCGGGGAGCTGATCCTCTCCGTCGGCACCACCGTCGGGGTGGTGGTGCTCTCCCTGTCGCTGCTGATCCCGGTGCGTCGGCTGGGACTGCGACTGCGCCCCGGCTACGCGTTCACCGCCGAGGTCCGGGCCCGGGTCGGCGGGTTGGCGCTGGCCGGCGCGGCCACCGTCACCGCCCAGCAGGTCGCCCTGCTGGTCATCCTCAACCGGGTCTCCGGCGGTCCCACCGGCGCCCTGGTCGTCTACAACCTCGCCCAGACGATGTACCTGCTGCCGTGGGCGGTCCTGGCGGTGCCGCTGGCGGTCGCCGCGTACCCGACCCTGGCCGCCGCCGGTTCCAGCGGCGACGAGGACACCTACCGGCGGACCCTCGCCCCGGCGACCCGGGGGGTGCTGCTGCTCAGCAGCCTCGGCGCGGCGGCACTGGCCGGTACCGCGGCACCAGTCGCGGCGTTCTTCTTCACCGGCGCCGGTACGGTCGACGCGGCTGCGGCAGCCATCGCCGGGTTCGCTCCCGGCCTGCTCGGCTACGGCCTGTTCGCGGTGCTCTCCCGGGCGCTCTACGCCAGGGGTGACACCCGGGCCGCGACCGCCGCGATCGTGGCCGGTTGGCTGGTCGTACCGGTCGGCGCGGTGCTCCTCGCCGGGGTGTTCCCGGCCGGTGACCGGGTGCTCGCGGTGGCGCTGGCCAACTCGGTCGGCATGCTCGTCCTCGGTACGCTGCTGCTGGTCGCCGTGGCCCGCCGGGCGGGGCGGCCGGCGCTGGCCGGGTCCGGTCGCGCCGCCGGAGCCGGGTTGGCCGCCGGAGCCACCGCCGCGCTCGCCGGAGCGGGCTGTGCGGCGTGGCTGGCCGCTGGCGGTGACGGGACCCCGACTAAACCCGTCGCGCTGCTACAGGGCATGCTGTCCGCAGTCGTGGTGGTCGCCGTCTTCGTCGCCGTCGCATACCTGCTGGACCGGCCCGACCTGCGTCCGTTGCTCGCCGGCCTGGCCCGCCGGGCCGGTCCGCTGGCCCGCGTCGGCCGGCGTGGCCGGCGGGATCCGGTGGACGGTACCGGTGCGGAGGCGACCGGCCGGGAACGCCGGTGACGGGGAGGAGACGATGGTCCCGGTGAACGCGGGGAGTTCGCAGCCCGGTTGGTCCGGCACGGTGGCTCTGCTGCTCGCCTCCAGCACCGGTGGCGTCGGCCAGCACGTGCTCTCGCTCACCCGGGGACTGGTCGGCTCCGGTGCGTCGGTGATCGTCTGCGGTCCGGCCGCCACCCAGGAACAGTTCGACTTCGTCGGCGCGGGCGCGCGGTTCGTGCCGGTGGAGATCCCGGCCAACCCGACCCCGGCCGACGGTCGGGCCGTCGTGGCGCTGCGCCGGATCATCGCCGCGAGCCAGGTCGACGTGCTGCACGCGCACGGGCTGCGGGCCGGCCTGGTCGCCGCGCTGGCCCGGCCCACCGCCCCTCTCGTGGTCACCTGGCACAACGCGGTCCTCGCCGGTGGCCTGCGGGGCCGGGTGTCCCGACTTGTCGAGCGGGTGGTCGCCCGGGCCGCCCGGACCGCCCTCGGTGCCTCCACCGACCTGGTCGACCGGGCGCGGTCGCTCGGCGCCGCCGACGCCCGGCTGGCCCCGGTGGCCGCCCCGGTCCTGCCGCAGCCCCGCCGACGTCGGGCTGCGGTCCGTGCCGAGTTCGGCGTCACCGCCGACCAGCCGTTGATCCTGTCGGTCGGTCGGCTGCACCCGCAGAAGCGCTACGACCTGCTCGTCGACGCCGCCGCCCGGTGGCGGGACCGGGTACCCCCGCCGGTGGTGGTGATCGCCGGGAGCGGGCCGAGCTACCTCGCGCTCGCCGCGCGGATCTCCGCCGCCCGGGCCCCGGTCACTCTGCTCGGGCACCGCACCGACGTGGCGGACCTGCTCGCCGGCGCCGACCTGGCGGTGGTGACCAGCGACTGGGAGGCCCGGCAGCTCTTCGCCCAGGAGGCGTTGCGGGCCGGGGTGCCACTGGTCGCGACAGCGGTGGGCGGACTGACCGACCTGGTCGGTGACGCCGCCGTGCTGGTGCCGCCGGATGACGTGGACGCGGTCGACACCGCCGTGCGGGGGCTGCTCGACGACGCGGAGCGCCGGTCCGAGCTGTCCCGGCAAGGGTCGGTACAGGCCGCGACGTGGCCGACCGAGGCGGACACCGTGGCCCAACTGGTGGCCCTCTACGCCGAACTCGCCCCGGCTCCGGCCGGCCCGGCCCGGACGGGACGCAACTGATGCTGCGCCGCCTGGTCAGCGCCCTCCTCACCCTCCTCGTCGTCGCGGTCGGCCTGGCCGCGCTGGTGACCCGGCCGGCCACCGGCTCGGCCCCGGCCCGCGCCGACTTCGTCGTCATGGTGGGGGTGGCCGGGCTGCGCTGGGACGACGTCGATCCGCAGACCACCCCGACGCTGTGGGAGATGGCCGGGCGCGGCGCGATCGGCTCGCTGTCGGTCCGTTCGGCCCGCCGCCCCACCTGCCCGGTCGACGGCTGGCTCACCCTGGGCGCCGGGAACTACGCGGCGTGGGACGGCGCCCCGGTTCCTGCTTCGTGCCGCCGCCCGGACGTGACGGTGGAACGACCGGACCGGATCGGCGCGAAGCTGCCCGACCAGGAGACGGTGGTCCTGCACAACCAGGAGAAGCAGCCCTGGGGTGCGGTGCCCGGCGCGCTCGCCGAGTCGGTGCGGTGCACCGTCGCGGTGGGGCCGGGCGCTGCCGTGGCCGCCGCCCGCCCGTTCGGCCGGGTCGACCGGTACGCCCCGACCCTGCCCGAGGATCCGCGCCGGCTGCTCGGGTACTGCCGGTTGAGCATCGTCGACCTCGGGACGGTGGCCGGTGAGGACCCGGCGGTCCGCGCCGCCGCCGCCCGGCGGGCCGACGCCGCCCTCGCCCGGGTGCTCGCCGCCCGACCGGCCCGCTCCCTGGTGCTCGTCGCCGGGATCAGCGACACCGACCGGACCTCCCGGCTGCACGTCGCGGTCGCCGACGGCCCCGGCTGGGACGGCGGCTGGTTGACCTCGCCGACCACCGGACGGGAGGGCTACCTGCAACTGGTCGACCTGGCGCCGACCGCCCTCGCCGCGCTGGGCCGACCGATGCCGGAACGGCTCTTCCTCGGCCGGGCCGCGACCGCCGTACCCGGCCGGCCGGCGGACCTGGCCACCGCCATCGCCCAACCCTTCGACGCCGACCGGGAGGCGCGGGCCCAGAAGCACGTCGCGGACTGGTTCTTCGTCCTGTTGGCCGGTGCCCAGGTGCTCCTCGCGGTGGCGGTGCTGCCGCTGCTGCGGCGCGCCCGGCGGCACGCCGGTCCGGGTGGCCCGCCGCCGGTACCGGCCACCGTGGTGGCCGTGGTGGAGTTGCTGCTGATCGCGGCGGCACTGGCCGTGCCGGCGGCGCTGGTGGCCGATGCGGTCCCCTGGTGGCGGGGCACCCATGCGGGGTGGTACTTCGCGGGCGTGACCGCCGTGCTGCTGGTCACCGCCACCGCCGCCGTCCGGTTCGCCCCCGGGCACGGCCGGACCCTCGGACCGATGGGTGCGGTGGCCGGCCTGGCGGCCCTGGTGGTCGGCGCGGACGTGCTGACCGGCGCGCGGCTGCAACTGAACGGGGTGACCGGCTACTCGGCCCTGCAGGGCGGCCGGTACGCCGGAGTCGGCACGGTCGGACTCGGTGTCTTCGTGGCCGGGGCGCTGCTCAGCGCCGGCTGGCTCGCCCAGCGGGTCCGGCGGACCTGGCGGCCCGCGGTGGTGGTGCTGGTCGGTGTGCTGGCCGTGGTGATCGTGGGCAGCCCGTACCTCGGTGCGGACCCGGTCGGTGCGGTGGCGCTGACCGCCGGGGTGAGCGTCGCCGCCGCGATGAGCAGCGGCGGATGGTTGACCATCGCCCGGGTGACCTGGGCGACCCTGGCCGTTCTCGCGGTGACCGTCGGCTTCGCGGTGGTCGACCTGCGGCGGCCGGTGGAGGAGCGGGGCGCCCTGGGCCGGTTCCTGGGGGCGATCGGCGACGGCACCAGCGGGCTGACCGTGCACCGTTCCGGTGCGGCGAACCTCGATGCCCTGGTGGGCAGCCCGCTGACGGTCCTGGCCGTCACCGGGGCGGTGCTGGTCTGGTTCGCCCTGTTGCAGCCCTGGGGCGGTCTGAAGCGTCTCTTCGGCATCTACCCGGCGATGCGGGCCGCGATGGCCGGGATCGCGGTCGCCGTGCTGATCGCCGGGGTCCTCGGCGGGGCGGCACTGAACGCGGCCGGCGCGGCGGTGGCGCTCACCGTGCCGATGGCGGCGCTGGCCGCCCTCCGGGTGCTCGACCACGCCACCGACCGCACCCAGCCGCCCGGCGCGGAGCAGCCCGCCGCCCCGGCTGCCGATCCATCCACTTCGCCCGCCTCGTCCGGTCCATCCGCCTCATCCGCTTCGCCGGTCTCGCCGGCGTCTTCCGGCCCGTCCGGTTCGGCCGCGTCGTCGGCCTCATCCGGTCCGTCCGGCTCGTCGGCGGCGGGGGCGCCAGCGGGTGGGTCGGCCGGTGGCCGGGGCGCCGTCCGGACCGGGACCGTCCCGGCCCCGACCGGCACCGTCCCGGCGTAGCCTCCGCCGGGAGCAGCGCGTTTCCGGTGGCGTGCGGTACCCGGCGACGGGGGCGGGAGCGGGTGCCGCCCGGGGACCTGTTCACCGAGGTGTTACCGTGGAATCCCGTGGATCGCGTGATCACTTGGCTGATCGGCACGGCGGTCTGCACGACCGCGACAGACGACACGGGAGCAGGCCTTGGCCCCTTCAGCACGGACGACCAGGCACATTTTCGTCACCGGGGGAGTCGCTTCCTCGCTGGGTAAGGGGCTCACCGCCTCCAGCCTCGGCAATCTGCTGACGGCCCGGGGACTGCGGGTGGTGATGCAGAAGCTCGACCCGTACCTGAACGTCGACCCCGGCACGATGAACCCGTTCCAGCACGGTGAGGTCTTCGTCACCGAGGACGGCGCCGAGACCGACCTCGACGTCGGGCACTACGAGCGGTTCCTGGACCGGGCGCTCTCCGGCAAGGCGAACGTCACCACCGGGCAGATCTACTCCGACGTGATCGCCAAGGAGCGGCGCGGGGAGTACCTCGGGGACACCGTCCAGGTGATCCCGCACATCACCAACGAGATCAAGTCGCGGATCCTGGCGATGGCCGACCCGGACGAGGACGGCCGGACCCCGGACGTGGTGATCACCGAGGTCGGCGGCACGGTCGGTGACATCGAGTCGCTGCCCTTCCTGGAGGCGATCCGCCAGGTCCGCCACGACCTCGGCCGGGACAACTGCTTCTACCTGCACGTCTCGCTGGTGCCGTACCTGGCCCCGTCGGGCGAGCTGAAGACGAAGCCGACCCAGCACTCGGTGGCCCAGCTGCGCAACATCGGCATCCAGCCGGACGCGATCGTCTGCCGCTCCGACCGGGACATTCCGGACAAGCTCAAGCACAAGCTCTCGCTCTACTGCGACGTGGACCGCGAGGCGGTGATCGCCGCCCCGGACGCGCCGAGCATCTACGACATTCCGAAGGTGCTGCACCGGGAGGGGCTCGACGCGTACGTGGTGCGCCGGCTCGGGCTCTCCTTCCGGGACGTGGACTGGTCGAGCTGGGACGACCTGCTCGACCGGGTGCACCACCCGCACCACACGGTCCGGGTCGCGCTGGTCGGCAAGTACGTCGACCTGCCCGACGCGTACCTGTCGGTCAGCGAGGCGATCCGGGCGGCCGGTTTCGCCCACCGGGCCCGGGTGCAGCTGCACTGGGTACCGAGCGACGAATGCGTGACCGCTGCCGGGGCGGCCGCCGCGCTGGCCGGCGCGGACGGCATCGTGATCCCCGGCGGGTTCGGGGTACGCGGCATCGAGGGCAAGATCGGTGCGGCCCGGTATGCCCGGGAGAACGGCATCCCACTGCTCGGGCTCTGCCTGGGCCTGCAGTGCATGACCATCGAGGTGGCCCGGCACCTGGCCGGCCTGGAGGGCGCCAACTCGCTGGAGTTCGACGAGGAGGCGAAGCACCCGGTCATCGCCACCATGGCCGACCAGGAGGACATCGTCGCCGGCAAGGGTGACCTCGGCGGCACGATGCGGCTCGGGTCGTACCCGGCGAGGCTGGCCGAGGGCTCGATCGTCGCCGAGGCGTACGGCAGCGCCGAGGTCGACGAGCGGCACCGGCACCGGTACGAGGTCAACAACGCCTACCGGGACGCCCTGACCAAGGCGGGGCTGACCATCTCCGGTACCTCCCCGGACGGCCGGCTGGTCGAGTTCATCGAGTTGGACCGCACGCTGCACCCGTTCTTCGTGGCCACCCAGGCCCACCCGGAGCTCAAGAGCCGACCGACCCGTCCGCACCCGCTCTTTGCCGCCTTCGTCAAGGCCGTGGTGACGTACTCCTCGGCCGACCAGCTCCCGGTGGAGCTGAACGGGCCCGAGCCGGCCGCAGCGGAGCCGTCCGGCGTGGCGGCGGCCGGGGCGGCGGCGACCGACGGCACGGACACCACGGCGGCCAAGGGGCGCGCGGACCGTAACGGCGGGGCGCGGACCGCGAAGGCCGGCTCCGCCTCGTGAGCGCGCAGGAGCACGACTACCAGGTCCGGTCCCGGGTCGAGCGGTACTCCGGCCCGCTGTTCACCCTGGTCACCGATGAGGTGACCATGCCCGGGGGCGGCACGGCGGCCCGGGACTACATCCGGCACACCGGCGCGGTCGGCGTGGTGGCGCTCGACGACGCCGGCCGGGTCGTCCTGCTGCGGCAGTACCGGCACCCGCTGGGCCGGCGGATCTGGGAGTTGCCGGCCGGCCTGACCGACGTCCACGGCGAAGGGTTGGCCGAGGCGGCGGCCCGGGAACTGGCCGAGGAGACCGACCTGACCGCCGGGCGGCTGGACGTCCTGGTCGACCTGCACACCTCGCCCGGGTGCTCCACCGAGCTGGTCCGGATCTTCCTGGCCCGGGAGTTGGGCGAGGTGCCGGCGGCCGAACGGCACGACCGGCACGGCGAGGAGGCCGACCTGACGGTGCACCGGACGGACCTGGACGAGGCGGTCGCCATGGTGCTCTCCGGTGAGATCACCAACGCGCTCTGCGTGGCCGGGCTGCTCGCCGCGGCCCGGGTCCGCGACGCCGGCTGGAAGGGACTGCGATCGGCTGACGCACCGGTGTCGTCCGCCACCACGCCGTAGTCGACGACGTCAGCGTCACCGGGCCGGTGACGCGCCGAGGGGCCGTGCGGTGGATACCGCACGGCCCCTCCGGTCTGTGGGGCTGGTCCGGCTGGATCGCCGGCCGGTGGGTCAGTCGCGCAGCGGCCGGCCCTGCCCGTCGACGCCACCGTTGATCAGGATCAGGATGCCGTCGATGGTGCCCCAGAGGCTGCCGAGGCCGCAGGTCACCAGGGTGACCACGAGCTGGAGGGCGCCGGTCTTGGTGTCACCCATGTAGAACCGGCCGACGCCGAAGCCGCCCAGCACGATGCCGAGCACACCGGCGACGACCTTGCTCTTGTCGGAGACGCCGTAACCGGCTGGCGGGTAATGAGGAGTTGTCATGGGGGGCCACCTTAGTGATCCATTGCGGCGGTGTCCGCAGCGGGAGGTGGCAGTTCGCACGATAATGGGCGAACACTGTCCCAACGGCCAGGCGTCGCTCATGCTCCAGGTGGGCGGTACGCCTGACAGACCGTCAGGGGTGGCCGGTACCGGATGTCACTGTGTTGGTCTTCCGCCCCGGTCAGCGGACCTAGACTGCCGCCGAACGGGACCGGTGGACCGCGGCGGCAACGGAGCCGTCGCGCACCGAGCAGCCGGGAGCGGTGTCCCCGGAGAGAGGTGTCTGCAACGTGAAGGTCGGAATCCCCCGCGAGGTCAAGAACCACGAGTACCGCGTGGCGATCACGCCGGCGGGTGTGAACGAGTTCGTCCGCAGCGGTCACCAGGTCTTCGTCGAGTCCGGCGCCGGGGTCGGCTCCAGCATCACCGATGAGGAGTTCGTGGCGGCCGGCGCCGAGATCCTGCCCACCGCCGACGACGTGTGGGACACCGCCCAGCTGGTGCTCAAGGTCAAGGAACCGGTGGCCGAGGAGTACCACCGGATGCGGCAGGGCCAGGTGCTCTTCACCTACCTGCACCTGGCCGCCTCCAAGGCGTGCACCGACGCGCTGGTCGACCGGAAGGTCACCGGCATCGCCTACGAGACGGTCGAACTGCCGGACCGGTCGTTGCCGCTGCTCGCCCCGATGTCCGAGGTCGCCGGCCGGCTCGCGCCGCAGGTCGGGGCGTACCACCTGCAGCGGCAGGGCGGTGGGCGCGGCATCCTGATGGGTGGCGTCTCCGGGGTGTACGCGGCGAAGACCGTCGTCATCGGTGCCGGTGTGTCCGGCATGAACGCCGCCGCCATCGCCCTCGGCCTACAGGCGGAGGTGCTGCTGCTGGACAAGAACGTCGGGCGGCTGCGCCAGGCCGACGCCATCTACCGCGGCCACCTGCAGACGGTGGCCTCCAACGCGTACGAGATCGAGCGCGCCGTGCTCGACGCCGACCTGGTGATCGGCGCGGTGCTGGTACCCGGTGCGAAGGCCCCGACCCTGATCTCCAACGAGTTGGTCTCCCGGATGAAGCCGGGCAGCGTCCTGGTCGACATCTCCATCGACCAGGGTGGCTGCTTCGAGGATTCCCGGCCCACCACGCACGCCGACCCGACCTACCGGGTGCACGAATCGATCTTCTACTGCGTGGCGAACATGCCCGGGGCGGTGCCGCACACCAGCACCTACGCGCTGACCAACGTGACCCTGCCGTACGCCCTGGAGTTGGCCAACCACGGCTGGCGGGAGGCGCTGCGCCGCGACCCGGCGCTGGCGCTGGGCCTGAACACGCACGACGGTCAGGTCACCTACGGTCCGGTCGCCGAGGCGCACGGCATGCAGGCGCTGCCGCTGGCCGACGCACTGGCCTGAGCCACGGGTGACGGGGAGCACCGCAACGCCGGACACGGCCGGTACGGGCGTCGAGCCCGCACCGGCCCTGCGCCGTGCCGTCCGGGGGTACCTGGACCACCTCACCGTCGAACGTGGCCTGTCGGCCAACACCCTCTCGTCGTACCGCCGGGATCTGGACCGCTACCTGGCGACCCTGGCGGCAGCCGGGGTGACCGACCTGTCGGAGGTCGCCGAGACGGACATCAACGCCCACGTGGCCCGGCTGCGGGAGGGCGACGACACCCACCCACCGCTGGCGGCGGCGTCCGCCGCGCGGGCGGCCAGCGCGCTGCGTGGCCTGCACCGGTTCGCGTTACGGGAGGGGCTGGTCGCCCGGGACGCCAGCCGGGACGTCCGGCCGCCCACCCCGCCCCGCCGGCTGCCCCGGGCCCTGGACGTGGCCGAGGTGGTCCGGCTGCTGGACACCGTCGCGCCCATGAGGGCGGTGGGGGAGCAGGCGCCGCTGGCGCTGCGCGACCGGGCCCTGCTGGAGTTCCTCTACGGTACCGGGGCGCGGATCTCCGAGGCGGTCGGCGCAGCCGTGGACGACCTGGACGCCGAGGCCGGCACGGTACTGCTGCGCGGCAAGGGCGGCCGATCGCGGCTGGTGCCGGTCGGCGGGTACGCCATGGCGGCGCTGGGGGCCTATCTGACCCGGGCCCGACCCGCCCTGGTGGCCGCCGGTCGGGGCACTCCCGCGATCTTCGTCAACGCCCGGGGCGGCGTGCTGTCCCGGCAGAGCGCCTGGATCATCCTGCGCCGCGCGGCGCAGGCCGCCGGGCTGCCGGTGGAGGGGGACCGGGCGGTCTCCCCGCACACCCTGCGCCACTCGTACGCCACCCACCTGCTCGACGGCGGGGCGGACGTACGGGTGGTACAGGAGTTGCTGGGGCACGCCTCGGTGACCACCACCCAGGTCTACACCCTGGTGACCGTGGACCGGCTGCGCGAGGTCTACGCCACCTCGCATCCCCGGGCGGTACCGGGCCGGTCGGGCTCGCGATCCGCCACTGCGGCCGGATGACCTCCGCCACCGGGACGGGATGATCGGCGCGTTCCGCTGCGATGATCGGCTGGTTCGGGCATGATGATCCGTCGTTCCGCGTGCCGTGGGTCGGCCGGACCGGGCATGTCATGATCAAATGGTCCCGGGCGGCGGAACGTCCGGCCGGGGTGGCTGACCGGCCGGTCGGTGCACGGCCACCGGCCGACACGCCGAACGGGTGCGGGTCGGCCTGCGGAACCGTGGCGTACAGTCGGCATCGGCGCGGACCTCGTGGGGCGGCAACCGGGGTTCGTAGCGGCGCCGCGCAGGACGCCGGTCGGCTCCGACGCCGGGTAGTCGTCGGAAGGGGGCGAACAGGACATGGCTGGCAACGGCGACCGCGCCGAGACGTGGACGACGGAACTCCGGGAGCAGCAGGCCTCGCTCGGCGCTGACCTCGGCCCGGCGGACCCGGCGGCCTACACGATGCGCAAGCCGATCCCCGAACCGATGCCCACGGACCGGCACGGACCGGCACGGATCATCGCGATGGCCAACCAGAAGGGCGGCGTCGGCAAGACCACCACCACGATCAACCTGGGTGCCGCGCTGGCCGAGTACGGCCGGCGCGTACTGCTGGTGGACTTCGACCCGCAGGGCGCGCTCTCGGTCGGCCTGGGCGTCAACCCGCACAACCTGGACCTGTCCGTCTACAACCTGCTCATGCAGGACGACGTCACCGCCGAGGATGTGCTGATCAAGACCGATGTGGCCGGGCTGCACCTGCTGCCCGCCAACATCGACCTCTCGGCCGCCGAGATCCAGCTGGTCAACGAGGTCGCGCGGGAGATGGCGCTGGCCCGGGTACTGCGGTCGATCCGCAAGGAGTACGACTACATCCTGATCGACTGCCAGCCGTCGCTGGGCCTGCTCGCCATCAACGCGCTGACCGTGGCGCACGGCGTGCTCATCCCGCTGGAGTGCGAGTTCTTCAGTCTCCGGGGCGTGGCGCTGCTGCTGGACACGATCGACAAGGTGCGCGAGCGGCTCAACTTCGACCTGGAGCTGGAGGGCATCCTCGCCACCATGTACGACAGCCGCACCACGCACTGCCGGCAGGTGCTGCAACGGGTGGTCGAGGCGTTCGGCGACAAGGTCTACCAGACGGTGATCACCAAGACGGTGAAGTTCCCGGAGTCGACCGTGGCGGGCGCGCCGATCACCACCCTCGATCCAGCCTCCTCCGGGGCCCGTAACTACCGCCAACTCGCGCGTGAGGTGATCGCCGCGCAGGCGGAGCGGTAGCCGGGCGATGCGCCAGGCCACCGAGCCCGTCGACTACGGTCGTCGGGTGACCGTACCGGCCCTCGATCCGCCGCACCCCGTCGACGACCCCGTGCAGCGGGCTGCCGCCGGCACACCGGTCGACGGGTCTGCCGGCGTCGACGAGCCGGGCGGTGCCGACGAGGCGGACGGGGGTGCGTCCGGGTTCACCGTCCGGCTGACCAACTTCACCGGACCGTTCGACCTGCTGCTGCAACTCATCGGCAAGCACAAGCTGGACGTCACCGAGGTCGCGCTGCACCGGGTGACCGACGAGTTCATCGCCTACATCCGGGCCATGGGCGACGACTGGGACCTGGACGAGGCGAGCGAGTTCCTGGTCATCGCGGCCACCCTGCTCGACCTGAAGGCCGCCCGGTTGCTACCGGCCGCCGAGGTGGAGGACGAGGAGGATCTTGCCCTGCTGGAGGCCCGGGACCTGCTCTTCGCCCGGCTGTTGCAGTACAAGGCGTTCAAGGAGGCTGCGGCGCACATCGCCGCGCTGGAGGCGGTCGGGTCCCGGCGCTACCCGCGTGCGGTGAGCCTGGAACCGCGGTACGCCGAGGCGCTGCCCGACCTGGTGCTCGGCATCGGGGTGCAGCGACTGGTGAAGCTGGCGGTCAAGGCGATGACCCCGAAGCCGACGCCGGTGGTCTCCATCGACCACGTGCACATGGTCCGGGTGAGCGTCCGGGAGCACGCCGCGATCCTGACCGAGCGGCTGCGCCGGGCCGGTCAGGCCACCTTCACGCTGCTCTGCGCGGACTGCGAGTCGACCCTGGAGGTGGTTGCCCGGTTCCTCGCCCTGCTGGAGCTGTACCGGGAGGGGCTGGTCGGCTTCACCCAGGCCCAGGCGCTCGGGGAGCTGACCGTACGGTGGACCGGTTCGGCGGAGGGTGGCGTCGACCTGGACATCGACGAGTACGCCGGGTTGGAGCCCGCCGCGACGTCCGACGGATCGACCGTAACCGAGGAGGGTGCCGGGTGAACAGCGACGAGCGGGCCGAGTCCCTGGCCGAGCAGGCGGCGGCCTGGGTACCCCCGTGGGCCCGCGAACAGCCCGCCAGCGCGACTCCGGTCCCCGAGCCCGAGCCGGTCCCCGAGCCCGCACCTGCGCCTGCACCCGAGCCCGCACCCGCACCTGCGCCTGCGCCCGCACCGGCCCCCACTGATCTTGGTGACAAACGGCCCCCGGAGGGGCCGAAATCCGCCAAGATCGCCAAGTCCGGGCCGGAGCGGGCCGGGCGGACACCCGCTCCGGCGCCGGTCGGGAGCCTGGACGACGGCGAACTGCGTGGCGCCCTGGAGGCGATCCTGTTGGTGGTGGACGAACCGGTCAGCGAGCTGACCCTGGCCCAGGTGCTCGACGAGCCGGTGGCCCGGGTGGCCGCCGCCCTCGACAGCATCTCGGCCGGCTACACGAACGCCGGGTACGGCTTTGAACTGCGCCGGGCCGCCGGTGGCTGGCGGCTCTACACCCGCCCGGAATACGCCAGCCACGTCGAGCGGTTCGTGCTGGACGGGCAGACGGTCCGGCTCACCCAGGCCGCGCTGGAGACCCTGGCCGTGATCGCCTACCGGCAGCCGGTTACCCGGTCCCGGGTCTCCGCGGTACGCGGTGTCAACTGTGACGGGACGATCCGTACCCTTGTCACGCGCGGCCTGGTCGAGGAGTGCGGCACCGAACCGGACAGCGGCGCCTTCCTCTACCGGACCACCACCCTGTTTCTGGAGAAGCTCGGGCTCAACTCGCTCGACGAGTTGCCGTCCCTCGCCCCCTTCCTCCCCGACGACGTAGAAGAGCTGACCGATGCGACGCGATGACCGCACCACCCGATCCGCCACCCCCGTCGAGGGCGCCGAACGCCTCCAGAAGGTGCTCGCCGCCGCCGGGGTCGGATCCCGTCGGGCCTGCGAGGACCTGATCTTCCGGCGCCGGGTCACCGTCGACGGCCGGGTCGCCCAGCTCGGCGACAAGGTCGACCCGGCCACCGCGGTGATCCAGGTGGATGGGGAACGGGTGGTCGCCGACACCCGGCTGGTCTACCTGGCGATGAACAAGCCCCGTGGGGTCGTCTCGACGATGGACGACGAGAAGGGGCGTACCGCGCTGGCCGACTTCCTCGACCGGGTCGAGCAGCGGGTCTACCACGTCGGCCGACTCGACGCGGACAGCGAGGGCCTGCTGCTGCTCACCAACGACGGTACGCTCGCCCACCGGCTGATGCACCCGTCGTACGGGGTGCCGAAGACCTACCTCTGCGAGGTGGCCGGTCCGCTGCCACGCAACGTCGGCCGGCGGCTGATGGCCGGCGTGGAACTGGAGGACGGCCCCGCCAAGGTCGACTCCTTCCGGGTGGTGGACACCCTGGGAAAGACCGCCCAGGTGGAGCTGACCCTGCACGAGGGGCGCAAACACATCGTCCGGCGACTGCTCGACGAGGTGGGGTACCCGGTATCCCGGCTGGTCCGTACCGCCATCGGGCCGATCCGCCTCGGTGACCTGCGCGCGGGTCGGACCCGCCGGCTCACCAACGCCGAGGTCGCCGCGCTGTTCAAGGCGGTCGGTGACTGACCCGTACGGGTCGGGTAAACCACAACGGTAGGCTCCCGGGCGGTCGACGGTGGGCCGATGCCGGTATGGGCGATACGTCGGCCAGTATGGGCGATACGTCGGCCAGTATGGGCGGTACGTCGGCCGGTATGGGCGGTACGTCACCCGTGGGCGACGGCGGTCGGGGCCCGTGCCGGGGCGCGGGGCATGATGGACAACGGCAGACGGAGCGGAGAAGGAGGAACGGTGGCGGAGAACGTACGAACCGGGCGGTGTGTGGTCGCAGTGGACGGCCCGTCCGGTTCGGGGAAGTCCACCGTCTCCCGGCGACTGGCCACCCAGCTCGCCGCCCGTTACCTGGACACCGGGGCGATGTACCGGGCGGTCACCTGGGCGGTGCTGCGCTCCGGCGTCGACCTGACCGACCCGATGGCGGTGGCGAAGGTCGCCGCCGAGGCGGACCTGGTGATCGGCACCGACCCGGCCGGGTACCCGGTGACCGTGGACGGGGTCGGCGTCGAGGCGGCGATCCGGGGTCCGGAGGTCACCCGGGCGGTCTCCGCCGTCTCCGCGGTACCAGCCGTGCGGGCCCTGCTGGTCGCCCGCCAGCGCGACATGATCACCACCGCCGGTCGGATCGTGGTCGAGGGACGGGACATCGGCTCGGTGGTCGCCCCCGACGCGGACCTGAAGGTCTACCTGACCGCCTCCGCCCACGCGCGCGCCCGGCGGCGCAGCGCCGAGGACGCCAGTGACGTCGCGGCGACCGCCGCCGACCTGGCCCGCCGGGACCGACTGGACTCGACCCGCGCCGCCGACCCGCTGCGGCAGGCACCGGACGCCGTCGAGCTGGACACCACCGAACTCGGCATCGACGAGGTCGTCGCCCGGCTGCGGGAACTTCTGAACAGCAAGGGAATCGAATGAGGGAGCGCGGCGCACGGATGCCGACCGACGAGGGCATGAACACCGATGCCGGCTGGGTCGAGCTGACCGAACCCGACGTGGAGACCGAGGACACCGGTCCGGTACCGGTGGTGGCCGTGGTCGGCCGCCCCAACGTGGGCAAGTCGACGCTGGTCAACCGGATCATCGGTCGCCGGCAGGCGGTCGTCGAGGACGTCCCCGGGGTCACCCGGGACCGGGTCCCGTACGACGCGCAGTGGTCCGGCCGGCAGTTCACCGTGGTGGACACCGGCGGCTGGGAGCCGGACGCCCGGGACCGGGCGGCAGCGATCGCCGCGCAGGCCGAGGCGGCCGTGGTCACCGCCGACGTGGTCCTCTTCGTGGTCGACGCGGTCGTCGGGTCCACCGACGTCGACGAGGCGGCGGTACGGATGCTGCGCCGCAGCGCCAAGCCGGTGCTGCTGGTGGCGAACAAGGCCGACAACGCGGCGGTGGAGGTCGAGGCGACCTCGCTCTGGTCGCTCGGCCTCGGCGAGCCGTACCCGGTCTCCGCCCTGCACGGGCGAGGCTCCGGTGACCTGCTCGACGCGATCCTGGCGGCACTGCCGGAGGCCCCGGCGATCGTCGAGAACCGCCCGCGGGGTCCTCGCCGCGTCGCCCTGGTCGGCCGCCCCAACGTGGGTAAGTCGAGCCTGCTCAACCGGTTGGCCCGGGAGGAACGGGCGGTGGTCGACTCGATCGCTGGTACCACCGTCGACCCGGTGGACAGCCTGGCGGAGATCGGCGGCGAGACCTGGCAGCTGGTCGACACCGCCGGGCTGCGCAAGCGGGTCGGCCAGGCCAGCGGCACGGAGTACTACGCGAGCCTGCGGACCGCCGCCGCGATCGAGGCCGCCGAGGTGGCCATCGTGCTGCTGGACGCCAGCGAGCCGATCAGTGAGCAGGACCAGCGGATCCTGTCCATGGTGACCGAGACCGGCCGGGCGCTGGTGATCGCCTTCAACAAGTGGGACCTGGTCGACGCCGATCGGCGCTACTACCTGGACAAGGAGATCGAGCGGGAGCTGCGCCGCATCCCGTGGGCGATCCGGGTGAACGTGTCGGCGAAGACCGGCCGCGCGGTGGACAAACTCGCCCCGGCGCTGCGGACCGCGCTGGCCAGCTGGGAGACCCGGGTACCCACCGGACAGCTCAACCAGTGGCTCACCGCCCTGGTGCAGGCCACCCCGCACCCGGTGCGCGGCGGCCGGGCACCGAAGATCCTCTTCGCCACCCAGGCGGGTACCTGCCCGCCCCGGTTCGTGCTGTTCACCACCGGTCCGCTGGACGCCGGTTACCAGCGTTTCGTCGAGCGCAAGCTGCGCGAGGAGTTCGGCTTCGAGGGCAGCCCGGTGGAGGTGTCGGTACGCCCGCGCAAGAAGCTCGGCCCGGGTGGGCGGGGCAAGGCGCACGGCTGATCCGGTACGCCCCGACGGCGCCGGGAGGGACCATCCCTCCCGGCGCCGTTTGCGTTCCGCCGCAACCCCTCCAACCTATCATCCTAGGATGATCTAGGGGTTGTGAGGTGCCTGCGCGGCACGCCGATGATGCGGGTGGGGCCTGTGCACACGGCCCACCCGATTGCGCTACGCTGTACCGGCTGCCACGCGGGGAACTGCGAGGAGTGGTAGCGGGACGTGGCGCAGTTTGGTAGCGCACTTGACTGGGGGTCAAGGGGTCGTCGGTTCGAATCCGGCCGTCCCGACAGACACAAAGCCCTGACCAGCCAAAAGCCGGTCAGGGCTTTGATCTTCTTCTATAAAGTTTTGACCTCCCCCGAAAACCCCCCATTTACCAGGGTGGGCAACCAGGTTTGTCATCCATGTGCATCGTCGTGTTCTCCGGGTGCGGGACGCCCGTTGCGGTCGGTGCCGAGGCGTTCAAGGATGTCGGATACGTCTGGGGCTTGGACGGGTTTGGCGATGTAGTACGTGTCGGGTGTCACCCGATGTCCCGTGACCTGCGGCAACGGGACAATCCTTGGGTGACAAGCGGGTGACTACTTGGTCCAGATGAAGATTCGCTCGTCTTCCGGCGCGTGGACAAGGGCGTGAGTCCCGAACACTACCCACGCGTCGAAGTCAGGGATCCAGGCGAAGGTGTCGGGGTTCGACCGATCCGTCCCTCGACTCCTTGTCCAAGGCGTCGGGGGTGGCCGTCTCCTCCTCGGACAGCCCTCCTTCCTGGTGCGATCGCCACCCCCGGTGGGTATAGCGCTTGGTGCGCAAGCTGTCGCACAAAATGATCGCCATGCGGCGGCTATGCCGCGACAAGCTTCGAGCTCTACACGACAAGGTCGATACAGCGCTCCCACCTGAGGACTTTTCTCTACCCTGGAGGCGTATCAGTGGATGCCACCAGTCGCCGGCCTACCCCGGCAGACCCGACCCCCCATTTGACCCCCGAGGCTCAGGTGCCAAGCGGGATGGTGCGGGATCTGCCTCCCGAGTTGGGGCCGAATGCGATAGCGGTGTTGCAGGGACATACGTTCATGTATTCCGATGCCGTGGGCGACGTGGCCCCGGGCTCGATCGGTGGGCTGGTGCACAACGACACGCGCATTGTCAACCGCTGGGAGTTGACGGTCAACGACGCGCCGCTGCTGGTCCTGAGTTCGGGCGCGGTCGAGCCGTACTCGGCGGTGTTCTTCCTGACCAACCCCGAACTGGCGGACGTGCAGGCGAATCACGTGGGGGTGCGGCGGCAGCGCTTCCTCGACGGTGGCCTGCACGAACGCATCCACGTGCAGAGTTTCGCCGCAGACCCGGTGTCGCTCCAGATACGCCTCGTCGTCGGAACCGACTTCGCGGACCTCTTCGAGATCAAGGAGACGGTCCGGGACAGGTCGGCGAACATCAGCCGCTCGCACGCTCAGGACGGCTCCTGGCTGCAGCTCACCTACCGCAACGGTTCTTTCGAAGCGTGTACGAGGGTGGAGGCGGATCCGCCCGCCCACCGGGTGGAGGGGGACGCGCTGGTGTGGGACCTTCGCCTGGAATTGAACCAGGAGTGGCGGTGCGAGCTGCACGTACCGCTGCGCGTGGGACAGGAGGAGGTGCGACCGCTGCGCCGCGACTTCGACAAGGTGTTCGGCGGCTGTGTGTCGGACCGAGCCGCCCAGTGGCGAACTGTTGCGCCGGAGTTGCGCTCCGACGACAACACCCTGGACGAGGTGTGGAACAAGACGACAGTCGACCTGTTCGCGCTGCTGATCGAAGTTCGACACCCCGAGCGGACGGGCGTCCTCTTCGCTGCTGGAATGCCCTGGTTCCTGACCCTCTTCGGTCGGGACATTCTGATCATGTGCTTTCAGACGCTGAGCTTCAGCCCACGCGCCTCGCGGCAGGCCCTGTTGTCGCTCGCCGAGATGCAGGGCACAAAGATCGACGGCTTCAGCGACGAGGAACCTGGCAAGATCATGCACGAGATCCGCAACGGCGAGCTGACCCAGCTTGGCCTCAAACCCCACAACCCCTACTACGGGTCCGCCGACGCCACCCAACTGTGGCTGATCCTGCTGTCAGAGTACTGGCGGTGGGCTCGAGAGGACGAGTTTGTCCGGGGGCTACGTGACCACGCATACGCGGCGCTGCGGTGGATCGACGAGTACGGTGACCGCGACGGCGACGGATACGTCGAGTACGCCACCCGCTCACCCCAGGGGCTGGGAAACCAGTGCTGGCGCGACTCGTGGGACGGGGTACGGTTCGCCGACAGCAGCCTTCCGGTGCTGCCGATCGCAACCTGCGAGATCCAGGGCTACACCTACGACGCGAAGCTGCGGGCGGCCGAACTGGCCGACGGACCGTTCGACGACCCGGAACTCGCGCGGCGGCTACGCGCCGAGGCCAACCAACTGTACGAACGCTTCAACCGGGATTTCTGGATCGACGACCGCGGCGGCTTCTATGCCCTCGGGCTGGACGGGGACAAACGCCAAATCGACTCGATGACCTCCAACATGGGCCACCTGCTGTGGAGCGGCATCGTCCCGCCGGACCGGGCGGCGATCGTAGCCCGCCAACTCATGTCCGACCAGATGTTCTCCGGCTGGGGCATACGCACCACCTCCACCGCCGAACGCGGCTACAACCCGATCGGCTACCACATGGGCACCGTCTGGCCGCACGACAACTCACTCATCGCCCACGGACTCGCCCGCTACGGCTTCCGACAGGAGGCGAACCGGATCATCATGGCGATGCTGGAAGCGGCGGCGTTCTCCGGCTACCGGCTGCCCGAGGCATTCTCCGGCTACGACCGATCCTTCGGCCAGGCACCTGTGCCATACCCGACCGCCTGCAACCCGCAGGCATGGGCGAGCGGCGCCCCGAGGCTCTTTGTGCGCACCATGCTCGGCCTCGACGCCCGCGACGGCCAACTCATCCTCAACCCCGACATCCCACCGGAGGTCGGACGGATCGCGTTGACCGGCACACACGCCTTCGGCAAGCTGTGGGATATAGAGGCCGTCGGCACCCAGTCACACGTCCGCCTCTCCCCAAAAGAGTTCCTCCTCAACCCACCCCTGCCCGACGCCACCGCAGACCGTGCGTGACCTTCGAATACCGACGACGACCTGATACACCAGGTCCACGGCACGGCACGGAGACAGGCAGCCGCCATGCCGCCAAGGGGGCGAGCAGGTACGCCACCGGCTGGTCAAGTCCTGTGGAGTGGTGTTTAGCGGTTGTTGCGTGATCGTTTGTTGTTCGGTGGGTTG
>NZ_JBAKHU010000060.1:0-32472 GCF_036906895.1 Micromonospora sp. CPCC 206060
TCCCGGCGACCCACACCCACGCTCACTGACCAGCGCGGACGCTTCCTCGGTCGTACCCGATACACAACGACCCCCGACCCGCCACCATTCCCCACCGCCGCCGGGCCACCAAGCCGGGACCCGAACCGGACATCCGGCCGTCAACCGGACGGATGGCAACACGAACGCAGTTCGGTATTCGCTCATGCCTCTGTACTGACATTTGTCATGAGTGTCCGTGCGGCATTCACGCCACCTTATGACTAACCGCACTAGAAGCCCCGCCCCGCGTACCACAGGATCGAATACATCGAACGGAGCGAAAACGGTTCGGATCAGCGGAGGGAGCCGGACGGTGCACGAGCGCTATGACAGCTACTGTGCCGCAGACCGCCTGTTCTACGACTCCCTGGGGAATGCCACCGACCGGCCGGCCTTCCCCCGGGCCGGCCGGCCGGACCCCGAAGGGTGGCGGTCCGAACGCAGCGGCGACTGGCTGATCTACGGCCCGGAGGGCGGATCGCTCCCCCCGCAGGGCTGGAAGGTCCACATCTCGGCCTGCCTGGACAACGCCGAGCGGGTGCTCGACAAGATCTTCGACTACTGCGTACCGCGCGGCCTGTCGTTCAAGTTCCTGCGCAGCCCGCAGACCCTGCTGCTGCGCAACGCCAAGTACGCCGCCCGGGGTTCCAGCGGAAAGTTCGTCACCATCTACCCGCGCGACGACGCGGAACTGGAGCTGACCTGCAAGGAGCTCGACGAGTTGCTGGCCGGCGAACCCGGCCCGTACATCCTCAGCGACCTGCGCTACGGCTCCGGGCCGGTGTACGTCCGCTACGGCGGATTCGCCGCCCGGTACTGCCTCTCCGAGGACGGTCAGGTGGTACCGGCCATCGCCGATGACAGTGGCGTCCTGGTCCCGGACCGACGGGACCCGGTCTTCCACGTTCCCTCCTGGGTCACGCTGCCCGACTTCCTCGCCCCACACCTCACCGCCCGGAACGCCAACAGCACCAACGATCTGCCGTACCGGATCGAACGGGTCATCCACTTCTCCAACGGTGGCGGCCTCTACGTGGGACGGGACCTGCGTACCGACACCCAGGTGGTGCTCAAGGAGGCACGCCCGCACGCCGGCCTGGACGCGGACGGCACCGATGCCGTAGCCCGGCTGGCGAAGGAGACGGCGGCCCTCCGCGAGCTGGTCGACCTCCCCCAGGTGCCCCGGGTGCACGACGAGTTCACCCTCGGCGACCACCGATTCCTGGCGTTGGAGTTCATCGAGGGCCGATCGCTGAACAAGCTGGTGGTCGAGCGGTACCCGCTGATCGACGCCGACGCCACCGACGCCGCCCGCGCCGACTACGCACGCTGGGCGCTCGACATCCACCAGCAGGTCGAGTCGGTCATCGACGCGATCCATGAACGCGGCATCGTCTACGGTGACCTGCACCTGTTCAACGTCATGGTCCGCCCCGACGACCGGGTCGCGCTGATCGACTTCGAGGTCGCCGCACCGATCGGCGGGCACCGGCCCGCCCTGCGTAACCAGGGCTTCGCGGCACCGACGGGCTGGACCGGCCCGGCGGTCGACCGGTACGCCCTGGCCTGCCTGCGGTTGGCGTTGTTCCTGCCGCTGACCCAGTTGATCCGGCTCGTCCCGGCGAAGGCCGCCCACCTGGCGGAGATCATCGCCGCGCACTTCCCGGTGCCGCGCGAGTTCCTGGACCGGGCGGTCGCCGACATCACCGCCACCGACCCTGCGGCGCTGTCCCGTACCTCGGCCGGCTCCGGAACCACCACCCTGACCCCGGTCACCGGCGCCGCGAGCGGCCGGACGCCGGTGACCGGTCAGGGGTACGACCCGGGCGTCGGTTTCGACGCCGGCGACTGGCCGGCGCTGCGCGACCGGCTCAGCAGGGCGATCCTGGCCAGCGCCACCCCGGACCGCACCGACCGGCTCTTCCCCGGCGACATCGAGCAGTTCCGCAGTGGCGGGCTGAACCTCACCCACGGTGCCGCCGGGGTGCTGTACGCCCTGTCGGTCAGCGGCGCCGGCCGGCATCCCGCGCACGAGGACTGGCTGATCCGCCGGGCCCTGGCCCGGGCGTCCGGGACCCGCTGCGGGTTCTACGACGGCCTGCACGGTGTGGCGTACGCGCTGGAACACCTCGGGCGCCGGCAGGAGGCGTTGGACGTCCTCGACATCTGCCTGGGCGAATCCTGGGACGGCCTGGACCACAGCCTGCTCAGCGGCCTGTCCGGCATCGCGTTGAGCCTCACCGAGCTGGGTCTGCGGACCGGCGAACGGTCCCTCACCGACGCCGCGCAGCGGGCCGTGGAGCGGGTGGTCGAGCAGATCGCCGACGATCCCGGGCCGGACGTCAGCGGCGGTCGGCACCCGTACGCCGGACTGCTGCGCGGGCGCAGTGGACCCGCGCTGATGTTCCTGCGGCGGTACGAGGTGACCGGTGATCCGGCGCTGCTGGACCACGCTGCCACCGCCCTGCGACAGGATCTGCGCCGGTGCATGCTCCGCCCCAACGGCGCGTTGGAGGTCGACGAGGGCTGGCGGACCATGCCGTACCTCGCGGTGGGCGGTGTCGGCATCGGACTGGTCCTCGACCGGTACCTCACCCATCGGCCGGACCAGGAGTTCGCCCGGATGGCCCGGGCGGCCCGGTTGGCCGCGCGCTCCCCGTTCTACGCCCAGTCGGGTCTGTTCGCCGGTCGCGCCGGCATCGTCAGCTACCTGGCGGCGACCGCACGCGACGCCGAGGACCGGCGGGAACTCGACACCCAGATCCAGCGGCTGGCCTGGCACGCGCTGCCCTACCGGGACGGTGTCGCCTTCCCCGGCGAACAGCTGCTGCGACTGTCGATGGATCTGGCCACCGGCACCGCCGGCGTGCTGTTCGCGGTGGCCACCGCGCGGCAGGACGAACCGGTGACGCTGCCGTTCCTCGCGCCCCTGCCCGACGCTCCCGGACTCCCTCGTGACCAGTACGAGGGCACTCCCATCGACACCGTGGAAGGGAGGTGACACGACATGGCGCTCCTGGACCTCCAGGCTCTGGAGCTGGACGCGGCCGACCGCTCCGGCGGCGGCAGCCAGGCGAGCCTGCTGCTCTGCGGCGACAGCTCGCTCTCCATCACCACCTGCAACTGATCGGGTCGGCATGCCGGCCACCAGGTCGTTTGTCCCCACCGGTGAAGGGAGGTGACACGACAATGGCGCTCCTGGACCTCCAGGGCCTGGAAATGGCCCCGGCCGACCGCTCCGGCGGCGGCAGCCAGGCGAGCCTGCTGCTCTGCGGCGACAGCTCGCTCTCCATCACGACCTGCAACTGATCGGGTCAATCGTGGGGCCCTGGGCGGGCAGACGTGCCTGCCCAGGGCAATCCCATGTCCGCGCACCGCTCGGAGGGCCGATGGACACGATGGTCCGGGGGGACGATCCACACCGGCTCCGGGGGGACCGACTGCTCCGGCAGGTGGTGCGGTACGGCGGCGGTTGGACCGTCGCGCTGGCGGCGGTCGCGCTCAGTGGCGCGACCGCCATGCTGCTGTTTCCCGTCGTCCTCGGCCGGGCGGTCGACGCCGCCCTGGCCGGCGGCACCGGCTGGTGGCCGGCTGCCGCCTGTGTGCTGGTGGGCATCCTGATTCTCACCGACGCGGCCACCGACCTGGCATCCGGTCACGGTACGGCGCGGGCCACCGCCACGCTACGGGCCCGGCTGCTGCGGCACCTGTTCGCCCTGGCCCCACGGACCGCCGGCCGGTACCCGGTCGGGGATCTGGTCGGCCGGCTGGCCGGGCAGGCCGCGGACGCCGGCCAGGTCGGTACGGCGGCCGTCCTGGGCCTGGTCGCCCTGCTACCACCGGTGGGCAGCATCGTCGCGTTGCTGCTGCTGGAGCCGGTACTGGGACTGACGATGATCGCCGGTCTCGGGCTGCTCGCGCTGTCGATGCGCACCTTCGTCGCCGACGCCTCCCAGGTGACCGCCGAGTACCAGCGGGTACAGGGTGATATCGCGGGTCGTCTGGTGGAGGCGCTCGCCGGTGCCCGCACCATCGCCGCTGCCGCCACCGCACACCGGGAGGTGGCGCGGGTACTGGCCCCGCTGCCGGAGCTCGCCGGCCACGGCCGGCGCAGCTGGGCGCTGCTGGCCCGGGCCGCCGCCCGCACGGCCGCCGTGGCGCCGCTGCTGCAACTCGCGGTTGTCGCGGTCGGCGGGTACGCCCTGACCCTCGGTTGGCTCACCCCGGGTCAACTGGTCGCCGCGGTGCAGTACGCCGCCCTCGGCGCCGGGCTCGGCGCGGTACTGGCCACCCTGAACCGGCTGGTCCGCAGCCGGGCGGGTGCGCACCGGATCGCCACGGTCCTCGACGAACCGGGCGGCCACGACGGCGCGGACCCACTGCCACCCGGCGGTGGTGCGCTACGGCTGTGCGGGGTGACCGTCCAGGCTCCGGACGGCCGGCCGGTGCTGCGCGATGTCGACCTGGTGGTACCGGCCGGCGCCATGGTGGCGGTGGTCGGGGAGTCCGGTTCCGGTAAGTCCACCCTGGCCGCCGTGGCCGGCCGGCTCCAGGACCCGGACGCCGGGGAGGTCCTGTTGGACGGGGCACCGCTGCACCGGTTGAGCCGGGCGGCACTGCGCCGGGCGGTCGGGTACGCCTTCGAACGGCCGGTGCTGGTGGGCGAGACCCTGCACGACGCGATCGGGTTGGGCCTGCCCGACGACCAGGCGGCGGTACCGGTCGACGGCCGGGCGGCGAGCCCGCCGGTGCGGCGGGCCGCCCGCAGCGCTGCCGTGGACGGATACGTCGAGCGGCTGCCCGAAGGCTACCGGACACCGCTGGCCGACGCGCCGCTCTCCGGTGGCGAGGCGCAGCGGCTGGGACTGGCCCGGGCCCTGTCCGCCGAACGCCTGCTCATCCTCGACGACGCCACGTCCAGCCTGGACACGGCCACCGCGCACCGGATCGGCCAGGCGGTGGTGGAGCGGTCGGGTGGGCGTACCCGGCTGGTGGTCACCCACCGTGCGGCCACGGCGGCGGCAGCCGACCTGGTGGCCTGGCTGCACGCCGGTCGGCTGCGGGCCCTCGCGCCGCACCGTCGGCTCTGGTCGGATCCCGCCTACCGGTCGATGTTCCTGCCGTCGGAGGACGACCGGTGACCGGGGTACGCCGGCTGACCTGGCGGATCCTCGCCGACCGGCGGGCCGCGCTGGCCCGGCTGGCCGGCTGGTCGGTGGCGGAGTCGCTGCCGGCCCTGCTGTCGGGCTATCTGACCGCGCGGGCGGTGGATGACGGTTTTCTCGCCGGGCGGTTCGGTGCCGGGCTGGCCTGGCTGGCCGGGCTGGCGGTGACCGTCGCCGTCGGCGCGTGGGGCACCGGGCGGGTGTACCTCAGTCTCGGTGCGGTGGTGGAGCCGTTCCGGGACGAACTCACCACGCGGTTGGTCCGGGCGACGTTGAACGGGGCCGGGAACAGCGGGTCCCGGACGGACAGTACGGCGGTGGCCCGGCTGACCCACCAGGTGGAGGTGGTCCGGGACACCTTCGGTGGTCTGCTGATGGTGGTCCGGGGTTTCCTGTTCGCCGCCGGTGCGGCGCTGCTCGGTCTGCTCGCCCTGGCTCCGGTGGTCGCGGCGCTGGTGGCCGGTCCGCTCCTGGCCGGGCTGGTGGTGTTCGGCGCGGCCCTACCGGCCATGGTGCGGCACCAGCGGGACCTCGTCGTGGCCGGCGAGGAGTTCGCCCGGGCCGCCGGCGCGGCCCTGACCGGTCACCGGGACGTGGTTGCCGCCCGCGCCGGGGAACGGGTCGTCGCGCAGGTGGGCCGCCGGGTGGCCGCGCAGGCCGCAGCGGAGCGGACGGTGTCCCGGATGGCCGCGCTGCGCAGTCTCAGTCTCGGGGTGGGTGGCTGGTCGCCGGTGGCGGTACTGCTACTGGCCGCACCGTGGCTGGTCCGGCAGGGCGTCACCGCCGGTGCCGTACTCGGTGCACTGATCTACGTCTCGACGGGTCTGCGGCCCGCGCTGCACGCCCTGGTGCACGGGGTGGGGGGCGGTGGCCTGCGGTACGTGGTGACCCTGGACCGGCTGCTCGGCGCGGAGTCGGTCGCCCGGCCCGCCGACGCGGCCCCGGCCCCGGCTCCGGAGCAGGCCGCCCCGGCCCCGGACCATGCGGAACAGGCCCCGGACCATGCGCACCAGGTCCCGGCTGCGGTCACTCCCCCGGTGTCCGGCGGATCGGAAGCCGGGGCCGGGGACCGGCCGACGGTACGGCTACGCGGCCTTACCTTCCGCTACGGGCACCGGGCCCGACCGGTGCTCGACGGGTTCGACCTCGACCTGGCCGACGGGGACCATCTCGCCGTGGTCGGTCCGAGCGGTGCGGGCAAGTCGACCCTGGCTGCCCTGATGACCGGACTGCTGCAACCCGACTCGGGCACCGTACGGCTCGCCGGGATCCTGACGACCGGCGCGTCACCGGCCGTCCTCGCCGGACTGCGGGTGCTGGTACCCCAGGAGGCGTACGTCTTCACCGCGACGCTCGCCGACAACCTGCGCTACCTCAACCCGGAGGCCGACGAGTGCACGCTGCTGGCCGCGCTCGACGCACTGGGCGGCGGGCCACTCGCTGCCAGGCTGGGCGGCCTGTCGGCCCGGATCACGCCGGTCGGGCTGTCCGCCGGGGAGCGGCAACTGGTCGCCGCCACCCGGGCGTACCTGTCCCCCGCCCGCGTGGTCGTGCTCGACGAGGCCACCTGTCATCTCGATCCGGTCACGGAGGCACAGGTGGAACATGCCTTCGCCCGGCGACCCGGTGCGCTGGTGGTCATCGCGCACCGGATCAGCTCCGCGCTGCGGGCCCGCCGGGTGCTGGTCTTCGACGAGGACCGGCCGGTCACCGGTACCCACGACGAACTGCTGGCCCGGTCAGCGACGTACCGGGAACTCGCCGGTTACTGGGACCGCGATATCCCCCAGCCGTCGACCGGGCCGGCCCGGTCCTGCCGGTAGTCCTCCCTCCGCGGTGCCCGGCGACGGGCCGCCCGGTCGACAGCCGTCCGTCAGATCCAACCGGCGTTCTGCGCGACGCGCACCGCCTCGATGCGGGTACGCGCCCCGGTCTTGCGTTTGATCCGGCCGAGGTGGTTGCGCACGGTGCCCGGCGACAGGCTGAGCCGTCGGGCGATCTCGCTGACCGGCGACCCCGTGGCGGCCAGGTCCAGGACATCGGCCTCCCGGCCGGTCAACGGGCCGGTCGGGCCGAGTGCGGCGACGACGAGGTCCGCGTCCACCAACGGTTCACCCCTGGCCAACCGCCGGACGCCGTCCACCACCCGCTGCGGTGAGACATCGTTGCCGAGGATGCCGACGGCCCGGCGGGCACAGAGCAGGTCGTAGAGACCCCTGGGACGACGGGGATCGGCGAGCACCAGCAGCGGACACGGTCCCGTCGGTGCCGGGTTGTCAACGGCGATCAGGTCGGCGTCGACCACGGCGACGTCCGGCAGTTGTGTCCAGAGCGCCTGATCGAGGTTGTCATCCCGGTCGACCTCGGCGACGACCCGGATGTCGTGCTCGGCGGCGAGCACGAGAGCGAGCGCACCCCGGATCAGAGCCCCGTCAAGAGCGAGAAGTGTGCGGATCACCAGTGTCCCTTCTCAGCTTTCAGTAGCACCACCATCACGGACCGCTGTCATTCAAACACCTCCACGGGGGTGCCGCTCGGTGACGGACCGGGGGCGAAACCCCGCCTGTCACCGAGCGGCCGGCCGCTACAACCATCCATCGCGTTGAGCCCGACGGATGGCCTCCAGCCGGTTGCGGGTACCGGTCTTGCGCATGATCACCGAGAGGTGGTTCCGCACGGTCCCGTGGGCCAGGTAGAGCCGCCGGGCGATCTCCTTCAACGGCAACCCTTCGGCAGCCGCCCGGAGCACCTCGGTTTCCCGTCGGGTGAGTGGGCTCTTCGGTGACCCGAGCACCGCAACGGCGGCCAACGGATCGATCACCCGCTCTCCGGCGGCCATCGAGCGGACCATGCGCACCAGTTCGTCCGGCGGCCCGTCCTTGCTGATGAAGCCCCGGGCGCCAGCGGCCGCCGCCGCCTGCATCACCGCCGGCCGCCACCGGCTGCTCATCGCCAGCACGCAGGTGCCGGGGGCGAGGTAACCGATCCGCTCGATCACCCCGAGATGGTCAGGTGCGTCCAGGTTCAGGTCGAGCACGGCGACGTCCGGCTGTTCCCGGCGTACCACCGTCAGCATCTCCCCCACTTCCGCCACATCGGCGACGACCTCCATGTCCTCCTCGTTGGACAGCACGGCCCGCAGTGCGCCGCGCAGCAGTCCCATCTCCTCCATGACAACGACGCGGATCATTGCCCTCGCTCCGATCTCTGGTACGCGTCGCGACAGCCGGCAGCCCGGCACCGGCATACGGGTGACGGGTGGGCAACGGTCCGGTCGCGAGCGGAACGGGTACGACGTCCAGCCGTGACGCGCCCCGACGCGGGGCGGTCAGGCCTCGGCTGACCCCGCCTACCGAGTCGGGTACGGGCTGATGACCCGGCCCGGTAGGCGGTAACGGAGCGAATCAGCCGGGACGGGCGACCACAGCGGGAGAGCGACCGACGACAGCGGTCGAGCGGGGGGCGACAGGGCCGGTGGCAACCGGGTCGGGCAGCCAGCGCCAGCCGCGGTGGACCATCGGGCCGGAGCCGGTACCCCGGTCGGCGGTCAGCGCGTACTCGCCGTCAGGGTCGCCGGAGCGGTCGAGGGTCCCCGGCGGCGACGGGCCGGCCGGGCCGACCACCACGGCGCCGCCCACCGCAGGTCCGGACGCCGGTTGGCGCATCACGAGCATCGGCGGCCACGGCGACCAGAGCGAGGTCCGGGCCAGCACCGGGTTCGGCGGTACCGGGGTCGACTGGCCCTGGTCGGCACCGCCCCCGACCTCACTGCGGGGCGGTCCGGGCGCCGGGACCGGCGGTCGGGCCGGACCGGAATCGACCGGGCAGGCTGCCGCCGGTGGCAGCAGGGCGTCGAGCAGTCGGTCGGTCAACGAGACGACCGGATCGAGCAGACCCTCGACCGCGCCGGGCAGCATCGGCGGGAGACCGGTGACCACTGTCGAGATGGCACGGACGGCGGCCGGTACCACCGGCACCGCGTCGGCCACGCGGGAGGTCAGCTGCGGTGACCGGGGCTCTGTCGTGGCGGCCGATCCGCCCACCGTCCCGACGGACCGGCCGGGCGACGGTGATGGTCCGGGCGCCGAAGGTCGGTCGTCGCCGGACGGCGCGGGGCGGGACCCGGTCCCGCCGGACCCGGGTCGCGCCGGGGGTAGCGGGTCCTGATCGGAACCCGGCGGCTGCGGTTCGGGACTGACCGGGGTCGGCACTCCGCCCTCCGGTTCCCCACCCACCGGCGCCGTGCCCTCCGGCTCGCGGTCGTCGGTAAGTTGCCTGACCAGGTCCGCCAGGCCACGGAGGGATCGGTCCGGACCCTCCGCACCGGACACCTCCGCCGACCCGCCCGCCCGGTGCCGACCATCACTGGCCAGGGCAGGGCTGTCCAGTAACGCCAGGGCACAGAACCCGGCGCCCGCGGCTCCCGCGATCAGGACGATCCAGCGGGCGGCACCGCGCAGGCCGGGCCGGGGCACGGCTGGTCGCGGAGTGCTCGCGGGACGGCGCAAAGGGGGGACGACCCTTCAGGTGGGAGACGCTCGACATCGTAACGTCGTGTTCGTTCTGTCGCACACTGTCAACGAGTCGGTAATCAGACGCTGCTGGCCGGGTCCCTGTGGTAGGGACCCGGCCAGCCGGTCGATCACATTTCACCTGTTGTCGTTCACCTGTGGTCAGCTGTTGTTCCACCCCCCTCCTCCCACGTCGATCATGGAGTTGTGGTGCCCCGCATAAGGTGTGTAAGGGGTCAATCCCCCCACCACAACTCCATGATCGACGTGAGAGGAGGGGCGGTGTGGCGGGTCAGGCGGAGTAGCCGCGCTCCGCGATCCAGTCGGCCAGATCGGGGGCGGTCAGCCAGTACTCGCCCCGCTGCGGGTCCGCCGGGTCGGCGATCCGCACCACCCGACCCTCGTCGCGGTAGCCCGTCACGGTCAGGTAGTGCCCGCCCTCGAACGAGTGCATCCCACCGTCGACGTCCACCGCCGTACCCTTGATGTTGGCGACCACGGCACGGCCGTCGTCGACGGCCCGGCGGACCTCCGAGACCAGCCGGTCGACCTGCTCCGGCCGGGCCACCGAGTCGCGGATCTCCGTGGTCCGGTACACCTGCTCCCCGAGTTGCTCGTTCAGTACCCGGGTGATGTCCAGTGCGGAACTGGTCCCGGCCACGGTGGTCCCGAGCCGCTCGGCCAACTCGTCCTGCGACGGTGTCCGGCCAAAGGTCGACAACGCGATCCGCGTCGCGGCCGGGCCGCAGTAGTAGTAGTTCGGCTGCGCCTGGTACTGCACGCCCAGCACCCGGTGCGACTGGCGGTCATCGCCCCGACGGTCATCACCCCGACGGTCGGCATCCCGGCCCGCCCCACGGCTGCCGGGCTCGCCCCGCTCGGACGGCTGGTACAGCACACCTTTCCCGCCCCCGACCGGTACGGCGTGGACAGAGGCGGCCTGGCCGGCGATGGCGGTACCGACAAACGCCAGACCGGCGACACCCAGTGCGCTGTTTCGCAGCGCCGGAATCCGGGTGAGGGCCGGTAGCCACCGGTCGAACATCGTGTTCACTTCGGTCACCCTCCCAGCGGGACTCGACCGCCCGGCGGGGCGGCACTCGAACAGTGGAGGTGGCGGCCCCGGCCATCGTCACCGGGACGTAAGGAGGGGCCCCTTCTCAACGGATCCGGTATAGGAAGGGGCCCTTCCACACACACGGAGCCCTGGTGGACGTGGACCCGGCGGCGGAACCACCGGGCCCGTCACCGGAGTGTCAGCTACGCCAGAGCTGTTGCACGATCTCCGCAGCCTGCTGCTCCCACTGCGCGTACGCGAACGGGTAGGCCGAGACCTGCACGGTCTGCGCGGCCACGGTGAGCGGCAGGTCCTGCCAGCCGGGCACGTTCCTCAGCCCGTTGAAGAACGCCGTCGAGGCGTACTCCGGGTCGGTGATCTGCTCGGGGGTGCCCCAGCCCGACGACGGACGCTGCTGGAACAGACCCTGCGAGTCGTGGTCGTTGATGACGCCGAGGTGGCCGAGGTTGTAGAGCTTCGACTCCTGCAACGCGGTCGCCACACCGATCACCGCGCCCCGCTCACCCACACCGGTCTTCCTGGCGGTGTCGATGATGGCCTTGGCATTGGCAAGCTGGTCATCGTCGAGTGCGATGGTCGACTGCGACCCCTGCACGCCGTACGGGATCAGCTTCTCGATGCCCGGCCGGGCGGTGGAGCGCTCGGCCTGCCTGCCGGCGGTGTCCGGGTTCGCCGGAGCACCGGCCGCCGACGCGGTCCGCCCGGTGGCGGTGTTGATCGCCGACACCGCGTCCAGGTTCGGCTCGCCGGTCAGCGGCGACGCCACTGCGGCCGGGCCGAGGGCCAGGCCGCCGAGGGCGGCAACGCCGGCCACGGTCAGTACGGTCTTGCGGCTGGAATTCTGCGCGATGGCCGGGAGCCATCGAGTGAAGGTGTTCTTCACGATGGTTGCCCTTTCGATCGAGGGGATTTCCACTGCTCCGGCGACGTTTACGCCGGCGTACAGGGGAAATCAACCAGCTCGGTCGAGTGGGCATTCCAGAATCGTCACCGGTGGCCTGCGCTGAGGCGCGGGTCACCGGACAGCGGGCGCGAAAAGCGGATTTCCGGCAGATAACTCCGGGTCAACGCCGGGTGGTGACCAGTGCCCGGGTCTCCGGCCAGCGCCCCCAGGCGATCAGGGCGAGGACGACGCCGAGCAGCGCCGGGAGGACCACCCTGACCGGGGTGTCCAGGACGAAGACCACGGTGTACGACGCGCCGGCCATGACCCCGACCAACCCGAGCGCGGCCAGACCGGACAGCCGGGGGATCAGCAGGCCGACGCCACCGGCGAGTTCCAGTACACCGGTGAGCAGGCGTAACCAGGTACCGCCGCCGATCTGGTCGAACATCTCCACCACGTACCGCTCGCCGAGGAGTTTGGGCGCGGCGGCGGCAACGATGAAGAAGACCCCGATCAGGACCTGCGCCACCCAGAGCGTGACGTGTGCCGCCCGGGTGCGCACCACCGGCCGGGTGGGCAGGGCGTGCTCCTCGTTCATGGTCTCGTCCTCCTGGTTGGGCCGGAACTTGTCGTACCGGAGCATGCGTGACCGGCGTCACCCGGCCGTCTCCCACGACCGCCGCCAACCGTCCGGGTCGTCCGGCGACCGCTTCGGAAGATCGACCCGTACCGGCGGCACACCTGATTCATATTCACTCGCCGTACCCGCCAGCACGGAATCTGTCAGGAACCTGAAATACTTTCCCAATATCGTCCTCATACTGTGCACAGATTCCGCCATTCACATTGGCGTTTGCGAATGTACGATCCTCCCAACCGTCCAGGTCGGCTTTTCGTACCGGTCACCCTCGCCGGCACGAAAAGCCAACACACTAGGGAGGACTGGGAGATGACACTCCCGCGCACTCGGCGGACCGCCGCCTTCGGCGTACTCGCCACCGCCGCCATGGTCACCGCCATGGTCGGCGCCCCCGCCCAGGCCGCACCGGCCACCGGGTCGATCCTGCACGCCGGTGGCGCGACCGCCGTCGCCGACAGTTACATCGTGGTGCTCAAGGACAGCGCCGTCGGTGGCCGTGCCGGCACCCGCCAGGCCGGCGTGCAGAGCCTGGCCGGCTCGCTCGCCGAGCGGTTTGGCGCCAAGCTGGGCCACGTCTACGGTGACGCGCTGAACGGCTTCGAGGCGCGGCTGTCGGAGCAGGCCGCCAAGCGCCTGGCCGCCCACCCGGCGGTCGCCTACGTCGAGCAGAACCACGAGGTGTCGATCAGCACCACCCAGACCAGCCCGCCGTGGGGCCTGGACCGGATCGACCAGCGAAACCTCCCGCTGAGCGGCACCTACAGCTACGTCAGCGACGGCACCGGCGTCAACGCGTACATCATCGACACCGGCATCCTGGTTGGCCACACCGACTTCGGCGGCCAGGCGGTCGACGGCTACGACGCGGTCGACAACGCGCTGCCGGCCGCCGACTGCAACGGCCACGGCACCCACGTCGCCGGCACCGTCGGCGGCACCCGGTACGGGGTGGCCAAGGACGTCCGGCTGATCGCTGTCCGGGTGCTCAGCTGCTCCGGCAGCGGCACCTGGGCCCAGGTCATCGCCGGCGTCAACTGGGTGACCTCCCACCACCAGGCCGGTCAGCCGGCCGTGGCCAACATGAGCCTCGGCGGCGGCTACAACGCCTCGCTGAACACCGCGGTGGCCAACTCCATCGCCGACGGGGTGACCTACGCGGTGGCCTCCGGCAACTCCGCCGCCAACGCCTGCAACTTCTCGCCGGCCTCGGTGCCTACCGCGCTCACCGTGAACGCCTCGGCGAGCAACGACACCACCGCCTCGTTCTCCAACTACGGCAGCTGCACCGACCTCTACGCCCCCGGCGTGGGCGTGCTGTCGGCCTGGTGGACCAGCACCACCGCCACCAACACCATCAGCGGTACCTCGATGGCCTCGCCGCACGTCGCCGGTGCCGCCGCCCGGGTTCTGGAGGTCTTCCCGACCTACACCCCGGCGCAGGTGCACGCCTACATCGTCAACAACGCCACCAACGGCGTGCTGACCGGCAACCCTCAGCCGAACAAGCTGCTCTACCTGGCTCCGACCTTCTGACCCGCTAGTCCGCTCCACCGGCCCCGAGGCGGTATCCGCCCCGGGGCCGGCCCCATCTGAAGGGACACGATCATGATCAGATCAGGTACCCGGGGCCGGCGTCTGCTGGTGCTGGGGGTGGCGGCCGTGCTGGCCGGCGCGCTGACCCCGGCCGCCGCGAGCGCCGCCGGCAGCGGTGAGATCCGGTACGCGGGCAGCCCGGACGCGGTGGCCGGCAGCTACATCGTCGTCCTCCGCGACGGTGCGGACCGCCCGGCCGGCACCACGGCCGTCACCGCCGCCGCAGACCGGCTGCGCGCCCGCTACGGCGGGACAGTCGGGCACGTCTACGGCAGTGCCCTCAACGGTTTCGAGGCACGCCTGCCGGAGCGGGCGGCCCGGCGGCTCGCCGCCGACCCGGCGGTGGCCTACGTCGAGCAGAACCGCACGGTCAGCACCCTCATCGGTCCCGGTGAGCAGCTCAACCCGCCGTCCTGGGGGCTGGACCGGATCGACCAGCGCTACCTGCCGCTGAACGGCCGGTACGCCTACCCGAACACGGCGCACAACGTGCACGCGTACGTCCTGGACACCGGCATCCGGCGCACCCACACCGACTTCGGCGGCCGGGTCACCGGGGGCGCCGACTTCATCGACAACGCCCTGCCGGCCGACGACTGCAACGGTCACGGTACGCACCTCGCCGGCACCATCGGTGGCACCCGGCACGGGGTGGCCAAGGAGGTCCAGCTCCACCCGGTACGGGTCCTCGGCTGCACCGGCAGCGGCAGCTACACCCAGGTGATCGCCGGGGTGAACTGGGTGACCGCCAACGCGGTGCGGCCGGCGGTGGCGCTGATGGCGCTCGGCGGCAGCCCGAACGCCAGCCTGGACGCCGCGATCGTCAACTCGATCAACTCCGGGGTCACCTACGCCGTGGTGGCCGGCAGCTCCAACACCAACGCCTGCAACTTCTCCCCGGCCCGGGTCACCCCCGCGCTCACCGTCGCGAGCACCACCAGCACGGACGCCCGGCACACCGCGGGCAACTACGGGCCGTGCGTGGATCTCTACGCCCCCGGCATCACCATCACCTCCGCCTGGTACACCAGCGACACCGCGACCAACACCATCAGCGGCACGTCGATGGCCGCCGCGCACGTCGCGGGGTGTGCGGCCCTGGCGCTGTCGCCCAACCCGACCTGGACGCCCGCCCAGGTGCACAGCTACCTCGTCAGCCGGGCCACCGTCGGCCTGGTGACCGGGATCCCCGCCAACACCAACACGCCGAACCGGCTGCTCTACTGCGGCCCCTGACCCGCTGCGGTGCCTCCCGGTCCGGGGTGCATATCCACCGGGCTGGGAGACACCCGTCCGGATGACCGGTAGCTGCACGCCGCCGGCCTGGTCAGGTGGTTTCACCGGCCGGCGACGCGCAGGTTCACCAGGTGACCGGCAGCTCGGCCACGCCGTACACCACCGAGGTGCCCCGTACCGGCACGTCCGCCGGGTCGACGGCGAGAGCCAGCCGGGGGAACCGGTGGGCCAGTTCGACCAGGGCGATCCGCAGCTCGGCGCGGGCCAGCGGCTGCCCGATGCACTGGTGCACGCCGAAGCCGAAGGCGAGATGCTGGTGTGCGGCCGGGCTGAGGCCGAAACCCTCCGGATCGGTGAACACGTCGGGGTCCCGGTTGGCCAACGAGAGCATCGCGATCACCCCCTCGCCGGCCCGGATGAGCTGACCGCCGATCTCGATGTCGCGTACCGCCACCCGCAGCAGTCCGGTCCGGATCACGGTCAGGTAGCGCAGCAGCTCCTCCACCAGGTCGTCGGCCAGGTCCGGCCGGTCGCGCAGGGCGGCGAACTGCTCGGGGTGCTGGAGCAGCAGCAGGGTGCTCAGGCCGATCATGTTGGCGGTGGTCTCGTGCCCGGCGACCAGGAGCAGCAGAGCCACCCCGACCAGTTCCTCCACCTCCAACTCCCCGGTGGCGACCCGCTCGTTGGCCAGCCGGCTGAGCAGGTCGTCGCCCGGCTCGACGGCAGCCAGTTTCACCTCGACCAGGTTGCGGACGTAGTCGCGCAGTTCGTCGGCGGCAGAGCGGACGTCGTCGAGCGGAGCCGTCCGGTCGAGCAGAGTGCGGCTGCGACTCTGGAAGAAGTCATGATCGGTGTAGGGCACACCGAGCAGGTGGCAGATCACCATGGACGGTACCGGCAGGGCGAACGACGTCACCAGGTCAGCCGGCGATCCGGCGTCGCGCATGGCGTCCAACGCGTCCACCACGGTCTGCCGGATCAGCGGCTCGATCCGGCGGATGTTCCTGACCATGAACTCGGCGGTGAGCATCCGGCGGAACCGGGCATGCTCGGCGCCGTCCATCCCGATGAAGGCACCCCGCCGGTCCTGCTCCTCCGGGGGCGGCAACGGACGCAGCAGCGGGAATCCCGGACGCGTGGCGTCCGAACTGACATCCGGGCTGCGGAGCAGTTGCCGGATGTCCGCGTGCCGGGTGAGCAGCCAGGCCCAACCGTCGGTGGGCAGTCGGACCCGGCTGACCGGGGCGCTCTCCCAGCGTTTGCGGTCCTCGTCGCGCAGAATCTCGAAGGGGCCCCAGGGCCGGTCGTCGGGTGGGAACATCGGCAGGTCGGTCGCGGCGGTACCGGTCATGGTGACACCTCCAGTGGTAACCATGAGTATCCGGTTCGCTACGCTACCGAGGGGTCGATGATCGAAGCAACGCCATTGAGGATAAAGCTACGTAGATCCTCCATAGTGTCCTCATCCGGGCTGAACGCCAGGACGTTCGTGGTCACCGCGATACTCAGGCCGAGACCGGGGGCGGCACCGGCCAGACTCCCGCCAGCCCCGCTCCAACCGAACATCGCCCCGTCCGTCTCCACGGCGTACCCGAGGGTCAGCGCCGACTCCTGGCCGAAAACCCAGTCGGCCCCGCGTACCTGGACGGTGGAAATCTCCCCCAGCCGGGCTGGCGAGACCAGGCGTACCCCGTCGACCGCGCCGAGCAGCGCGGCGTACATCCGGGCCATGGCGCGGGCGCTGAGCGTACCGACGGCGGGGATGTCGGCCCGCCGCACGTCCCGGCGGTTGGCCAGCGCCGCATCGGTACGCACCCCGGGCGGCAGCACCCGGTCAAGGTTCGGGACGTGGGCGGCCATCATCGCCATCGCCGCCGACCAGTCCCGTTCCTCCAGCCGCGCGACCCGGTCGAGCTGGTCATCGGGTACGCCGAGGAACAGCTCGTCGCGCACGCCGAGCGGACCGGCCACCTCGTCGGCGAGCACCTGCCCGACCGTCCGGCCGGTGACCCGGCGGATCACCTCCCCGACCAGCCAGCCGTAGGTCCAGGCGTGGTACCCGTGCCGGGCACCCGGGCTCCACAATGGCTCGCTGTCGGCGACGATGGCGCACATCCGGTCCCAGTCGGTCAGATCGTCGGCGGTAACATCGGGGGGCAGCGCCGGTACGCCCGCCGACTGGGTCAGCGCGTGCCGCAGGGTCACCGTGTCCTTGCCGTGTCGGGCGAACTCCGGCCAGACCTCGGCGATCCGCAGGTCGTAGTCGAGCAACCCCGGCGAGTACGTGCACGACGGTGGAGATTAGACCCTTGCCGGTCGAGTAGCTGAAGAACGGTGTGTCCGGGGTGACCGGCCGGCCGGTGGTGCTGTCGGCGACACCCGCGCAGGCGTCCACGATCGGCTCACCGTGCAGGTACGCGGCCACCTGCAGCGGCCGATCATGGACTTGCGGTGCCCCGCAAACTCCTCTAATGCGGAGAAAAGCCCCACCATAACTCCATGATCGACGGAGTCAGCGGTGGTGCAGGGGGCAGAGGAGGAGGCAGAAGGGGTGGCCGGCGGGGTCGGCGTACACCCACCAGCCGTTGGTGCCGGGGTCGAGGACGGTGTCCGGGTCCGCCCCGTCCACGCGTATGCCGGTGCGACCGTGGTGCACAGGCCACGGAACGGACGGTCCTGACTCCGGACGATCCGGAGCCAGGACCACGTTTCCGTACCGCGTCCGACCGGCCGCGCCGGCACCGCCGAGTCGGACGGCGGCCTACCGGAGCAGGGTCACCTAGCCGACGGCGACGAAGTACCAGTGCTGGTTCCATCCGCCCCAGCAGCCCACCTGCACCACATCGGCGAAGTTGTCGGGCGCGACCGAGTCGAGACACTTGTCGCTGTGTTGGGCCCGCAACTCGTAGTACCCGTTGCTGAGCAGGACGAGGCGCCAGCGCTGGTTCGTGCCACCCCAACAGCTCACCTGGATGACGTTGGTCCCGTCTGCCTGGCCGAAGTTGTAGACCTCCAGACACCTGCCACTCTGCCTGTTACGCACCTCGTAGTACTGGTAGGCGGCGGTACCGACATCCGCGGACCGCTCGGTGCTCGCCTCGATCGGCGCGGCCGGGCCCGCACCCGCACCCGCACCCGCACCCGCACCCGCACCCGCACCCGCACCGGGGGCAGCCTGAGCAGCCGGAGCCAGGCCGGCGAAAGCGACGACGAGGCCGACCATGAGCAGCAGTGCGGTCATGATTCTCGTCCGGCGCATGGATGCGACTGACAGTTGCATGGTGATTCCCTTCATCGAGTGGAAGTAGGTGTACCGACGGAAGGTGGGGCCGGAGAAGGTACGGAGAGCCGCTTGCCGGCGGCCCCGGCGCGTTACCGGAACAGGGTCATCGACACCTCGTAGCCCTGGCGCACCGGAATGGTGGTCCGGAACGAGAGCGTTTCGCCGTACCACGGCGGCGGCGGGGGCGGCGGCAACGGGCGCTTCCACCAGAACCACCACCACAGGTCGTTGCCGCACCAGTCCGAGTAGAGGTAGTCGCCGTAGGTGAGCGTCGCCACCGGGGCGCCGGGCTGGGCGATCCCGGCCGTCGTGGTCACCGAGGTCACCCAGGAGCCGGTCTGGTTGGTGACCACCCGGATCGCCCCGTCGGCACCGGCGAAGACCACATTCGTCGAGCCGTAGTCGAAGCGGGCCACCGCGAGGCGGGCGCCGACCGGTACGACGCCGGTGCCGGAGATGGCCACCGGATCCCACGGATCCGGCACGCCGCCACTCGTCGTGACGCTGACCTGCCAGAGCCGGCCGTCCAGCCCGCCGACGTACGCCGCTGTGCCGCCCTTGACGACGGCCGTGACGCCGGCACCCGGGGAGGCCAGACCGGGGGCGCTGGCCGGGATGGTCGTCCAGGTGCCGGTGCCGGTCCGCCAGACCGAGTGCAGCGCACCGTCGGAACCGACGAAGACGGCCCCCGGTACGCCGGAGACCCACGCGGCGGCGACCGCGCTCGACGGTGCCACGCCGGTCGCGGAGGCCCGCTGCACCCCCGAGGTCAGCTGCATGGTGCTGGTGTAGGAGGCACCGTAAACGGCACCGTCCTTGCCGGGGAAGGCGACGTGGATGGAGCCGTCCGGGGCGCTCACCGCGTTGACCCGGCCGCCGGGGTTGGCGAGTCCGCTCGGTCCGACCTGGGAGATCCGGGTACCCGATCCGGCCGAACTGGTCACGAGGGAGAAGAGCCCGCCGTTGTTGCCGATGGTGAACACGGCGACGTTGCCGTCCGACTGCCGGACGGCACTGACCCCGGCCCCCGGCGGCGCGATCGCGGTACTGGTGAACGGGCTGAGGCCGGTGAAGGACGCCGCGTAGACACGGCCGTCCATACCGACGGTGAAGCCGACGACCTGTGACGCGGTGGCCTGTACGGCGTGCGCGGGCGACGCGTCGGCCGGTGCCACGGCCAGGGTCAGGGCCAGCGCACCTCCGAGCGCCGTCATCGCCCTCAGGCGTCTGAAGCGGGTGGGGATCACGGAAATCCTTCCGTCCGACGGCGGCTTTTCCCCTGGACGGTGGCGGAGGCAGGCGCTGTCCGGCGGTTTCCCGGACAGCGGAGCGACGGTCGGGCCGGCGGCACCGCCGGTCGGGTGGTCAGGCTTCCGGCGGGCCGGAGTCGAGCCGGGCCCGGACCTGTTCGGCGTCCGGGTGACCGAGCTGGTCGAAAATGTCCAGCGCCTGCCGCCAGGCGGTACGGGCCGGACCGGGATCACCCGCACAATGCCGGGTGTCGGCGAGGTGGGTCAGGGTGGTGGCCTCGTAGTAGCGTTCACCCGCCTCCCGCCACCGGGCCAGGGCCTGCTGGTAACAGTCGACGGCCTCGGCATGCTCGCCGAGGTGGTGATGCGCGTACCCGAGGCTGTCCCAGGCGTGGGCCTCCCAGTACCGGTTACCGATCCGCTGGTGCTCGGCCAGCGCCCGCCGGCAGTGGTCGAGCGCCTGCCGGTGGTCGCCGAGCTGGATGTGGTACCAGCCGATGTTGTTGAGTGCGTTGGCCTGCCCGTGGGCGTGGCCGGCGAGCGTGAACCGGTCGAAGGCCCGCTGCGCGTGGTCGAGGGCCTGCCGGTACCGGCCCTGCCGTTCGGCGAGGATCCCCAGGTTGAGCTCGGTACGCCCCGCGCCGACGTGATCGCCGAGTGCGTCGTGCAGGGTGAGGGCCTGCGCCAGGTGGTCGTGTGCCTCGTCGAAGCAGCCCAGCCGCAGACACGCCACGGCCCGGTTGCGGTGCGCGCGGGCCTGACCGGTGCGGTCCCCGACCTGCACGGCGGCGCGCAGCGCGAGCTGCTGGACGGTGGACTGGTCCTGCCAGGCGCCGGACCGGTCCAGGTAGGTGTTGATGCTCCACGCCAACTGCCAGGCGTGGGTACCGGATCCGCTGCCGGCGGCCAGGGCGACCACGGCGAGCAGGGTCCGGTGCTCGGCGGTGAGCCAGGCCCACGCCTCGTCCCGGTCGCGTAGGCCGGGCCGGGCCGCACCGGGCTGCGCGGCCGGCACCTCGATGTGGTCGCGGTGCGGGTAGAGCAGCAGGTCGGCGCTGTGCGCGGTGTGCAGGTAGTGGTCGAGCAGCCGACGGGTCGCGGCCCGGCGCTCCCCGTCGTTGTCGCTGGCGGCGGACTGCTCGACGGCGTAGACGCGGAGCAGGTCGTGCAGGACGTACCGCCCCGGGTTCTGCTCGGTGAGCAGGTTCGCCCGGATCAGCGCGGCCAGGCTGGGCCGTACCTCCGGGATCGGAACACCGGCGAGGCTGGCGGCCGCGGCGACGGACAGATCCGGGCCGGGATGCAGCCCGAGCAGGCGGAACAGGCCGCCCGCCGACGGGTCCAGGCTCCGGTAGGACCAGGAGAGGACCGCCCGTACGTCGGTGGCGCTCTCCCCTCCGGTGAACCCGTCGAGGCTGCCCCGGGCGCCGTCCAGCTCGTCGGCGAGCCGGGCCAGGCTGAAGTCCGGATGGGTGGCGGCCCGGGCGGCCACGATGGCCAGCGCCAGCGGCAGCCCGGCCGAGGCGGCGACGATCCGGTCCACCGCAACCGGCTCGGCGGCGACCCGCGCGGCACCGAGCCGCCGGGCGAGCAACTCCCGCGCCTCCGTCGGGCCGAGCAGGTCGAGGGCGAGCGGATGGGCGCCCTCCGCCGCGATGAGACCCGGCATCTGGTTACGGCTGGTCACCAGCACCAGGCAGCCCGGTGAGCTGGGTAGCAGCGGGCGGACCTGGTCGGCGTCGCGGGCGTTGTCCAGCAGGACCAGCATCCGCCGGCCCGCCAGCAGGCTGCGGTAGATCGCGACCTGCCCGGTGAGCCCCACCGGGATCCGCTCCGGTGGCACCGCGAGCGCCTCCAGGAAACCGGCCATCGCCTCGGCCGGACCCATCGCCGGCCGGTCCGGGTCGAAGCCGCGCAGGTTGACGTAGAGCTGCCCGTCGGGGAACCGGTCGGCGACCCGGTGCGCCCAGTACACGGCGAGCGAGGTCTTGCCGACCCCGGCGGTGCCGCCGATCGCCGAGATCAGCACCGTGCCGGGTTCACCGTCCGGCTCGGCCAGCAGGGCGTCCAGCGCGGCGAGCGGCGCCGACCGTCCGGCGAAGTGTCGTACCGCCGGGGGAAGCTGCCGGGGTACCACCCGGTCCCGCCCGGTCGGGAGGACCGCTGCGGCCGGGGCGGTGCGGCTCTGCCGCCCGAGTTCGGCTCTGGCGGCGCTGGCGAGCCGTTCGTCGGCGCGGGCGTCGTCCGCCGCCCGCAGCAGCCGCCAGTGCGCGGCGTCCCAGTGGGCGAGGTCGGTCAGCTCCGCCGGCAATCGCGCGCCGACCTGCTCGGCATGGGCGACGCAGGAGTCGACGTACGCGACCACGAAGTCCCAGTCGGGCAGCGACTTGGCGTTGAGCTTGTCGCTGAGTGTGGAGCGGGCCAGGGGGTGCTGCAACCGGGCGGCGATCGCCACCAGATTGTTCAACGACGGCGCACCGGCGAGTTGGCGGAGCCGTCTGAGTTCGTCGACGAACCGGACCAGGGCCTCCCGACCGGTCTCCCCCACCCCGCACCTCTTCGGCATCCGGACGAGCGTCGCACCAGCACTACCAAGGATCACTGGCTGACATTGTGCTATCAACCGATCGTCACGTCGACCCTCCGACAGAACCGCCCCGCTCACCACCTCGCCGTCGATCATGAACTTGTGGTGGGCAGATCACCCCTATCTACACCTTTTGCGGGGCACCACAACTCCATGATCGACGTGCACCCGGCGGTACGCAGGGGCGGCCGGGCCTCGCCGTCCTTTGTGGTCAGCCGCCGGAACGCCCTGGCCTGGTGCAGCCAGGAAAGTGAAGCCCTCACTGAGCCCGAACGTGGTGGTGAGGTACCGGGTGAGAGTCCGCTGTAGCGCATCGGCGGCGATGGTCGGCCTCATGAGCTGATCACCGAGGGCACGTCACGCCCGAAATACAAAGATCGCTCAATCAGGTATCCGACTGACCGGCCCCTACCTCCAGGCTCGGCTCTCGTTGAGTTGTTCCTTACGTTGCAACGCCTCTTCGAGGTTCACTCCGTAGCGGTTCGCGATGGCGCAGACAAAGATGAGAATATCCGCGAGTTCTTCGTCCACGGTGCCGACGACGGAGGTGGTACCGATGGTCAGGGATTCACGCTTGCGGACGGCTTTGAACAGCTCACCGACCTCCTCGCCGAGGAGCAGGCACTGTTGCAGGACACTACGATCGGCGAAGCCCCGGTCCTTCTCCATGTCGGCGACGTAGCGCTGGATCTCGTGGAGTACCAGCTCGTTCGGCAGTACACGCATCTGACAACCCCTATGACCGGGCTTATGAATAGATCGGACCTTACCGAAGTCTGGCGTCTTGCGGATTGCTCAGGACGATGGGTCACGGCGTGTCGTGCGAGGGGTGTGCCCCAGCCGCATCGCAGCGGAGGCGCTGGTAGCCCATTTCCTGATCTCCGCGCGCAGGGAAGGATCGGTATGCCCCCTGACCAGGGCGCAGGCGATCCGCCGCCCTCGCGCGTCCCAGGACCAGGTGCCGACAATGTGGCCGTCGACGACAATGGTGGGTAGCACCTCGCCGATCTGGTTGAACGCTGCGCGTTCGTCAAGCTCGGCGAGGTAGCGCCGCCGGGTGTCGAAGTATGCCTTGAAGGCCACGTCCTCGTGGGCGAGGAAGTTCAGCCCGGACAGTGGCGCCCCGCCGGCCGCCTGATGATGGAACTGTTCGAGCCGGTCCTGGTACATGTAGAGAGTCGAGGCTGACCAGGGTGCGGTGATGGCGACAAGTGGTCTGGGTATGTCGGCGAGCGCGTCGACGACAGCGGTGCCGGACAGCCCGGACCACCACATGGCGTCGTGGATCGATGCCGGTCCGTAGCGGTCGAAGTACGCCTCGATCAGCCGAACGGTAGCGAGGCGACGCTCCATCGTCATGTCGAGGTGGGGATGGGCGTTGGTGGTGAGGCCGAAGGTACGACGCTCCTGGTTCCAGCCCAGGCTGGCGTTGCGGTAGGTCAAGGTGCCGCGTTCCCAGGCGAGTTTCAACGCGAGGCGCACCGCGGTGACCGGAACCACGCCGGTGACCAGGCGTGTTTCGATCTCACGGTGGCCCAGGAACCCGTGATCACGCAGAAGCGCGGTGATCAGTTCGATCGTCCGCTCGATCTGCCGGCTACTGAGGCCCGCGTTGACGACTTGGCGGAGAGCGTCCCGTTCCCGATAGTGCAGGGTCGCGGCATGGGCTGCGGCGGCAAGGCCAAGGGGGAGGGTGTGCAGTGTCTTGCGCATACAGCGGATGGTGGTGACCTGTTGATGGACGCCCGGCTCGAACAGGGTCATCGCTACCGCTGGCGTTTTGGCACGGGCCAGCACGGTGGCGTACGGCGAGGGCAGGCGAGCTGCATGGAGGCCGAGTGCCGCGTGTGCGATGTCCGCGACGGCGGCGTAGCGGGTGTCGGTGGAAAGTCCCTGGCCGCGCAGGAGCCAGTTCCACAGGTGACCGGCCTCGACGGTGCTCAGGGAGCTGCTGGCCCTGGTGTCCGGTCGCGCGATAGGCACCGCAGAACGCTAACATGCGTCCATCGTCGATCACTCAGCCTTGCTGATTCCATCTGCTCTCAACGAAATCCCGCAGCAACTGGTACGAATGTTGCGTTTCCTCCCATTGCTCAGGTGTCCCCCACCAGTGGCGTTCGTTGTGGTGTATGTGAAACTTTTCCCAGTCACCGTCCCAGTCCGGTTGCAGGTGAGTCCCGTGCAGGCCATGCGCTATGGCCTGATCGTAGACCTGGGTTCCGGGCAGCGGCACGAATCGGAAGAGCGAGACCCGCGCCAACGCTGAACCCAACTCGGCGAGCAGTTCCATCGTTTCACGGGTAGTCTCCAGACTTTCGCCCGGATAGCCGTGAATGATGAAGACTTTTGCAGCGATTCCCGCTTTGGCAGTGGCGTGTACGGCCCGACGAATCTGTTCCCGCTTGGTGTTCTTGCGCATCGCCTTGAGGAGAGCCTCACTGCCGGATTCCATGCCGTACTTGATCTCAATGCAGCCTGACGCCGCCATCTTGGAAAGCAGTGCTTCATCGACGGTGTCGACCCGGGACAGGGCCGTCCACCGCAGCCCGAGACCGGCGACCTGGTCACAGATGTCGGCGACCTTGGACTTGTTGACGATGAAGTTGTCATCCACGATCGCGAAGCCCTGGATGCCATAGGCGTCAATCAGATGGCTGAGTTCCTTGTACGCACTCGCGCCGCTACGGTACTGAATGCGGGTCTGGCCGGCGGCACAGAACGTACAAGGAAAGGGACACCCGCGACTGAACATGACGTGCGCCATGCGCAGATCCGTGCCGGCGAGGCGGTCGGTGATCACAAAGTCCTCAACGGGAAGCAGGTGACGCGCCGGCAGTGGAAGCTGGTCGATGTCACGCAGCAGCGGTCGTGGTTTCCCACTGCGGATGGTGGAGCCGTCGCGCCAGAGGATTCCGGGCACGCCCTCGAAGTGCTTTGTCTGGGCTCGGTCGAGAATGTCCAGGATGGTCTCCTCCGACTCGCCCGTGGAAGCCACGTGCGCACGGAAGTCGGTGAGGCTGGACCGTGGGTAGAAGTTGCAGTGCACTCCACCGACCATCACCAGCGCGTCCGGGCGTATCCGGGCCCGGTTGCGGGCGTTCAACATCATGCCGTAGGTAGCGGACGAGGCGACGGAGAAACCAACGGCGTCAAAGACAGTGAGGTCCAGCGTGGTCGTCTCCGGAGTCACCTTGAACACGCTGACTTCGTGAGCTGCCTGCTCGATGACCGCGCCGAGGTAGAGCACCCCGAACGGTGGGAACTCCTTACGTCGTTCCCTGAATCTGGCCATGTCATACACCTCGGGGTAGAGCAGCGCGACCTTCATTGCCGACCGCCCTTCATGGCAAGGATCACTGTGGCAAGCTGCTCTGCCACTTCCCGCGCCGAGGCGGTACCGATGTCGTGCTCCAAGACCCGGTGACCGACCTGCCGCAGGAAATCCGCAGCGTCGAGAAATCCGCTCAACTCACGCTCATTGGCGACGACCTCGGCGGAGTGGAAGCGGCTGTAGTGGCCTCGGCGCACCGCTCTGGCCGTGCATCGTGCCGGGTCGCCGGTCAAAATGATCGAGAGATCCGGCGGGGCCAAATGCCGGTAGATCGCCCAGACAAGGTCACGATCCGCGCCGTCGAGAGGATCGAGCACCAGCGAGGAAGCGACGTACCGGTCACAGATCACCAACGCTCCGTCCGCGACGGCGGGACGGATGACACTTCGATCGTGGTGAAAGCGATCCGCCGCCACGAGCAGCGTGAGTTCCCGACCACGAAAGTCGAAGGTGCCGTGGCGGGCCAGCGCACCGAGGCACGACGATGATGGAGTGCGGGTGAGTAGCACCCGTCGGCCGTGCGCTTCGAGTTGGGTAGCGAGCAGCGCCGCGGTGGTGGTCTTCCCTGCCCCGCTCTGGCCGTCGACGGTGATCAACAATCCTGCCGGGTCGGCGTTGTTCATTACCCGACCTTGGGATGGCTCATCAGGTGGGTCACCACGGACAGCGCATCGCAGTTTGCCATCGGACCTCCTCATGAAGCGCATGGCACGGAATTGAAACTGCGCGACACCTCACCTCAGGATGATAGAAAAGTAGCGCTCTGTGAACCCTTCTCACGACGCCACACAGACGACCATGTGTCAATTTTCGGCACTACCAGATATTCTTTACCGTCTTTTTGGGAGTTTGGCTTCCGATACGTCCAGACGAAGCCAGCGGGCAGACGGCGATATCGAACCTGCTCGTGGAAGTTCCACATGGCTTTGCGCTGGTTTTCCGACTGAGCTGGCGCGGTGGGCTCAGCGGCGGAGCCGGCGGGTACAGGGGCCGTCGTGGCCGTCGCGCAGCACGCACCGCCGGCCGGCGCCGGGCAGTCGCCGGTCACAGAAGACCCGATACCGTACGCCCTGCGCGTCCTCGGCGGAGACGGTGCTCTCCCCCGGGTCGGTCTGCGGCAGGACCTGCGCCCAGCGGGCCAGCACCCGGGCCAGCCGCAGCGCACCGGCCAGGTCCGACGCGGTCACCGGCAGGTGGATGACGTACCGCTCGGAAGCGCCACCCATCAGCGGTAGCCGCGCTCGTTGACCCGGGCCGCGTGGCGGGACTGCCACCCTCGCATGGCTTCTTTGATCCGGTGCGACTCCTCGCGTACCCGGGTCACCTCGGCCTGGAGGTCGGCGACCTCGGCGGCGACGCGGGCCAGGAACCGGCGGACCTCGCCGGGGTCCAGCCCCCGACGGCCGAACCGGCTCTCGGCGAACCGCGCGTTGCGGATCTGGCGCGGGCCGAGCAGCTCCGGTCGGGTGTAGACGGTGCCGCCGCGCCGCTCCCCCGCCGCGCTCCACCGATCGTCAGGTGCCGGCATGTCGTCCCCTCTCCGCACCGGTCGAATGGATGGGGGTGGACCCGCCCGTCCGCCGCGAACGGGCACGCCCACCCCCGGCACCTGCCACCGCAGCTCCGGTCAGCGGTACGGCAGCAGGGCCAGACCCGGTCCGGCGCCAACCGCTTGACCAGGCCAAACACCGAACCGGTAGTCATCCTGTGACACTTTGGCGGGAAGCCACAACAATTCCGGCGAAGAATCGTTAACGGGAAATCGAGCTACTTTACCGGAATCTCTTCGCGTTTTACCACGCAACGCCGAAGGTGTTCCACGATGGAACTGGAGGCCGAAAATTGGCAGAGGACATCGGCTCGACCGTGCCGCGACGACAGCTCGGCCGGCTGCTGCGACGCTTCCGCACCGAAGCCAACATCACCCTCGACGCCGCCGCCGAGGAGCTTGAGTACAGCCGGCAGAAAATCTGGCGCATCGAGTGCGGCATGGCCCCGGTGCGGGTGATCGACGTCAAGGCCATGTGCGAGCTGTACGACGTGCCGACCAGGATGGCCGAGGCGATGCGCGGGCTCGCCGCTGAGACCAAGTCACACGGCTGGTGGCACGCCTACGGCGACGCCATCCCGACCTGGTTCGAACTCTACGTCGGCCTGGAATCCGCCGCCGCCCACCTGCGCCGCTACGACGAATCCCTGATCCCGGGGCTGCTCCAGACGAAGCAGTACGCCCAGGCCATCTACCGACTGGACCAGCCGACAGCCAGTGAGGAGGAGCGGGAACGGGCAGTCGCGGTCAGGTTGCAGCGGCAGTCGCTGCTGACCCGACGGCTGCCTGGACCTCCCCGGGTGGATCAGATCCTCTCCGAAGCCGTGCTACGTCGGGCGGCCACCGGACCGGATGTGATGTCGAGCCAGTTCCGAAGGTTGCTTGAAATGAGCGATCTGCCGAATGTGTCCCTGCGGGTGCTGCCATTCGCTGCCGGGCCGCCGCCGAGGGCGGTGGCCGGGTCGTTCGTAATCCTGGACTTTCCCCCGCCCAGGGGCCGGGCAGCACCGGAACCCTCGGTGGTCTACAGCGAAGCGCTCACCGGAGCTATCTATCTCGACAAGCCGGAGGAGCTGAGCGCGTATGAAACCACCTGGCGAGGCATAGAGTCGCTGGCCCTTGATGAGGGAGAATCGAAAGACATGATCAAACGGATCGCTGGGGAGATGCGACATGACTGACCTGACCGGCGCGCACTGGCGCAAGAGCACCCGCAGCGGCGGCAACGGCGGCGACTGCGTCGAGGTCGCCGACAACCTGCCCGGTGTCGTCGGGCTCCGGGACAGCAAGGACCCCAACGGCCCGGCGCTGACCTTCGACCCAACCGCCTGGACGGCCTTCGTCACCGCTACCAGGCAGGGCACCCTCACGCACTGATCCCCCGCACGACCCGCGAACGCCTCCGGTCCTTCCGCCGGAGGCGTTCGCCGTGACTGCCGCTTTCGCCGGTCGACCGGCGAGCCTGGACTACCGGCGAGACTCGTCCGCCTCGACGAGACGGGCGAGGTTCTCCAGCGCCATCCGCGTACCGGTCTCGTTGTCGGCGGGCGCGATGCCGTCGGGAATGCCGTCGTGCACGATGACGACATCGGTGCCACCGGCCGCGTCGGCAAGCGTGGTGGTCATCGTCATGCTGCCGCGCAGCGCGGGATCCTCGGTCTCGAACTCAAGGACCTCGACCACCTGCTCGTCCGGCACGAGTTCGCGGAAGTGGCCGTGGTACGTGTCGCTGTGCGGCGCCGACTTGCCGGAGCCGTCCGGCACGTCGTAGGTGAGCGAAACGCGGAAGAAGCCGCCCTCGCGGGCATCGAACTCGTGAACGTGGCTGCTCATCCCGGCCGGTACCCGCCACTTCGCGAGCGCATCCGGATCGAGCAGCGCCCGGTAGACGACCGAGCGCGGAGCCCTGACGTGCTGGGAGACACGTGTGGAACGCATATGACGACCCTACGGGTCGGATTTCCCGGATGTGGGACACTCCTAATCGTCAGGCCAACGAGTCGAGCCGGTTCAGCACCGCTTTTGGCAACTCGGTTGCCTCCAACCGGTACGGTCGCCAGCGATCCTTGGCACCATCCTTCATCGAAGCCGCGAACCGGTAACGTCCCCTGCTGCTCGGCTCGCCCAGGGTGGCCGCGTAGTCCAGACTGGGCACGAGCCAGGCTTTCATGACCAATCCTCGGCTGACATCAACCGCGACGAACAGCAGATCGAGATTGTGCCGGGGCGTGAAGGTCTGCTCCCGCACGAAGGCCACGAAGCCTTCCGACTGGACCCGCTTACTGTCCGACATACGCGCCTTGACCTGGACGGCCAGCGTGGCCGTCGAGTCACGACGATGGAAGACCAGGTCGACGCCCTCATCGTCGACGAGCGACGTCGAGACGTTAAGCAGCCCGCGCGTCGCCAGAATGCAGAACGCCGCCACCAGATGCTCCGCCGCCTTCCCCATCCGGGAGGCTTCCACAGACTTCAAGGTGTAGTCGTCATCGACCGGCATGGTCACACTCACTCGACGTTGCGACGCGCCGCCGGATCTCCTTCAACGTGACAACCTCCCCTGTCAGCGCATCCTCAGCACTCCAGAAGTCAAGCCCATCGGTCGCTTTACGAGACGGAGTGATTCCAGCACCGTGCACCAGAATTTTGACGGCTTCGCCAGCCGCAGACAGCGACGAATATGATGATCCGGCATAACGAATGGCCCCGTCCGCAAGAAGCTCTGCCGAATACTGCCGACCGAGATATCGGGCATAGAGCGTCGCGCCAGGTCGCAGTCTTCCCGCAGCCATCAGATCACCCAACCGAAGCCGTCGCTCCTCGTAGGTGACTTTTTTCCTGTTCGACCTACCGGAATTCCCAGGTTCGACCGACGGGATCCTGCTCTCATCGGTGAGAAAGGCCGGGCTCGCCGCGGGCATCGATGGCCGAGGTTGGCTTACCGTGACCAGCGTTCCAGGAGAAACGGTGGCCGATGGGAAATCGAAGGTGGCCCTGGCGCGGACGAGGCTTGACCGGATCTCGTCACGACCAAGTTTGGACAGCCGACGGGCCAACAGGTTGACCAACTCGTGCGCCGGTTCACCATCGCCGAAGAGTTCCAGCAGTTCGTCGTGGACCTGACGGTCGACGAAGAAGCCCTTCCACAGCTCCTCGATGCGGTTTTCGCGCATGTTGTCCTTGCTCAAGAGGGACAACAATGCGACGGCAGCATCGATATCCTGTTCCAAGCGGGCCGCACGGAACAACTTTTGTTCGATGGGCACGGGGGCGTGGGCGTTGTAGACCCGCCACTCGGCACCATCAGTCAACGCCACCCACTCGACGCCTGCTACGGCCGCGTAGCTGATCGTCTGGTTGGCCCAGCGCGGATCATCCAGGTTCTCGCCAAGCCCTTTGGCCTCGATGAAGAGTCGAGGCGTACGCAGGAGAAGCAGTCCGTAGTCCACCGGGTTGTCCCTACCTCGCCGCCGGTACTCCCGGTGTACCTCGCCGAGGTCGGCGATGTCCCACCCGAGCGCGGCGATGACGGGTTCGATGAGCACAACCTTTGTGTTCTGCTCATTGACGCGCTGGTGCTGCTGCCGAAGTCGCCCCACCCGCTCCACGCACTGCTTCAACGTGTCTTGCAGGTCATTCACGTTCGATACCTTCCCAAGGTGCCATCTCCGTCATCAGCCGCCCAGCCTTCCCCACTGGTACGCGATCTACCGTCATCGAGCCGTCCGAGATGTGCGAGCAGAGCCTCGATATCCGCTGCCTCCGGCGAGTGCGGCCCGTAGGATCGCCGCACGTCTTCGAGCAGTGCACCGAGCTGATCGCGGGCCGCTGCAACATCGCCGACGGCGGCGGTCAGCGTGGCAATCTGGTGCCGGAGCCCGAACATCTCCGGCGCGTCGGCCGGGAGGACCTGCTGCTCCTCCACGAGCAGCGCGCGTAGCGCCGCCAGCGCCTCGGCCGCCTCACCCAGCTCTGCCTGGCAGCTCGCTGCCTGCTGCCGGCAATGCCAGACCAACTCCTGATCGACGCTCGGCCGCTGGGCGAGATCATGTGCCAGCCGGGTGAACTCGGGCAGCGCCTGCCGGTACGCACCGGCGAGCACGTAGAAGTTGGCGAGATCCAGTCGCAGGTCAAGGATCTGGGGCCGCTGGACGCCGTACGCCTTGACGGCCCTGCGCAGCACGGTCTCCAACGCCTCGGCTGCCTGGGTGAAGCGTTCCTCCTCGGCGAGCCCGCGAGCCTGGTCCTGGATCTCCGCCAACTCCTCAAACGACGGCACCTCGTCCGCCGGTTGCTGCGCCGCGTGGCGTGGTGACACATCAACTTTCGTCGGCGCGGGGACGGTGGCCTGGGGCAGTGGCCCGAACGGGTACCGGTAGGGCATCGTCGGGTCGATCGACTGGCCGCCGGCCGTGGTGGCCGCCGGATCGTCGACGAATCCGATCGCCACCGACGCGAACGGCACCAGCAGGTCGTAGACCTCGGCGGCGGACTCCGGGCGATCCTGCGGATCCTTGGCGAGCAGCAACGCCACCAGGTGTGCCAGGGCTTCGGGCACTCCCGGACGGTGCTCGGCAACGACCGGGACCGGATCGTTCAGGTGCCGGTGCAGCATGCCGAGCGGAGTGTCCGAGTGATACGGCGGCGCACCGGTCAGCGTCTCGAAGAGCAGACACCCCAGGGCGTACAGGTCGGCACGGGGGCCGACGCTCCGGTTCAGTGCCTGCTCCGGTGCCATGTAGGTGGGCGTACCGATCGACTCGTTCGTGGCGGTGAGCCGGGGGCCGCTCGCCGGTCCGAGCAGAGCGGCCACCCCGAAGTCGAGCACCTTGACGGTACCGGCCGGAGTGACCATCACGTTCTGCGGCTTGAGGTCACGGTGCACCAGCGAGGCCGCGTGTGCGGCGGCGAGTACCGAACAGATCTGCGCGCCGATCGCCGCAGCCCAGGGTACGGAGAGCCAGCCGCGTTCGGCGATCAGATCGGCCAGCACCAGACCGGGCACGAGCTGCATGACGAGGTAGATGTCCCGGCCGTGGAAACCCACGTCATGGACGGCCGGTACGCCGGCATGGTCGAGCCGCGCGGTGACCCGAGCCTCCCGCATGAAGCGTTCGACCGCGTTCTCCCGCTCACTGGCAGACATGTCGGCCTGCCGGAGGAACTTGATGGCCACCGGCCGGTCAAGTTTCCGGTCGAAGCCGGCCCACACCTCGCCCATCCCGCCCCGCCCGACCGGATACGTCAGTTCGTACCGGTCGGCGATGCGTTCCTGCGCCGTGACTGGTCAGGTGGTCGCTGCGCCGGTGGGTAGCCAGGGACAGCCGGCGACGAGTTCGGTG
>NZ_JBAKHU010000061.1:0-32149 GCF_036906895.1 Micromonospora sp. CPCC 206060
TCAGCGTTCGGTGACCCGACCGCCGTCGACGTGCAGTCGCCGGGTGGTCCGGACCGAGGCGAGTGGTGGTGGGGGGTCAGCCGGTCACGGAGTTGAGCGCCGGCAGGTAGCCGTAGCGGTAGCCATCGGCGTTCGGGTGGTACGCCTCGATCAGGCCGGTGACGTCCTTGATCCACGGGCTGGACGCGCAGACGCCGTGCCCGGCGAAGAACGGTCGGGTGTCCACGAAGGTCGCGCCGGCCGCAGCGGCCCGGGCGGCGGTCACCGAGGCGAGCACGTCGGCGGCCTCGTTGAGGATGGTCCGCTTGGAGCTGCTCATCGCGAGCGGACCGCACCAACCGGTCTCGAACAGGCGGGGGTAGCCGAGCACGATCAGCCGGGCGCTCGGGGCACGGTTGCGGATCGCCGCGTAGGTGGCGTCGAGCCGGCCGGGCAGTTCGGTGGTGGCGAAGGTCTTGGCCTGGTTGACCCGGTTGGTGCAGTCGGACTCGCTGCCGAACCGGCAGTTCTCCAGGATGGAGGAGAACCCGGCGTCGTTGCCGCCGATGGTGATGGTGACCATCGTGGTGCTGCTGCTCAGGGCGCTGACCTGGTTGTTGATCACGTCGGCGGTGACCGCGCCGCCGCAGGCCGGGAAGCTGAAGCTGGTCACCGCGTTGGCGGTCGCCCAGAGCGGGGCGTACGCCTTGGAGCTGCGCAGGCAGGTGGAGAGGTCGTAGGAGCCGGCGCCGACCCCGGACGAGTAGGAGTCGCCGAGCGCGACGTAGTTGATGGTGGCTGCGGCCTGTGCCGGACCGGGGACGAGCACGGTGGCCAGCGCGGCGGCAAAGGTGGCGACCGACGCGGCGAGGGCACGCGCCAACGGACGCAGGTGCATGGTGGACGGACCTCCACGGGGCAGGGGTGGGGGAAACCGCCAGCCGCGCGCGTGGCCAGGGCCTGTTACCAGGCGGTAATGCTATCGAAATACATGGATCGGGGGAAGGCCGCGGGCCACCCGCGCCGCCCTCGGTGGTGGGCCACCGGGGGCGGGACGCTGTCGAGCTGCTGGCACGGACGGAGCAACCGGTGACCGCACGGGGTCACCCACGGCGCACACACCAGCGGGACGACCGCTGCACGCACCAACGGAGCAGCTCGACAGCACCCACCAGCGGAACAGACACCGCACGCACCAACGGAGCAGCTCGACAGCGCACACCACTGTCCGAATACCGGGTACGGCCGGGTCGTGACAGGGACGACCCGGCCGTACCGAAACGGTGTGCAGTGGGCGGCGACCGCCGGGATCGCCGCGGATTCAGCGGGCCGCGAGCGGCTGCGCCGAGGAGGCCACCGGAGCCGGCAGCGCACCGGCCCCACCGAGGTAGGAGTGGATCTCGGCGGCGACGGACCGCCCCTCGGCGATCGCCCAGACGATCAGCGACGCACCACGGTGCATGTCCCCGGCGACGAACACCCCGGGTACCCCGGTCTGCCAGTCCGGGCCGGCGTCGATCGCGCCCCGGGCGTTGCGCTCCACCCCGAACTGGGCCAGCAGCGGCTGTTCCTCGGTGCCCTCGAAGCCGATCGCCAGCAGCACCAGGTCCGCCGGCAACTCCCGCTCCGAGCCGGGCAACACGGTCAGGATCCGCCGCCCGTCGCGCTTGGTGACGGTGACCTCGGCGACCCGGACCGCGCGGACCGCGCCGGTACCGTCGTCGACGAACTCCTGCACCGCGACGGCAAAGACCCGCTCGCCGCCCTCCTCGTGCGCCGGGTAGCTGCGCAGGATCCACGGCCAGGTCGGCCACGGGTCGCGGGCCTCGTCCCGGGACTGCGGCGGTTCCGGGTACAGGTCCAACTGGTGGACGCCGGCCGCGCCCTGCCGGTGGGACACGCCCAGGCAGTCCGCGCCGGTGTCGCCGCCACCGATGATCACCACGTGCTTGCCCGCCGCGTCGATCGGCGTGGTCCCGGCTCGGCCGCTGACCACCCGGTTCGCCCCGACCAGGTGCGGCATCGCCTGGTGGATGCCGCGCAGCGACCGGCCCGGGGTCTCCGGGGTGTCCCGGCCGGCCAGCGCGCCGCAGGCCAGCAGCACCGCGTCGTACCCGGCGCGCAACTGCTCGGCGGTGACGTCCACCCCGACGTTCACGCCGGTGCGGAACTGCACCCCCTCGGCGGCGAGCTGGGCCAGCCGCCGGTCGATGTGCGTCTTCTCCAGCTTGAAGTCGGGGATGCCGTAGCGCAGCAGGCCACCGATCTCGTCGTCCCGCTCGAACACGGTCACCGCGTGACCGGCCCGGGCCAGCTGCTGGGCGGCGGCCAGCCCGGCCGGGCCGGAACCGACCACCGCGACCCGCTTACCGGACGGCGCCGGTACCGGCTGCGGGGTGACCAGGCCCCGGTCGAAGGCCGCGTCGATGATCTCGACCTCGACCTGCTTGATGGTGACCGGCTCGCCGCCGGCGATGCCGAGCACACAGGCCGCCTCGCAGGGCGCCGGGCAGAGCCGCCCGGTGAACTCCGGGAAGTTGTTCGTGGCGTGCAGCGAGTCGATCGCCGCCGCCCAGTTACCCGTCCGGACCAGGTCGTTCCAGTCCGGGATCCGGTTGCCCAACGGGCATCCGTCATGGCAGAACGGGATGCCGCAGTCCATGCAGCGGGTGGCCTGTTCGCGGACCAGCTCCTCACCGGCCGGCGGGTACACCTCCCGCCAGTCGCTGATACGTACCGGCACCGGCCGCCGGGCGGGCAGCCGCCGGCCGTAGCGCAGGAAACCGTTCGGGTCAGGCACGAGCCACCTCCTGGGACGGGCGCGGCAGGGGCCGGACCGGCACCGCCGGTGCCGGCGCGGCGAGTGCACCCATCACCGCATCGTCGACGTCATGGCCGGCGGCTTCGGCGGCCCGCATGATCTCCATCACCCGCCGGTAGTCGCGGGGTACCACGGCGGTGAACTCCTCCACCGCCTCCGGCCAGCGCTTGAGCAGGTCCTCGGCGACCGCCGAGTCGGTCTCGGCGAAGTGCCGCTGCACGAGGCTGTGCAGCATGGCCCGCTCGTCGTCGTTCGGCGGCGCCAGGTCGACCAGTTCCCGGTTCACCCGGCTGGTGTCCAGCCGCCACACGAAGGCCGTACCACCGGACATGCCGGCGGCGAAGTTGCGCCCGGTGGGCCCGAGCACCACCACGGCGCCCCCGGTCATGTACTCGCAGCCGTGGTCGCCGACACCCTCGACCACGGTCACCGCACCGGAGTTGCGGACCGCGAACCGCTCGCCGACCCGGCCGCGCAGGAACAGCTCACCGGCGGTGGCGCCGTACAGGATGGTGTTGCCGGCGACGATCTGGTCCTCGGCGCGGGCACCGGCCGGGGCGTCCGGGCTGACGAACGGCGCGTCGGCGTCCGGCCGGACGATGATCCGGCCACCGGAAAGGCCCTTGCCGACGTAGTCGTTGGCGTCCCCGTGCAGCCGTAGGGTCACCCCGCGCGGCAGGAAAGCGCCGAACGACTGGCCGGCGGTGCCGCGCAGCACGAACTCGATCGTGTCGGTGGGCAGGCCGGCACCGGCGTACCGGCGGGTCACCTCGCCGCCGAGCATCGCGCCGACGCTGCGGTGCTCGTTGCGCACCGCCACCTCGGCGCGGACCGGGGTGCCGTCGGTCAGCGCCGGCCGGGCCAGCGCGATCAGCTCGTTGTCCAGCGCCAGTTCGAGACCGTGGTCCTGGGCCCGGATGCCGCGCCGGGCCGCGCCCTCGGGCAGCTCCGGCAGCTCCAGTACCGGGCCGAGGTTCAGGCCGGCGGCCTTCCAGTGCGTCACGGCGGGGGCGAAGTCGAGCAGCTCGGTGGCGCCGATCGCCTCCTCCATGGTGCGGAAGCCCAGCTCGGCCAGGTACTCCCGGACCTCCTCGGCGAGGAAGAGGAAGAAGTTCTCCACGAACTCCGGCCGGCCGGTGAAGCGTTCCCGCAGCACCGGGTTCTGGGTGGCGATACCGACCGGACAGGTGTCCAGGTGACAGACCCGCATCATGATGCAACCGGAGACGATCAGCGGGGTGGTGGCGAAGCCGTACTCCTCGGCGCCGAGCAGCGCCGCGATGAGCACGTCCCGGCCGGTCTTGAGCTGCCCGTCGACCTGCACGGTGACCCGGTCGCGGAGCTTGTTGAGCAGCAGCGTCTGCTGCGCCTCGGCCAGCCCCAGCTCCCACGGCGTACCGGCGTGCTTGAGCGAGTTGAGCGGGGATGCGCCGGTGCCGCCGTCGTGCCCGGAGATCAGGATGACGTCGGCCTTGAGCTTGGCCACGCCGGCGGCGACCGTACCGACACCGACCTCACTGACCAGCTTGACGTGCACCCGGGCGGCCGGGTTGACGCACTTCAGGTCGTGCACGAGCTGGGCGAGGTCCTCGATGGAGTAGATGTCGTGGTGCGGCGGCGGGGAGATCAGGCCGACGCCCGGGGTGGCGTGCCGGGTACGGGCGATCCACGGCCAGACCTTGTTGCCGGGCAGCTGACCGCCCTCGCCGGGCTTGGCGCCCTGGGCCATCTTGATCTGGAGGTCGTCCGCGTTGACCAGGTACTCGCTGGTCACCCCGAACCGGCCGCTGGCGATCTGCTTGACCGCGGAGCGGCGTACCGGGTCGTAGAGGCGCTCGACGTCCTCGCCGCCCTCACCGGTGTTGGACTTGCCGCCGAGGCGGTTCATCGCGACCGCGAGGGTCTCGTGCGCCTCGGCCGAGATCGAGCCGTACGACATGGCACCGGTGGAGAACCGCTTGACGATCTCCGAGGCGGGCTCCACCTCGTCCAGCGGTACCGGCGGGCGGACCCCGGTGCGCAGGGTGAACAGCCCGCGCAGCGAGCCCGCCTCGGCGGCCAGCTCGTTGACCTTGGCGGTGTACCGGCGGAACACGTCGTACTGCCGGCTGCGGGTGGCGTGCTGGAGCAGGAAGACCGTCTCCGGGTTGAACAGGTGCAGTTCGCCCTCGCGGCGCCACTGGTACTCGCCGCCCACCTCCAGCCGGCGCGGCACCTCGGCGCCCGGGGTCGGCCAGGCGCGGGCGTGCCGGGCGGCCACCTCGGCGTGGATCTCGGCCAGCCCGATGCCGGTGATCTTGCCCGGGGTGCCGGCGAAGTAGCGCTGCACCAGGTCGGCGTCGAGCCCGACCGCCTCGAAGACCTGCGCTCCGCAGTACGACGAAACCGTCGAGATGCCCATCTTCGACATGATCTTCAGGACGCCCTTGCCGAGCGCCTTGACGTAGTTGCGGATCGCGGTGGCCGGCTCCACCCCGGTCAACGCGCCGGTGGTGACCAGGTCCTCCACCGACTCGAAGGCCAGGTACGGGTTGACCGCCGCCGCGCCGTACCCGATCAGCACCGCCGCGTGGTGCACCTCGCGGCAGTCGCCGGACTCGACGATCAGCGCGGTCCGGGTCCGGGTCTGCTCACGCACCAGGTGCTGGTGCACGGCGGCGGTGAGCAGCAGCGACGGGATCGGGGCGAGGTCGGCGTTGGAGTCCCGGTCGGAGAGGACCAGGATGCGCACCCCGTCCTCGATCGCCTCGGAGACGTGCCGGCAGATCTCGGTCAGCCGGGCCTTGATGCCGGCCGCGCCGTCCCGGACCCGGTAGAGACCGGAGACCCGGACCGCCTTGAAGCCGGGCAGGTCACCGTCCTCGTCGATGGAGAGGATCTTGGCCAGCTCGTCGTTGTCGATCACCGGGTAGGGCAGCACGATCTGCCGGCAGCTCGCCGGGCCCGGGTCGAGCAGGTTGCCCTCCGGCCCGATGGTGGACGCCAGGCTGGTGACCAGCTCCTCCCGGATGGCGTCCAGCGGCGGGTTGGTCACCTGGGCGAAGAGCTGGTGGAAGTAGTCGTAGAGCAGCCGGGGCCGGGTGGACAGCGGCGCGATCGGGGTGTCGGTACCCATCGAACCGATCGGCTCGGCACCGCTGCGGGCCATCGGCGCGAGCAGGATCTTCAGCTCCTCCTCGGTGTAGCCGAAGGTCTGCTGCCGGCGCTGCACCGAGTCGTGGGTGTAGACGATGTGCTCGCGCGCCGGCAGGTCCGCCAGCTCGATCAGGCCGGCGTGCAGCCAGTCGGCGTACGGCTCGGCGGCGGCCAGCTCGGCCTTGATCTCGTCGTCGTGCACGATCCGACCGGTGACGGTGTCGACCAGGAACATCCGGCCCGGCTGCAACCGGCCCTTGGCGACCACGCTGGCCGGGTCGAGGTCGAGCACGCCCGCCTCGCTGCCCAGCACCACCAGGCCGTCGACGGTCTGCCACCAGCGGCCCGGGCGCAGGCCGTTGCGGTCCAGCACCGCTCCGACGATCTCGCCGTCGGTGAAGGCCACCGACGCCGGGCCGTCCCACGGCTCCATCAGGCTGGCGTGGAAGCGGTAGAAGGCCCGCTTCTCCGGGGACATCCCCGGGTCGTTCTCCCACGCCTCGGGAATCATCATCAGCACCGCGTGCGGCAGGCTACGGCCAGCCAGGTGCAGCAGTTCGAGGACCTCGTCGAAGTTCGCCGAGTCGGAGGCCGCCGGGGTGCAGACCGGGAAGACCCGCTTCAGGTTCCCGGGAACGTTCGGGCTGGCCAGCAGCGCTTCCCGGGCCTGCATCCAGTTCCGGTTGCCACGGATGGTGTTGATCTCACCGTTGTGCGCGATGAACCGGTACGGGTGGGCCAGCGGCCAGGACGGGAAGGTGTTGGTGGAGAACCGGGAGTGCACCAGCGCGATCGCGCTGTCCACCCGCTGGTCGCGCAGGTCCGGGAAGAACGCGGGCAACTGGTCGGGGGTGAGCATGCCCTTGAAGACCATGGTCCGCGCCGACAGCGACGGGAAGTACGCCGACACACCCCGCTCGGCGGTCTCCCGCTCGGTCTGCTTGCGGACGCAGAACGCCACCCGGTCCAGGTCGATCCCGGCCAGCGGGGAACCGGCCGGACCGGCGGGCGAGTCGGTGAGCCGGTGCGCGGCGAGGAAGAGCTGCCGGATCCGGGGACGGGCCGCGTCGGCGGTCTCCCCCAGGTCGCTCGGGTCGACCGGGACGTCCCGCCAGCCGAGCACGTCGGCACCCTCGACCAGGGCGTACTTCTCCAGCACGGTCCGGGCCCGGGCCTCAGCCCCGTCGTCGTCGGGGAGGAAGACCAGACCGGTGGCGTACTGGCCGGCCGGGGGCAGGGGGAAGTCCACCACCGCACGCAGGAACGCGTCCGGTATCTGGATCATGATGCCCGCGCCGTCACCGGTGTTGTATTCCGCGCCCCGCGCCCCCCGGTGGTCGAGCCGGCAGAGCGCGGCGAGCCCCTTGGCGACCACGTCGTGCGAGCGTCGCCCATGCAGGTCAGCGACGAAGGCCACCCCACAGGCGTCGTGCTCCTGCGCCGGATCGTAGAGACCCGAGGCGGGCACCCCCGCACCGGCGAGCGGCTGGGTGGAGTGCGGCTGGAGAGGGTACGGAAAGGCCACCGGGCCTCCTGTCGTCACTCAGGTCGGAACAATGGTCGGGACGACGTCGGCCCTGATGGGTCTATTGAGTCTACGTTAGGGTCCGCAGGGCAAGGCCAGTACGGATTGATCACACTTCCACCATCTGAGACTGTAGTCTCGCGCGGTGGATCCTGAACCCGCGGACGTCCTCGCCCGCGTCGAACACTTCCATGATGCCGTACCACGTGACGCGGCCCGGGCCGAGGATGTCGGACCGCTGGTGCTCTTCGTCCGGGAGGGTGCCGGCTTCCCGTTCTACGCCCGGCCCCGTATCGACGGTACCGCACCACCGTCGGCTGCCGACATCGCCGCCGTCCGGGACCGGCAGCGGGAACTCGGCCTGCCCGAGACCTTCGAATGGCTGCACGAACGGCAACCCGGGCTGCTGTCCGTGGCCCGCTCGGCAGGACTGACCGTGCTGGAGGCACCGCTGATGGTGCTCGACCGGGCCGCCCTGCCCGCACCGGAGCAGCTCAGCGACGTACCCGTGCGGGTGTTGTCACCCTCGGCGTCCGATTTCGGGGCGGCGCTGGCGGTGCGACGCGCCGTGGCGGCGATCGGCTTCGGCGCACCCGGCACCGCCCGGGGCCCGGCCGGACCGGCGGAGCGGGACGCCACCACCGTCGAGTTGACCGATGAGGTGCTCGCCGAGGAGCGGATCCGCGCCCGGGACGGCCGGCGGCTCTCCGCGCTGGCCGGTACGCCGCAGGAGGGTGCCCTGGCCAGCGGGATGGCGATGCGGGTCGGCGCGGTGGCCGAGATCGCCGGGGTGGCGACGCTGCCCAGCGCCCGACGCCGGGGGCTGGGCGCGGCGGTGACCGCCGCACTGGCCGGGCGGCTGCTGGCCGACGGGGTGGACCTGGTCTTCCTCTCCGCCGGCAGCGAGGAGATCGCCCGGGTCTACCTGCGGGCCGGCTTCCGGCGGATCGGCACCGCCTGCATCGCCGGGCCGACCGCGACCCTCGGCTGAGTCCGGGCCCCCGCCCACCTCCACGTCGATCATGGAGTTGTGGTGCCCCATAAAAGCCACGAACAGCACGATAACCCCCACCACAAGTCCATGATCGACGCTGTCCGGGTGGGCGGGGTGGGGGTGGGGGGCGGGGGTGTGCCCTCCGGCGGGTCAGCTGGGGGGCCGCCACTGGGCGGCCGTGGTGGCGGCGCTGCCCAGCAGCCGGGGGGTGATCGTGCCGAGCGCGGCGTCCCGGGCCCGCAGCGCCAACCGTCCCCGGGCCTGGAGCACCGCCGACATCCGGCGGGTCTGCCGGACCACGGTCACCGCGCGGGGCCGGCGCAACCGGCTGTACATCTCCACCGCCGACCGGAGCTGGTCGCCCGGTGCGGCGTCGGCGGCGAGGGACTGCAACGTCGCCGCGTCCTCGAAGGCCAGGCAGGCCCCCTGACCGAGGTGTGGCGGCATGGCGTGGGCCGAGTCACCGAGCAGCACCACCCCGCCCGGACCGGCCGGGAAGCCGTACGCGCGGGGCAACGGGCGCAGCTCCCGGACCTCCTGCTGGACCAGGTCCTCCGGCTCGGTGGCGGCCAGCAGTTCACCGATCGGGGCCGGCCAGTCGGCGTACCAGCGGCGTAGCAGGGCAAGCTGGGTCTCCGGCGACTCCGGACGGGGCGCTCCGGCGGCGGTGGCCACCCAGTAGACGCCACCCCGGCTCGATCCACCGGACGAGCCCCGCTCGCCGAGGGAGGCGGCCACGAACCGGTACCCGGCACCCAGGGTCTCCCCGCCGACCGGGGTGTCCCGCACCGGCCGGGGTACCCGGTACCAGGGGATCACCGCCCGCCACGCGGCACAGCCGGAGCTGACCACCGTCGCCTCCGGGGCGAGCCGGGCCCGCACCACGCTGTCCGTACCGTCCGCAGCCACCACCAGGTCCGCCGGGAAGGTCAGCCGGCCGTCGCCAACCGCCGGCCGCTCGCCCGGATCCGCGGTGACGGTGCGTATCCGGATCCCGGTCCGCAGCTCGACCCGGTCACCGAGCCCGGCGATCAGTGCGTCGTGCAGATCCTCGCGGTGTACCACCACCGGGGCACGTTCCGGGGCGACCGGTCGGGGTTGTACCAGCCAGTGCCCATCCGGGCGGCGGATCCCGCCGTCCGGCAGCGGGGTGGCGATCGCGTCCAGCCCGGCGCCGAGCCCGAGGGCCCGCAGGGCGCGTACCCCGTTGGGCCAGAGCACCACTGCGGTGCGCTCGACCGGCACCCGGTCGGCGCTCTCCAGGACCGTCACCTGCCAGCCCGACCGGGCCAGCGCCCCGGCCGCCGCCAGGCCACCGACACCTGCGCCGACCACCACCGCGGTACGCATCGGTGCGGCTCCTCCGCTCAGCTGTCTCGATCGGCGGCGCGGGGCGTACCCGCCCCGGCCGCGTCGGCCCGGTCCGGCTCGACGTCAACGTGGGCGTCGACGTCGGCGTCAACCTCCTCGGCGTCGGCGTCTGGCCGTTCAGTGCCGTCCTGTCCGGTGTCAGCCCGTTCAGCGTCGGTGTCCGACGGGACAGGTGCACCGTCCTGCGGCTCGTCGGGTACCACGCCGGTGGCCTGGTATGCCCGGAACTGTTCCTCGTCGACCACCTGGTAGCCCTGCGGGGCCGCCGCGGCCGGGCCGGTGGTCCGCCGGGAGAGGTCGACCTGGGACACGTCGCCGGCCGGTACCTCCGCTGCCGGGGCGACCCCGATCGGCACCAGGTAGTCGCGCGGGCCGTGCACCCGCAGAAAGTAGATCAGCGCGCCCAGGAAGACCAGACCGGCGGTCCAGACGTTGAGCCGTACCCCGAGGATCCGGTTCGCCTCGTCGGTGCGCATCAGCTCGATCCAGAACCGGCCGGCGGTGTAACCCATCACGTAGAGCGCGAACGCCCGCCCCTTGCCGAGCTTGGCACGCCGGTCCACGGCCAGCACCAGCAGCGCGACGCCGATGTTCCACAGCGCCTCGTAGGCGAAGGTGGGGTGGTAGAGCCCGGGCAGCAGGATGGGCTCGCCGCCGCCGTCACGGAGGGCCCGACCAGGGTTGCCCGGGTCCATCTGGTGGACCTCCAGCCCCCAGGGCAGGGTGGTCCGGCCGCCGTACAGCTCGTTGTTGAACCAGTTGCCGAGCCGACCCACCGCCTGCGCGAGCGGCAGGCCGGGGGCGAGCGCGTCGGCGACCACGCTGAACGGGATGCCGAGCTGGCGGGCGGCGAACCAGGCGCCGACCGCCCCACCGGCGACCGCGCCCCAGATGCCGAGCCCGCCCTCCCAGACGTAGAACGCCCGCACCGGGTCACCACCGGCACCGAAGTAGGCCTCCGGCGAGGTGATGACGTGGTAGATCCGCGCCCCGATGATGCCGGCCGGCACCGCGTAGACCGCGATGTCGAGCACCGCGCCGGGAGCCACCCCGCGACGGCGCAGCCGCGACTCGGTGACCAGACAGGCAATCACGATGCCGGCGATGATGCAGAGCGCATACGCCCGGATCGGCACCGGTCCGAGTTGCCAGACCGCCGTGCTGGGACTGGGCAGGGCCGCCTGGGGGGTGAACGAGACGAGGGTCACGGGTGCACACGCTACCGCTGCGCCCGGCACCGGTGGCACCCCGGTCGGGCATCGTCCGGCCGGACCAGCCGCCGGTCCGACCAGGGACGGGCAGCGGTCGCCGGGGCAATGGATCGGCAGGTGCCGCCGCCCAGCCGGGATCAGGGACCAGCAGCGGTCACCTGCCCAGTCGGGACCGGGAGTGACAGGCCACCCGCCCGCCGGACGGACCGGCGGGCGGGGAGGGGTCAGCGGACCGGTCGGGGCGTGGCCGGGTGGTTGCCGGCGTTCACCAGCTCGGCCACCGCCTCACGCGGGCTCTTCTGGGTGACCAGGCCCTCCCCGACCAGCACCGCGTCGGCGCCGGCCGAGGCGTACCGGATCAGGTCGTGCGGGCCGCGGACGCCGGATTCGGCGATCTTGACCACGCTGCTCGGCAGTCCGGGTGCGATCCGCTCGAAGACCGAACGGTCGACCTCCAGGGTGCGCAGGTTGCGGGCGTTGACCCCGATCACCTGGGCACCCGCCTCCAGGGCGCGGTCCGCCTCCTCCTCGTCGTGCACCTCGACGAGCGCGGTCATGCCCAGCGACTCGATCCGCTCCAGGAGCCCCACCAGGGCGTTCTGCTCCAGTGCGGCGACGATCAGCAGCACCAGGTCCGCGCCGTGCGCCCGGGCCTCGTGCACCTGGTAGCTGGAGACCACGAAGTCCTTGCGCAGCACCGGGATGTTGACCGCGGCCCGCACGGCCGCCAGGTCGTCGAGCGACCCGCCGAACCAGCGCCCCTCGGTGAGCACGCTGATCGCGCGGGCACCACCGGCGGCGTAGTCGCTGGCCAGGTCGGCCGGATCGGCGATCTCCGCCAACTTACCCTTGGACGGCGAGGAACGCTTGACCTCGGCGATCACCGCAACCCCGGAGCGACGCAGCGCTGCGTACCCGTCGAGCGGCGGTGGCGCGGCGGCGGCCAGCTCCCGGATCCGCTCCAGGGGTACCAACTCCTGCCGACGTGCCACGTCCTCGCGGACGCCGGCCAGGATCTCGTCGAGCACGCTTCCGGACGATGCCGGACCGGCTTCGTCACCCTCCGCGTGCGCATGCTCAGCAGTCACCAACGGACTCCCCTCTCCGGGTGTCATGGGGCGATGCTAGGGGGCGCCACCTGGCCACGGGCGCCGGGGGTATGGCGTGCCTCACCAGGTGGGGTGCGGCATAATGACCGACTTCCGGTGAGCGGGGTATCACGGACTGCCACCATAGGCATCGGCGACTACCACATAATGCCATCCCGGGCGCCGGTTTCCGGAATCGCACGGCACCCCGGACGGATCGCTCCCGGGCCGCCCCTCCCACCCGCCTCCCCCATCCGGCCGAGGCCGGTCACCCACCCGACCGGCCCACGGCTCCACTGGCCCGCCGTCCACGGCTCCACCGGCCGGACCGTCGACAGCTCCACCGGCCGGATCGTGCATGGACCACGCCGGCACCCCCGTACCGGGGCTTGACCAGCCGGTCACCGACCGGAAACACCACACCGGCAGCATCAGGTGAGGCAGACTCGTGACGTGTCTGCCGCCAGCCGGAACGATCTTCGTGCGGGGTGACCATGAACACTGGCGAACCGGGTCTGACCACCATCTCGCGGACTGTCGTCGCGCTGGCCCGCGATGCGGTGCACACCGTCGAGCGGGTCGTGTCGGGGGACAGCCACCGACGGACCGCGCGGGAAAACGCCTGGGAGGCCGTCTGCGCCGACCGGGCCCGGGCCGAGCGGCAGGCCGAGTTGCGCCGGCTGGTGGCTGCACTGGCCGGCCCGGCACCGCACCGGGAAACCACGGTCCGGACAGGCCCCGGGTCGGGCGACCGGATCGGCTGAGCCGGCGCTCCACCGGACCGGTCAACCCGCCGTCGGATCCTCGCCCCGGTCCAGCGCGTCCCACGCCTCCGTGGTGCCGGGACGACCGCCGGCCCGCTGGCCGGTACCGGTCACCGGGGCGTTGGCCAGGCGCTCCCGGCGCTCGTACCGGGCGCCCATCACCGGCCACCGGTGACCCGCCAACACGGTCCACACCCCGCCCGCGCCGACCAGCGCCCCGCCGAGCAGGCAGAGCGCCGGCCACTGACGGCTGACCGAACCGGCGGGTGGCGCGGCCAGTCCGCTGCCGCCGCCGATCACCAGGACCACCCCGACGAGCAGCAGCAGCGCCCCGACCAGTCGCCGCACCGGGCCCCGGGTCGCCAGGACCGCCCCCGCACCGGCGAGACCCACCACCGCGAGGGCGGACACCCAGGGCAGCAGCGCCGCACCGGTCCGGGCCTCCCGGATCGCGGGCAGCGGCGCCGGGCGATCGACCAGCTCCACCACCCAGGTCCGGGTGGTCGCGAAGAGCGCCAGGCCGGCCCCGGCCAGGCAGAGCAGGACCGCGTACGCCAACTGGCGCCGGCCCGGGTCTGGCCGGTTCCCCGTCGGACCGGTCACCGGGGTGCGCCGTGATCGGTTCCGGTCACCGGTAGTTCCTCGAAGAAGCAGCTACGCGCACCGGTGTGGCAGGCCGGACCGACCTGGTCCACGCTGACCAGCAACGCGTCCCCGTCGCAGTCGATGGCCACCGAGCGGACGTACTGGTGGTGGCCGGAGGTGGCACCCTTGACCCAGTACTCCCGCCGGCTGCGTGACCAGTAGGTGGCCCGACCGGTGGTCAGGGTGCGGTGCAGCGCCTCGTCGTCCATCCAGGCAACCATCAGCACCTCACCCGAGTCGTGCTGGCGGACCACCGCGGCGACCAACCCGTCGGCGGTACGCCGCAGCCGTCGGGCGATCGCCGGATCGAGGGCGGAGGGGCGGCCGGGGCCGTCCGGGACGGTGGGGGCGCCGGTCACCGGCGCGTCAGGTACGGACACAGTAGGAAATTGTCCCGCACGGGGGGCGGGTACCGACGACCCGGTGCGGGCGGTGGCCCCGGTCAACTGCGTGAGATACCGCTCCAGCCGTCCGTCGGTGAGCGCCTCGGCCAGATCGGTACCGGTCACCCCGGCCAACTCGGCCGCGTACGGCCGGACCAGCGGGACCGACCCGGTCACCAGCCGGGCGGCGGCGGCGCAGACCTCGGCGATCGAGGCCGGGCGCAGCCCCAGGCAGACCAGCATGTCGTCGCGGTACCCGGGCGGGGCGACCGGCAGGGCCAGCGCGGCGGCGAACGCGGAGCGGCGGGAGGCCACGGTGACCGACGGGTTCGCCAGCCGCAGCACCGAGGGGCAGAGCAGGGCCAGGTCGTTGGCGGCGAGTCGGGCACCGAGGCCGTCCCCGCCGGCTCGGGCGCCGACCACCTTGCCGAGGTTGGCGATCAGGTCCTCGAACCGGGGTTCCCCGGCCGGCTGGCGCAGTACCGGCACATCCAGCCAGGTATGCCACCGGGGGTCGGCCCAGAGTAGTCGGGTCGGCGCGTCCACCGGCAGACCGAACGCCCAGTCCGCCGGTTCGGCGAGCCGGCGAAGCCAGGAGTCGACGTCGCGTACGGCGACCGAAAGGTGGGTCAGCCGGCCGGCGGTGTCGGCCAGAAAGGCCGGTCGGGCCGCGTACGACGGGCCGCTGACCAGCACGTCCAGGTCGACGTCGCTGTAGTCGGTGGCGGCCTGGCGGGCGTGACTGCCGCGCAGCAGGATGCCGACGACCGGGCGCTGCGTGCTGTGGCGCAGCCGGGCACACCAGTCGTCCAGGAAACCACTCTCTAGTGACGGAGGGTGACCCACCGCGTCATCGTGCCGTACGCCCGATCGGGGTGCAATGCCCGTTGCCGGACTCCCTGTCCGATCCGGTGCCGACAACGCCGCCGACCGTCGTTCCGGCGACCGTCCGGGCCGCCGGGTTACCGGGCCGCCGGGTTACCGGGCCGCCGGGTTACCGGGCCGCCGGGTTACCGGGTTGCTGCTGACCGCACTCGCCGCCACCCGGGCGCAGCCGGCGGAGCGGATCGTTGTGCCCGCACCAATATTTCATCTACCGTTGAGTTCAACACACGATGAGTTCCGGGAGGATCGGTGGAGAACGCGATCGACGTCCGCGACCTCGTCGTCGAACGGGGACGACGACGGGTGCTGCACGGCATCAGCTGCGCGGTACGACGCGGCACGGTGACCGGACTGCTCGGACCGAGCGGTAGCGGAAAGACCACCCTGATGCGGGCCGTGGTGGGGGTGCAGACCATCACCTCGGGCCGGGTCACCGTGCTGGGCCGGCCCGCCGGATCGGCGCCGCTGCGCCGCCGGCTCGGCTATCTCACCCAGGCCCCCAGCGTCTACGCGGACCTGACCGTGCGGGAGAACGCCCGCTACTTCGCCGCGTTACAGGGCCACGGCACCGCCGAGGCCGACCGGGTGGTGGCGGACGTGGGACTCGCGTCGGCGGCCGGCCAGCTCGTCGGCACCCTTTCCGGCGGGCAACGCAGCCGGGCCTCGCTGGCCTGCGCCCTGGTCGGTCGACCGGAACTGGTCATCCTCGACGAACCCACGGTCGGGCAGGACCCCGTGCTCCGGGCCGAACTCTGGTCCCGGTTCCACGCCATGGCCGGCGCCGGCACCACACTGCTGGTATCCAGCCACGTGATGGACGAGGCGGCCCGCTGCGACCGGCTGCTGTTCATCCGGGACGGTCGGCTGATCGCCGACGACACCCCCGACGGGGTACGCGCCACCACCGGGGTGACGGATCTGGAGGAGGCGTTCCTCCGGCTGATCAGGGCCGGCGGGACCGACGGCAACGGACCAGGCACCGGACCGGGCACCGGACCAGGCACCGGACCAGGCACCGGACCAGGCACCGGCATCGACGGCACCGGGCCGGACGGGAAGGTGGCGTGATGAACCCGCCGATCCTGCTGGCCACCACCATCCGCATCCTGCGTCAACTCCGCCACGACCGGCGGACGATCGCGCTGTTGGTGGTCGTACCCGGGGTGCTGCTCACCCTGCTCTACTTCATGTTCTCCGGCCAGCCCACCCCACCGGGCCGACCGAGCACGTTCGACCGGATCGCCCTGATCATGCTCGGCGTCTTCCCGTTCATCATCATGTTCCTGGTGACCAGCATCGCGATGCTGCGCGAACGCACCTCGGGCACGCTGGAACGGCTGCTGACCACCCCACTGGGCCGACTCGACCTGCTCTTCGGGTACGGCATCGCGTTCGGGCTGGCCGCCGCCGGTCAGGCGGCGATCTCCGCCGCCGTGGCGTACCTGCTGTTCGACCTGGACACCGCGGGCAGCAGCGGCCTGGTGATCATGATCGCGGTGGTGGACGCGGTGCTCGGCGTCGCACTCGGACTGTTCTGCAGCGCCTTCGCCCGTACCGAGTTCCAGGCCGTACAGTTCATGCCGGTCGTGGTGATCCCGCAGTTGCTGCTCTGCGGCCTCTTCGTCGCCCGGGACGAGATGGCTGGCTGGCTCCAGGCGATCAGCGACGTGCTGCCCCTGTCGTACGCGGTCGAGGCCCTGCAGGAGGTGGGGGCGCACGCGGAGCCGACCGGCACGATGTGGCGCGACGTCGCGGTGGTCGGCGGGGCGGTGGTGCTGGCGCTGGTGCTGGCCGCCGCCACCCTGCGCAGGCGCAGCGGCTGACCGGGCCACCGACGACACGGGAGGGAGGCGGATCGTGGCGGGACGGACCGGCCGCCGGGCCGGCAAACCGGACACCCGGGAGTCGATTCTGGAGGCGGCCCGGACGGTCTTCGCCGAGCGCGGCTTCGACGGCGCCTCGATCCGCGCCATCGCCGCCGGAGCCGGCGTCGACCCGGCGCTGGTGCACCACTACTTCGGCACCAAGGACCAGCTCTTCCTGGCGGCGATGAACTCGCCGGTCGATCCGCGGGAGGTGCTCCCGCAGGTACTCGACGGCGATCCGGACGACATCGGCGCGCGGCTGGTCCGGGCCTTCCTCGGCATCTGGGACTCACCCGTCGGGTCGGCCGGGGTCGCCCTGCTACGGTCCGGGCTGACCAACGACTGGACCGCCCGCCTGCTGCGCGAGTTCCTCACCACCCAGGTCATCCGTCGGGTAGTCCAGCACCTGGACCTCGATCCGGCCGAGGCGCCGCTGCGCGGGTCGCTGGTGGCCAGCCAGATGATCGGGCTGGCCATGATGCGGTACGTGATCCGGCTCGAACCGGTTGCCTCGGTGCCGGCGGAGACCCTGGTCGCCACGGTCGGTCCGACCGTGCAGCGGTACCTGACCGGGAATGTCCCGACCGGGCCGTCCGGGCGGCACCCGGGCCGCCCGGCCGCGCCGGCCTGATCCGACGGGCTCCCGGCGCCGGCCCGATCCGGGGGACGCCGGCCTGATCCGAGGGCGCCAGCCGATCCGGGGACGCCGGCCCAATCCGGGGACGCCGGGCACCGGCCGGCCGGTTCAGGACCGCCCGACCCGGCGAACCGTCCCGCCGGTCGGGAGGCGACCGGGGCAGAGCACCGGATGCAGGAGCCGGACCAGGTCGGCCCGGTCCCGCACCGGGCGGGGAAAGACCAGCCGGGCGGTCCGTTCCGTGCCGGGGCATCCCAGCGCGACCACCATGCCGTACCGGTCGATCCGGACCAGCCGGGGCGGGGTTCCGGGCGACCGGTCGGTGAGGTGGCGGGACAGCAGTTCGGTAACTCCGGGGCCGTGCCGCCCGGTGAGGTCGACGATGATCTCCCGTTCCACCGGGTGCAGCGGGTCCGGTTCGGCGATGACGTACTCCTCGGGATCGATCCGGAGCACGGAACTCCCTTTTTCGAGCCGCACCTCGGCGGGTTCGAACCGGTAGAGCGCGAAGCCCCGGCCCACGTCCAGCAGGTCCCCGGTCGGATCGGTCTCGGCGAAGTCGAGGGCCGCCTGCCGGGCCTCCGCGCCGGTGAGCAGGCCGGCCCAGCCGGAGATCCAGACCCGGCCCAGCGCCGGTGAGCCGGCGGCCGGCGGCAGGTCCGGTACGTCGAGCACGACCGCCGTGTCGTCGCCCGCCTCGGGGCGTAGCGCCCGGGCCAGGTCGCTGACCACCGAGACGAGCAGCAGAACCCGTCCCTGGCCGTCGGTGGCGTGACGGACCTGGTGCGGTCCGAGGCCGTGTGCCACGTACGCGGTGCCGGGCAACCGGCCGGAACTCAGGGTGCGGGCGATCTCGGCGGGACTGGGCTGGGCCGGGCTGGGTGGCATCGCGTACTCCAATATAGGTTAGCCTTACCTAACTTGAGGCTAAACCATGTGAACGGAGCAGTCGAGCGTGAACCACCCCAGACCCAAGGCCCGCCTCTCCCGCGCCCTTGGCATCCCGCTCACCCGCAAGTGCGCGAAGTACTTCGAACGCCGGCCGTTCCCGCCCGGCGTACACGGCCGGCAGCGCCGCCGGACCTCGGACTACCAGGTCCGGTTGTTGGAGAAGCAGCGACTGCGCCATCAGTACGACGTCAGCGAGACCCAGCTCCGCCGGATCTTCGACGAGGCGGCCCGGGGCAGTGGCCCGACCGGTCCCACGCTGATCTCCCTGCTGGAGCGACGGCTGGACGCGGTGGTACACCGCGCAGGGCTGGCGCGGACCGTCTACCAGGCGCGGCAACTCGTCGTACACGGGCACTTCATGGTCGACGGGCGCAAGGTGGACCGGCCGTCGTACCGGCTGCGGCCGGGGCAGGTGGTCGAGGTCCGGGCCGGCAGCCGGCTCAAGCCGCCGTTCCAGCTCGCCGCGGCCGGAGCCCAGGCCGGCGACGGGCCGACCGCCCCGTACCTCTCGGTCAGCCTCGCCGACCTGCGCGCCGCCCTGGTCCGTACCCCGGAGCGGTCGGAGGTGCCGGTGATCTGCGACGAGCAACTGGTGGTCGAGTTCTACTCCCGGTGAGCAGTGTTAAGAAGGGCCCCTTCCTCTACCGAAAGCGTTAAGCGGGGGCCCTTCCTTACACCTCAGCGGGTCTGTTCGAGCCAGGAGGCGTAGAGCAGGCCGTAGATCGAGGATGGGTCCCGGACCAGTTCCTCGTGCGGGCCGCGCTGCACGATCCGCCCCCGGTCCACCACGATCACCTCGTCGGCGGCCTGCGCGGTGGAGAGCCGGTGTGCGATGGCCAGGGTGGTCCGTCCCCGGGTCACCGCGTCCAGGGTGCGTTGCAGGCGTACCTCGGTGGCCGGGTCCACCGCACTGGTCGCCTCGTCCAGCACCAGCAGGTCCGGGTCGGCGACGTACGCCCGGGCCAGCGCCACCAGCTGCCGCTCCCCCACGCTGAGCGCCTCGCCGCGCTCGCCGACCGGAGTGTGCAGACCGGCCGGCAGCCCGTCCAGCCAGTCGGCGAGCCCCAGCTCGGTGAAGGCCGCGGTGAGTTCCGCGTCGGTCAGCTCGGGCCGGGCGAACCGGACGTTGTCCGCCACGGTGGCGTCGAAGAGGAACCCGTCCTGCGGCACCATGACCACCCGGGACCGCAGCGAGGCGAACCGCACCCGGTCCAGTGGGGCGCCGGAGAGCAGCACGCTGCCGCTGGTCGGGTCCATCAGCCGGGTGAGCAGCTTGGCGAAGGTGGTCTTGCCGCTGCCCGTCTCGCCCACCACGGCGACCCGGCTCTTCGCCGCGATGTCCACCGTGACGTCGTGCAGCACCGGCGGGCCGTCCGGGTAGGCGAAGCCGACGTCGACGAAGCGGACGTCCAGTGGGCCGGGAGGCAGGTCGAGACCCTGCTCGCCCGGGTCGGCCACGTCGGGCGTCGCGTCGAGCACGTCGAGCACCCGCCGCCAGCCGGCCACCGCGTTCTGCGCCTCGTTGAGCACCTCGGTGGCGATCTGCACCGGCTGGATGAACAGGGTCACCAGGAACAGGAAGGCGGTGAGCTGACCGATGCTCAGCGTCCCGTCCACGCCGAGGACCACCCCGAGCAGCACCACGCAGGCCAGAGCCAGGCCGGCGGCCACCTCCCCGACCGACGAGCCGAGGATGCTGGTCCGGATCGCCTTCTGCTGGGCCAGTCGCTGGTCGTCGATCGCCGCGTCCAGCCGGGCTGCGGTCCGGCGGGAGACACCGTACGCCCGGATCACCGGGGCGCCGACCACGCTCTCCGCGACGGCGGCCAGCAGGACGCCGGTCCGCTGCCGGACCACACCGTACGCCCCGGCGAGCCGGCGTTGCAGCAGCCGGATGATGAACACGGCGGGCAGGAAGGCGGCGTACACCACCAGGGTGAGCTGCCACGAGTAGAAGAGCATCACCACCGAGGTGACGACCAGTTGGCCGAGGTTGATCACCAGGATCACCCCGCCCCACTGGAGGAACTGGGTGAGCTGGTCGACGTCGCTGGTCACCCGGGACACCAGGGAACCGCGTCGCTCCGACTGCTGGTGCAGCATCGACAGATCGTGCACGTGCCGGAACGCCCGGGTGCGCAGCGCGGCCAGCGCGGTCTCGCTGACCGTGAACAGCCGCCGCATCATGAGGTACCCGCAGGTGGTGGTGACCACCAGCACCGCACAGGTCAGCACCACCACGGTGGCGACCACGTCCAGGTGGGGGCCGCCCGGGGCGGTCAGCCCCCGGTCGATGCCCTGCTGCACGGCGACCGGTACGGCGGCCCGGCCGACCATGGAGGCCAGGGCCAGGGCCAGGGTGCCGGCAAGCCCGGTGCGCAGTTCCGGGGAGAGGGCGAGGCCGCGGCGCAGGGTGTGCCAGGTGCTTTCGGTCGGCTCGGGAGCCGGGGTGCGGGGCGGGGCCTCGGTCAGCGCGGTCAACGGATCGCCTCCTCGTCGGTGTGAATCCGCTCCCGCTCCCGCTCCGCCTCGGCCTGCTCGTACGCGGTGACCAGGTCGGCGTAGCCGGGCACGGTGGCGAGCAGGGTGTCGTGGGGGCCCCGGGCGACCACCCGTCCCTGTTCGACGTAGACCACCTCGTCGGCGAGCGCGATGGTGGCCCGCCGGTAGGCGACCACCAGGATGGTGGCGGCCGGACCGTCGCCCCCGCCCCGCAGGGCGGCCAGGATGGCCGCCTCGACCCGCGGGTCGACGGCGCTGGTGGCGTCGTCGAGCACCAGCAGTCGGGGCCGGCCGGCGAGCGCGCGGGCCAGGGTGAGCCGCTGCCGTTGCCCGCCGGAGAGCGAGGTGCCCCGCTCACCGACCATGGTGTCCAGCCCGTCGGGCAGGGCCGCGACGAACCCGTCGGCCTCGGCCAGACGCAGGGCCGCCCAGACGGCGGTGTCATCGATGCCCGGCCGGTCGAGGGTGATGTTCGCCCGTACCGTGTCGTCGAAGACGAACGGCACCTGGGCGACCAGCGCGGCGGTACCGGTCAGCGAGTCCAGGGTCAGCTGCCGGACGTCCACCCCGTCGACGCGGACCGTCCCGGCGCGCGGGTCGACCAGGCGCAGGGCGAGCGCGGCGATGGTCGACTTGCCGGACCCGGTCGGCCCGACCAGGGCGACCGTGCGGCCGGCGGGCACGGTGAAGGACACCTCACCGAGCACCTCGGTACCGGGGCTGTGCTCCTCGGCCGGTTCGTAGCCGAACCAGACGTCGTCGAACTCCAGGGTTGCCGGGGTGGTGCGGTCGCCGGGCAGCGTGGCGTCGCCGTACGGCATCTCGCCGGTCGCCCGGAGCACCTGCTGCACCCGGTCCCAGCCGGCGACGCTACGGGGCAGCTCGGCGAGGACCCAGCCGATGGCCCGTACCGGGAAGGCCAGCACGGTGAACAGGAACGCCACGCTGACCAGCTCGGTGACCGTGATGGCGCCCTGCTGCAACCGGACCGCGCCGACCACCAGCACGGCGAGTGTGCCGAGGCTGGGCAGGGTCTCCAGCATCGGGTCGAAGACGCCGCGCAGCCGGCCGACCGCGATCAGCGCGTCGCGCAGCTCACCGGCCCGGGCGGCGAACCGGGCGGTTTCCTGCGCCTCCCGGCCCATGGTCTTGACCACCAGAGCGCCGTCGAAGCTCTCGTGGGCGATCGCGCTGACCTCGGCCCGGATCCGCTGCGCACGGGCCTGACGCGGCGCCATCCGTCGGGAGTAGACCACGTTGAGCATGAACAGCGCCGGGAAGATGGCCAGCCCGACCAGGGCCAGCACCCAGTCGGTGACGAAGAGCGAGACGATCGCGGCGACCAGCATCACCACGGTGCCGACCGCGAACGGCAACGGGGCGATCGGGTACCAGGCCGCCTCCACGTCGGAGTTGGCGTTGGAGAGCAGGGTGCCGGTGGCGTGCCGGTGGTGCCAGGAGAGCGGCAGGTCGAGGTAGCGCCGGGTGACCCGACGCCGGTACGCGGCCTGGAGCCGGAACTGCATGTAGCCCGCGCCGAGCCGGCGCCCGAAGATCGCCACCACCCGGAGCAGGCTGATGCCGAGGAGCAGGGCGGCGGCGAACGCGAGCGCCCCCCACTCGATCCGGCCGGCGGCGATGGACGGGACCACCACCTCACCGACCACCCCGCCGACCACGTAGGCACCGGCGATCACCAGCAGCCCGAACAGGACACTGCCGGTGACCGCGACCGCAAAGATCCGCGGTTGCTCCCGGATCGCCCGGCCGAGCACCCGCAGTCCCCTGCCGAGCACATCCCGGCTTGTCCTGGTCGTCACGCTCTCCCCCGCCGTAAGCCACAATTCTGCCCCCTAATCCTTACCGAGCGAATGCGACAGCGTTGACCCGGTCCGGTTATGGCGGCGGTCACACCAGGTGACGCCCGTGGTGGCGAGGGCCCCGCACGAGCGTTAGGAAGGGGCCCTTGTACAACCGAATCCGATAACCGGGAACCCTTCCTAACAGCGCGTATCGGGCCGTTGCCGACCGGGCGCCATACCATCAGGGCATGCCGAGGTACGCCCAGACGGAGCGCCAGGCGCTCGCCGACCTGTTCCTGGCCCTCGGGCCGGACGCCCCGACCGTCAACGAGGGCTGGAACGCCCGTGATCTGGCCGCGCACCTGGTGGTACGGGAGCGCCGCCCGGACTCGGCTCCCGGGATCATGTTCCGCCCGCTGGCCGGCTACACCGAACGGGTCCGGCGGCGGGCCGCCGCGCAGCCCTTCGACGAGCTTGTCCGGCAGGTACGCCGGGCACCGTGGTGGAGTCCGCTGAGCAACCCGCTCACCGACGAGTTGGTCAACACGGTGGAGTACTTCGTCCACCACGAGGACCTGCGCCGGGCCCAGCCGGACTGGCAGCCCCGGGATCTGCCCGCCGGGTTGCAGGCGGCGCTCTGGAAGCGGGTACCCCCGATGGCCCGGGTGTCGCTGCGTCGTTTCCCGGCCCGGCTGCTCATCCAGGGACCCGGGTACGGCGAGATCACCGTGGGGGCCGGCGGCGAGCCGGTCCGGATGGTCGGGGCGCCCGCCGAACTCGTGCTGTTCCTCTTCGGTCGGCAGCGGGTGGCACGGGTCCAGCTCGACGGGCCGGCCCAGCTGACGGGGCAGTTGCGCACCGCCCGGTTGGGTCTCTGAGGCCCGTACCCGTCGGCGGCGAACCCGCCCGACCGCCCCGCACATCCAACGCTGACGATGCCCCCGTAGGCTCATCGGCGCAACCTCTCGGGCCGCCGCGCCGCCCGACGGGCCGGGGTACCGTGCGGCCTGCGCACGTCAGCCGGTGACGGGTCGGAACACGAGCCGGGTTGCCGGGCCGTGGACCGTACCGCCGACAGCGGCCCGCCGGTTCAGCGGCAGGAGGACCGATGCGCGGATTGGCTGTCGCGGCGTTGACCAGGCCACCGTTTCCCTCGCGCGTGCATTCCGGGGTGGCCGAGGCCGGGGCCACATCAGCCCGGTGGGCGTCGGAGTTCGGGCTGGTGGCGACCACCGCCACCGCGGAGCGCCTGGCTCAGGCGAACCCGGCGGACCTCGCCGGCCGGGCCTGCCCGGACGCGGACAGCGATCGGCTGCTGCTCCTGACCGACCTGGTCACCTGGCTGTTCGCCTTCGACGACAGCTGCGACGACGACGGGCTGGGCGCCGACCCGGCGCGGCTCTCCCCCACCGTGGTCCGGCTACTCGACATCCTCGATCTGCTCGGCGTCCCGGCACCGGCCGGGCCGCTGGCGGCGGCCGGCCCGTTCGGGGTGGCGCTGCACGACCTGTGCCGGCGGGCCCGGGACGTCGCTCCGCCCGGTCTGCTGCTGCGCTTCGCCGGCCAGCTCCGCGACTATCTGCTGGCCCTGCTCTGGGAGGCGGCCAACCGGGAGCGTGACCGGGTACCGGGCGTGGCGGAGTACGTGCGGATGCGACGGTACACCGGCGCGGTGCAGCCCAGCTTCACCCTGACCGACCTGGCGCACGACGCGTTCCCGGTGTCCGGTCGCCTGGCCGACCCCCGGCTGACCGCCCTGGATGCGGTCGCGGCCGACCTGGTCTGCTGGTGCAACGACGCGTTCTCCTATGACAAGGAGCACCGGCTGAGCCGGGACGGCCACAACCTGACCGTGGCCATCGCCCGGGAGACCGGCCAGGACGAGCGGGCGGCCCTGCTGGCCACGGCCGGGCGGTTCAACGCCGGTCTGCGGCGTTACGCCGAGCTGGAGTCGGCACTGCTGACCGACGGGGAGCCGGCGGTGGTCCGGTTCGCCGCCGCCCGGCGGTGCTGGATCCGCGGCACCTACGACTGGTCGCTCAACGCCGCCCGGTACCGGTGACCCGACCATCGCGCCGGGCGGTGGTCGCCCGCCGCGATGGTCGGTACCGGTCACCAAGCCCGTATTGGCATTACCGGGAAATGGCAAGCCGTGACCGGGTGAGGACTAGCCGATCGGGGCGGCCGGGCAATACCCTTCGGTAACCGCACATTACCGTGACCGAGGTCACGTCCCACCCCTCGAAGGCGGCTACAGCGATGGCTCTCGATGTACCGTACCGGTCCATCCCGGATATGTTTCTCAAGCGCGTGGTGGCAACCCCTGATCACGACGCGTTCGCCCATCCCGCACCCGACAACTCGGGACCGGTCTGGCTGACCTGGCAGCAGGTGGGGCACCGGGCCAGAGCGGTCGCCGCCGGCCTGCACGGGCTCGGGGTCGGCCAGGAGGACCGCGTGGCGATCCTGGCGAACACCCGGCTGGAATGGGTCATCGCGGACCTGGGCATCATGTGTGCCGGCGGGGCCACCACCACGGTCTACCCCACCACCGAGCCGGATGACGCGACCTACATCATCGCCGACTCGGGCTCCCGGATCCTGATCGCGGAGAACGCCGTCCAGGCCGGCAAGATCGCCGGAGCGACCCTGCCGGCACTGACCCACGTCGTGCTGATCGACGGTGCCGCCGACCCGGCCGCAGCGGTCCCCCAGCTCACCCTGGCCGAATTGGAGGAGCAGGGCGCCCACGCGCTGGCCGCCGATCCGGGGCTGATCGACCGGATCGTCGAGGGCATCCAGCCGGACCACGTGGCAACCCTGATCTACACCTCGGGCACCACCGGCCGCCCCAAGGGCGTGGAGCTGCTGCACGCCGGCTGGGCCTGGGAGGCCGTCGCCCAGGCGAAGCTGGGCCTGCTCACTCCGGACGACCTGCAGTACCTCTGGCTGCCGCTGTCCCACTCGTTCGGCAAGACCCTGATCTGTGGCGTAATCCACGTCGGCCTGCCCACCTACGTCGACGGCCGGGTGGACAAGCTGGTCGAGATGCTCGCGGTGGTCCGCCCCACCCTGATGTGCGGCGCGCCCCGGATCTTCGAGAAGGTCTACAACAAGGCGGTCACCACCGCGCAGTCCGAGGGTGGTGCCAAAACGAAGATCTTCGCCTGGGCGGTCCGCACCGGCCGGGAGAAGGTCGCCCTGGAACAGGCCGGCAAGCCGGTCCCGGGTGGACTTCGACTGCGCTACGCGATCGCCGAGAAGCTGGTCTTCAGCAAGCTCCAGGCCCGGCTGGGCGGGCGGATCCGGGTGCTGGTGTCCGGTGCGGCGCCGCTGAGCAAGGAGATCGGCGAGTTCTTCGCCGCCGCGAACCTGCCCATCTCCGAGGGCTACGGGTTGACCGAGACCAGTGCGGGCAACTTCGTCAACCGGCCGGGCGGGATCCGGATCGGCACCGTCGGCCAGGCCATGGGTGACCTGGAGTGCCGGATCGACACCGACGGGGAGATCCTGCTCCGGGGCACACCGGTGATGCGCGGCTACCACAACCTGCCCGAGGAGACGGCCGCCGCGTTCACCGAGGACGGGTTCTTCCGCACCGGGGACATCGGTGAGCTGGACGCCAACGGGTACCTGCGGATCACCGACCGGAAGAAGGACCTGGTCAAGACCTCCGGCGGCAAGTACATCGCACCGTCGCACATCGAGGGCATGTTCAAGGCGCTCTGCCCGTACACCTCGCAGGCCATCGTGATCGGCCAGGCCCGCAACTACTGCACGATGCTGGTCACCCTGGACCCGGACGCGATCACCGGCTGGGCGGCCGACGGTCCGTTGGCCGGGCGCAGCTACGCCGAGATCGTCACCTCCGCCGAGGCCGGGCAGATGGTCCAGGAGTACGTCGACCAGCTCAACGCCAAGCTCAACCGCTGGGAGACGATCAAGAAGGTCACCATCCTGCCCCGCGATCTCACCATCGAGCACGGCGAGATGACCCCGTCGCTGAAGATCAAGCGTCGGGGGGTGGAGGTGAGCTTCGCCGCCGAGATCGACCGGATGTACGAGGGCAGCCTGGCCGAGATCTGACCGGTCAGCGGACCGGCGGGACAGGGGTCGCGCCCCTGTCCCGCCGGTCCGGTCAGTCGGGCGGGTTCAACTGGGCCAGGGTCGCCTCGATCGCCACGAAGGCCAGGCAGGTGACAGTCAGCACGATCAACGCCACGAGCAGCGGCAGACCGACGGTGGTCGGCGCCAGCGCCACCAGCAGGATCGTCCAGATCAGCCGGGTGGACCGGACCGACCCACCGGTCCGCCACCAGAAGGCCTGGACGGCGAGGAGGAAGCAGACCGTGCCGCCGTACAGGGTCAGGTGCGCCACGTCTGCCACGGCCGGGTCGGTTCCGGTCAAGCCGACCGTGTCGACGGTCTCCCGCAACCCGAACGAGACCAGCACCGCCCCCGCCACCATCGGCAGGTGCAGGTAGGTGTAGCCATCCCGGGCCATTCCGGTTCGCCGGTCGCCGGTCGCCTCCGCCACCGATCGTTCCGCCGCGGTCGCGTCCACCCGGAAGTACACCCACCACAGCGTTGACAGCAGGGCGACCCCGAGTAGCAGTGCGACCAGTAGCAGGGCGGAGAGCCGACGGTCGACCACCGCGAGGCCCATCGAGATGATCGCCTCGCCCAGGGCGATCAGGATAATCAGGGCATGCCGGTCCGCCCAGTGTTCGGCCGAACGGATCCGCCAGCCACGGAGGCCGATCAGGACGCCAGCACCCAGGTCGACGGCGATGGCGGCCACCCAGAGCCACACCCGCACCGGGTGCAACTCCCTCGGGTCTGCGCTCGGCACCCACCCGGACGCGGCGACGGCCAGCAGGGCCAGGGCGATCCCCGTCGGCACCATCAGCCGGTAGACCTGCCGGCGCAGATCCGGGTTTCCCCTGGCCAGCAGCCAGGTGCCGGCGATATGAAATGCCCGGATGGCCGCATAGCACCAGACGAACAGCACCGGACCGGGCAGGCCGCCGCTGGTGCCGAAGAACGCCTGGGGAATGACGAAGGCGATGACCAGGGTGTTGACCATGACCGCCATCAGCACCAGGCGTACCGGCCCGGCCTCGGACCGCACCGAGTTGGACAGCCAGGCGAAGCAGGACCAGGCCCACCAGAGCACGATCAGCACCAGCATCCCGCGCCGCAGACCCCGCCAGCCCGGATCGGCGGCCATCAGCGCGCTCACCTGGAGGAAGGCGTACACGAAGACGAGGTCGAAGAAGAGTTCCTTGGGGGTGACCCCGCCCGCCTCCCGCTTCGTCGGCCGGACCCGCCGGTGCAGTTCGCGGTGCCGGTGCCGGAAGACGGTGTAGTCGGCGAGCACCAGGGCCGTCACCACGCCGGCCAGCACGGCCATCGCACCGAGCACCGGCAGCCCGGCGGCGACCGGGATCAGCACGATCACCAGGGCCACGCCGAGCAGCGGCGAGCGCCCCCACCTGCGGTCGGTCCGGAACTCGAAGCCGATCAGGCCGAGCAGGTAGACGGCCACCCCGCCGTAGAGCACCTCGACGGGCCTGGCGCCGAGCTGAGCAGCGCCCTGCCCCAGGTCAGCGAGGGCGACCTTGAGGCCGAACGAGATCAGGATCAGGCCGAAAATCATCGGCAGGTGCAGGACCGAGTACGCCTGCAGCCCCATCAACGTCCGTTCCACGCCGGTCACCCGGTCAATGGCCTGCTCGCCGGCGTATCGGGCGATGTCGAAGTAGAGCGACCAGAGCACCCCGACGATCACCACGCCCAGCACGATCCCGCCGATCATCGACCAGGTGACCGGGAAGACGACGGCGAGTCCCTGACTGACGCCGATCGAGATGATCGTCTCGCCGATCGCCACCAGGATGATCAGCGCGTGCCGCTCGGCCCAGTACGCCGCCGAGGTGATCTCCCAGTGCGCCGCCCGGACCATGGACATGCCCGCGTAGTCGATCACAATGGTGAGCAGCACCAACCCGAACTGGAGCCAGTCGACCACCGGCCCCGGCGGAAGGTACTCGGGCAGCAGACCGGCCGCCAGCAATGGCAGCACCGCGACCCCGGTGAACGGGAGGAAATTGACGAGCCCCCGGCGGAGCGGGGCATCCCGCCACCGGGTGCCGATCATGATGAGGACGGGTCCCAGCCGCGCTACGGCGTACCCGACGACGAAGACCAACCGGCCCAGCAGTCCGGCGGGCCGGTCGGCCGGTATCTCCTGGAGGCTCACCCCGACCAGGAACATGGTCGCGGTCAGCACGAAGACCAGCAGCGGGGTGATCCCCCGGTCGAGCCGGAGGAAGGTCCCCAACCAGGGATAGGGCGCCCAGCACCACCAGAGCAGTGCGATCAGCAGCAGGCCCCGGGTGAGCCCTTCGGCGCTCATGTCCGCGGCGGTCAGCCCGGTCACGTTGAGGAAGGCGTAGACGAAGACCAGGTCGAGGAACAGTTCCAGCCGGGTGACCCCGGTACCCGCGCCGACCAGGTGGATGCGCTCGGTCAGCCACCTTGCCCCGGCCATGCGTCCACTCTGTCAGGCACCCGGCCGGCGGGCGGCGATCCCCGGAAAATCCACCCCGGTCGCCGGGCGGGGCAGGGAGTCCGGGTCGGCCGGGGTTGTTCGCGGACTCACGGGCCCGCAGGCTCACGGGCCCGCAGGCTCACGGACTTCATGGCACCGGAGCCGACCGGCCGGTCAGGCGATGACGGCGGGTTCCCGCCAGCGCGGCCGGCTCGCCCGGTCCAGGTCGTAGCGGACCGACGCGATCCGGCCCACCGCGTCGACCAGCTCCGGAGCGGGGAGGGTGAACGGCAGTCGCAGGAAGCGCTCCAGCGTGCCGTCCAGCCCGAACCGTGGACCGGGCGCAAGGCGTACCCCGACCTCCTCGGCGGCCCGGGACAGGGCACTGGAGATCGGTCCGTCCAGCTCAGCCCAGAGGGTGACGCCGCCGCGCGGGACCCGGACCCGCCAGTCCGGCAGCCGCTCGGCCAGGGCGCCCAGCAGCGCGTCGCGCTGGGCGGTGAGCTGGGACCGCCGGGCCGCGGCGATCGCCGGGGCGGCCCGGAGCAGATGTACCGCCACCAGCTGGTCGAGCACCGGGCTGGCCATGTCCACCCCCACCCGCGCCGCCGCCAGCCGCTGCACCTGGGGAGCGGAGGCGCGTACCCAGCCGATGCGCAGACCACCCCAGTACGGCTTGCTCATCCCGCCGATGGAAACCACCCGGGAGTGCCGGTCGAAGGTCGCCGTCGGCGGCGGTAGCTCGGCGCCGTCCAGCGGAAGATCCACGAAGGACTCGTCCACCACGAGGTCGGTACCGGCCACGTGGGCCGCCGCCACCACCCGCTCGCGCAGCTCGGCGGGCATCAGGTGCCCGGTGGGGTTCTGGAACTCCGGGATCAGGTACGCCATCCGGGGCCTGGTCTGGCGCAAACTGCCCAGCAGCAGCTCGGCGTCCCAGCCGGTACCGTCCAGCGCCAGACCGTGGGTGGCGATCCGGGCCCGCCGGGCAGCGAGGGCGGCGAGCGCGTTCGGATAGGTGGGCGACTCGACCAGGACGCTGCCGCCGGGCGGCAGGCCGAGCCGCAGCACCAGATCGAGGGCGTGCTGGGTACCGCTGGTCACCATGATCTGCTCGGGGCTGGTCGGCAGGCCCCGGTCGGCGTACCCCTGGGCCACCGCCTCCCGCAGCTCCACGATGCCAATCGGGTGGTAGCCGGCGCCCCCGAGATAGCGGGGCAGGTCCTCGGCGGCGGCCCGGGCGGCGTGGATCAGTTCGGGCGGTGCGGCCAGTGCGGCACAGCTCAGGTCGATCATGTCCAGGTCGTCGGTCGGGGTCCAGAGGCCGGAGCTGGCCACCCGGTGCCCACCCGGCAGCATGGTCCAGCTCCCGGCGCCGCGCCGGCTGGCCAGGTGGCCACTCTCCCGCAGCTCCCGGTAGGCGGCGGTGACCGTGGTGCGGCTGATCTTCAGGGCCTCGGCGAGCTCCCGTTCGGCCGGCAGCCGTACGCCGAGCGGCAACCGGCCGTCGGCGAGCAGCCCCCGGACCGCACCGGCGAGGGCGGCGTAGTCGGGGCTACGTCGGCGGCCCGGCAGGGCGTGCCACTGCCCGAGCAACCGGGCCAACTGCCCACCCCGTACCTGACTGGTCATGGCCGCGCTCCGAGAATTGGCTCTAACTGTTGAGGTAATTGGCTCTTAGGTTGGCATGCATGGCAAATATTGGCAACCTCCGGGAGCGGCCGGTCAGACGGCTGGGTCAGCTCTACGTCGGATTGGTGCTCTACGGCGTGAGCATGGCCCTGATGATCCGGTCCACTCTCGGCCTGGACCCCTGGGACGTCTTCCACCAGGGCGTCGCGCTCCGCACCGGCCTCTCCATCGGTACCGTGGCGATCGCCACCGGCCTGCTCGTCCTGCTCCTCTGGATCCCCCTGCGGCAACGCCCGGGGCTCGGCACGGTGAGCAATGTCCTGGTCATCGGAGTGGCGGTGGATGCCACCCTGTTGGTGCTGCCGGTCGCCGGGCCGGTCGGCGTACAGGTGGTCTTCCTGGTTGCCGGGATCGTGCTCAACGGGCTGGCCACCGGCCTCTACCTGGGTGCCCGGCTCGGCCCGGGACCCCGCGACGGACTGATGACCGGCTACGTGGCGCGGCGTCCGGGCCGGTCGGTCCGCCGGGTTCGCACCGTCATCGAGGTGAGCGTGCTGGCCCTCGGCTGGGTACTCGGTGGCACCGTGGGTATCGGCACCCTGGCCTACGCACTGGTCATCGGGCCGTTGAGCCACGTGTTCATCCCGCTGTTCCAGGTGGTGCCGGTCGCCACGCCGACGCGAGCTGCGGGCCACGCCGTCTGAGCAGGGTCGTTGCGGGCAGCGGAAAGCGGATGTTTTCCTCTGCGGCATCCAACCGGCATCATTTCCCCATGGGGGCTGAGGGATGGCGTTGGTCCGACGCCTGGATCTTCGTGTCACTGGTGATCGCGAGCGGCGCCGGCCGGCAGCGACGGGCGCCGTCGAGCCGGCGGCCGGAAGGGGTACGCCTGGCTGACGTCCTCTCCACCGCCGACCATCTCAACCGGGCGATACCGGAGCGGCACGAGGTGGAGGAGGCGGTCCGCCGGCTCGCCGGAGCCGGCCTGGTCAGCGTGACCGACGGGTGGTTCCGGATCACCGCTGCCGGTGAGCAGCTGTGGCGGTCCCGGCCGAGCGCCGGCCTGGCCACCACCGTCGACACCGTCCAGGGGGTGCTGGCCCGCCGGCACACCCCCGGCGCGGCGGACTGGGACCTGGACGAGGCGGAGCACGCCGCAGCCGTACAGGAGTACCTCAAGCGGTCCATCCCCACCCCGCGGCGCTCACCCGAACCCGGCGGACCGACCCGCGGCTGACCCACCAGCCGGCAGTTGACCCACCGGCCGCTGGCCCGCCGGCCGCTGGCCCGCCGGCCGGTCCGGGGGCGGCAGGTGCGCAGCATCGGCAGGGGCGGGGGTCGGCTAGGCCGCGTTTCGTAAGGCTCGGAGCCACTGGTCGATGATGGCGATGGTGACGGTGGCTTCG
>NZ_JBAKHU010000062.1:0-30616 GCF_036906895.1 Micromonospora sp. CPCC 206060
ACTCACCCCATATCGAAATGATCAACCGGTGATCGCCGCCAACCGCGTCGGTGGATCGAGGCTTAGGGGTCTCGCGCGAGCGGGATCTTCGGGGTGCCTCCGATGCCCCGGTCGTGGTCGGTGGATCCGGTGACGTCACTGGTGGTGCCGATGACATCAGAATTAACGTATACATTTGCATCGTTGGCGGCCGCATCACTCGCGCATCAGCTTTTAGCTGCTGAAACTCCAAATCACGCAAATGTGACTGGGGTTCTGACGCTGCTGGCATTGGTAAAACAATGTGACGATCCAGAGAACGCTTGGTGACGAGCCGATGTAATCCCCATGCCATTGCTATACTTCGATGAAGCTGCGCGGCTGACTGAGGTCTGTTGATAGCTGTTGTTGAGCTGATTGGTAAAGGGGAAACGGTGGGACGAATCAAGTGGAAAGCCGCCGCAATGGTCGCGGGGGTCGTTGTCGGCGCTGCCGCAACTGTGGTCAGTGCCACGCCTGCCCAGGCTGCATGGTCTGCCTGCCCGGCCAACTATTCGTGCTACTTCCCCCAGGTTTCGGGTGGAGGGACGCCCTGGCTTGCGCCTTCCTGCGGCTGGCATAACCTGCCCTTCACCGTCGTCTCGGTCTGGAATCGGGGTAACGGCACGATTTCCTGGTACATCGGAAGTTCGTTCACCGGTTGGACAACCCCGGTTGGTTACCAGGGGAGTAACGGGGCACTTGCTGCGGATCGTGTTTACGTCGCCTGCTAGTGCCCCGTCATTGAACGTTGACCGGGTAACCCGTCGGTTGTGAGGCCGTGTCGGGCAGGCTGTCTCTCATCGGTTGATGGTGGGAGGTGGTGCCGAGGTGGGTAGACGCCCGGAGGTGTTTGTCCGGCAGGTGTCGATGGCCGAGGGGCAGCGGTTGCAGCGGATCACCCGGACCGCGAAGGACCCGGTGAAGCTACGTCGGGCGATCGTGGTGCTGATGTCCGCCCAGGGACAGCCGGCCCCGGACATCGCTCACCTGCTCAAGGTGACCGAGGACTACGTCCGTGACGTGATCCACGCGTTCAACGAGCGGGGGCTCGACGCACTGGACCCAAAATGGAGCGGGGGCGCACCGAGACGGATCGATGAGCAGACCCGTGACTGGATCTGCGTCATCGCCCGGTGCGACCCCCGCTTCCTCGGCACACCGTTCTCCTGCTGGTCGCTGGCCAAGCTCCGCGACCACCTCATCGACGCCGGCTACGTCGCGGCGATCAGCGTCGAAACCGTGCGGCGGGTCCTGCACGAACGCGGGGTCTCCTGGCAGGCGACGAAGACGTGGAAGGCCAGCACCGACCCTGAGTTCACGTCGAAGATGCGCCGGATCCTGGACCTCTACGATCATCCGCCCGTCGCCGGGCGGGTGATCTGCGTTGACGAGTTCGGGCCACTGAACCTGCAGCCTCGCCCCGGACGCGCCTGGCGCCCGAAGGGTCAACCCACACGGCTACGGGCCACCTACACCCGCGACCAGGGCGTGCGGCACATGATCGCCGCCCTGGACCTGACCACCGGCAAGCTGCACTACCGCATCCGCGACCGGAAACGCTGGCGCGAGTTCCTGTCCTTCCTCAAGGTGCTGCGCCGCCGCTGGCCCGACCAGACCCTCTACCTGATCCTGGACAACTTCTCCCCGCACAAGCACCCCGAGGTCCGTGCCTGGTGCGCGGCCAACCAGGTGGAGTTGGTGTTCCTACCGACCTACGCGTCGTGGCTGAACTGGATCGAGGCCGAGTTCGCCGCCGTGCGGTACTTCGCCCTCAACGGCACCGACCACCGCAACCACGCTGAGCAGGATGCCGCCATCGGCGGCTACATCCGCTGGCGCAACCAGCGAGCACGCCCGAAAACCGGATTCGCGATCAACTCAAAGATCCGCCACCCGGATTGCCCGTTCAAGGCTGCATGACGAGGCACTAGTAGGCCCGGTTCTGATATCCGTCCAGCCGGGATGGACAGGGCTGCGAGGTGTAGTTGATCGGCTGGATCGCTGCCTGCGCAACTGCTGCCCGACCAGCTCCGATCCTCCCCACTTGTGTCCCGCGCCCAGGCGCGGGACACAAGTGTCAACCGGCCAGCTGGCGAATGGCCCGGTGTCCGGGCGCAACGAAAACGGCTCGGCGGCCATGACGCGGCACACGAGCTGGGACCGGCCAGGCGTGACCGTCGCTGGAGCCGGCACGGCCAGGTCAGCGGGCCGGCAGGTAGGCGGCGGTGCGGACCAGGCCGTTGGCGACCAGGAACCGGCCGGAGATCACCGTGGGCGGGTCGGTGACCTGCCCGGCCGCCTCGTCCACCTTGGCCTGCACGATGTGCGCGACGAAGGTGCCGGCTGCGTCGACCGGACCGGACCCGGCCCCCGCGTCGGGGTGGATCTCCAGTCGGGCGTCGTGGAAGCCCAGCCAGGCGCGGACGATCGGGTGCCAGATCTTGTAGACCGTCTCCTTCGCACTGAAGATCACCGCCGGCCAGGAGATGTCGTCGTCCTGCGCCGCCCACCAGTCCAACTCCTCCGGCAGGCAGACCATCCGGCGTACCCCGGGGTCGAGAACCTGGTGCTGCTCGGCGTCGATGCCGACCGACCGGATCTCGTCGCTGCGGGCGGCGACCGCGGCGCAGTAGCCGTTGGTGTGGGTGATCGCGCCGACCACCCCGGAAGGCCAGACCGGGGAGCGGTCCGGGGCCGAGGTGACCGGTATCGGGGCGAGACCCAGCGCGGCCAGGGCCCGCCGGGCGCAGGTGCGCCCGGCGGCGTAGTCACGGCGCCGGCTTTCCACCGCCCGGGGGCTGAGGCACGCCGCCTCCTCCGGCAGCAGTGTCCCGGTCCAGTCCGCCGGCCCGGCCACCGCGACGGCGACCGCATCGGGGAGGAGGTCACGCATCGTCGTCGTCCTTTCCGAGGTACGTCTGAAGCCGGGCCACCTCGGCCTCGATCTGTTCCGCCGGCACAGGCGGGGATTCCGGCCAGAGGGTCACCTCGGGTACGCCGTCGCGCGGCGTCCAGGTGCCGACCACCCGACCCTGGTGCACCACGGTCGGGGCGATCCAACCGGCGGCCAGGCTCACCGAGCTGCGCCGCCCGGCCGGGATGATCATCGTGTCCTTCGTGCCCGGCCCGAGGATCCACTGGTCGAAGGCGGGCAGCAGGCGTACCCCGTCGACGGGTACCGCCGTGGCGATGTCGTCGACGTCGGCGGCGCGGGCGTACGCCGGCTCGCCGTCCACCGCCACGGTCACCAGTTCACCGGTCGACACCAGCTCGGCGAACCAGGAGCGGAGGGTTGCTTTCCGGGTGGCGCCCCGGCAGAGCCAGGCGTCGAAGGTCTCCGGGGTGGCCGGTCCGTACGCCCCGAGGTAGGCCGGTACGACGGTGGTGGCGGCTACCGCCGGGTCGGGCAGCCCCGACCAGTCGGGCAGGTAGGTGTCCGGCCGGGTGAAGGTGACCCGGCCGGCCCGGCCCCTGCCGCTGGCCGGCTCCACTGTCCGGGTCGGACCGTTCACCGGATCCGTCGTCCGGGTCGGACCGCCGTCCCGTTCCGTCGTCCGGGTCGGACCGTTGATCAGCAGCCCCTGCCAGGCGAGGGGCTTGAGCACCGCACCCCAGCCGGAGGCGAGCGGGTCGGCGAGGCCGGCGTCCCCGGTCCGCTCGACGATCTCGGCGGCCAGTTCCTCCCGGGTCAGGATCCGGCCGTCCAGGGCCGCGTACGTCGCCTCGGCGATCGCGTCGAGCTGCCGGACCGTGACGAAGGTGCGCTGCCAGGCCCCCTTCTCCCAGGTCCGGGCGGCGGCCAGCAGGGACAGGTAGGCCGGGGCGTCGGCGGTGGTGAGCAGGTGCAGGGTGCCCCGCATGGCCCAGGTCCGCAGCAGCCTTCGGTCGGCCAGGGCGGCGGTCACCGTACCCGGGGCCGGGTGGGCCTGCCGGGCCGCGACGGCCTGCGCGGCGGCGGACGCCACCTGCGCCTGTACCCCGCAGAGCCGCGCCACGACCGACACCCCGTCCGGGTCCGCATCGACGCCGGTACCGGTCGGCCGGTGCAGCAGGTGCCGGCGGAGCCGCCACGCCAGAACCCGGTCGGCGGTCAGTTTCACGGTCGCCATCACGGGTGAAAGTACCGCAGTGGGCAACGTCCGGGTAGGCACCGCGTCATGGACCGACAAGGCTCTGATCGCCTCCGGCTGGTACCCGGCCGAGGCGGTGACGCCCGCCGCGCGGCTGGGCTACTACGCCAGCCGGTTCGACCTGGTCGAGGTCGACGCGACCTACTACCACCCGCCGAGCGAGCGGACCGCCGGACTGTGGGTCGAGCGGACCCCGGCGGACTTCCTGTTCAACATCAAGGCGTTCAGCCTGTTGACCGGCCACCCCACCCGGCCGGAGGCGCTGTACGCCGATCTGCGGCCGGGGACCGACAAGCGGTACGTCTACCCGGCCGATCTGCCGAGGCGGACGTACGAGCAGGTCTGGGACCGGTTCCTCTCCGCTCTCGGTCCGCTGGTGTCGGCCGGGAAGCTGGGTGCGGTGCTGTTCCAGTTCCCGCCCTGGTTCACCCGGTCCGCCGCCCGTCGGCAGACCGTGCTGGAGGTCGCCGCGCGTTGCCGGCCGCTGCCGGTGGCCATCGAGTTCCGGCACTCCTCCTGGTTCACCGACGACGCTGCCCGGGAGACGGTCGACTTTCTGCGCGCCCACGAGCTGCCGCTGGTCTGTGTGGACATGCCGCAGGGGCATCCGTCGTCGGTACCGCCGCTGGCCGAGGTGACCGCCGACCTGGCGGTGGTCCGGTTCCACGGGCGCAGTGACCGGTGGACGAGTCGGGACATCGAGGAGAAGTTCCGGTACCGGTACCGCGAGGAGGAACTGCGGGAGTGGGTACCGAGGCTGCGGGCCCTGGCCGGTCGGGCCCGGGAGACGCACGTACTCATGAACAACTGCGCGGGTGACAACGCGCAACACAACGCCGCCCAGTTGGTCGACCTGCTTGACGGGCTCGGCGGGCTTGACGGGTGAGGCGGGCTCGACGGGCTCGGCGGGCTTGACGGGTGAGGCGGGCTCGACGGGTGAGGCGGGCTCGACGGGTGAGGTGTTAGGAAGGGCCCCTTCCTATACCGAAAGCGATAATAAGGGGCCCTTCCTTGCACTCAGCGGCGGCGGGTGAGGCCGAAGCCGACCACGCCGGCGACGGCGGCGAGGATCCCGCCGGCCGTGCTCCAGAGCCAGCGTGACGAGGGGGCGGGCAGCCAGTCCCCGAGGTCGTACCCGTCGTCCTCCTCGGCCGGTACGGAGTTGGCCTCGGCGTCGGTCAGCACCTTGCCGGCCTTGACCGGCGGGACGAGCGGAGCGGCGAGGCTGCCGTCCCCGCCGTCCCCGCCGTCGCCCTCCCCGCCGGCGCCGACCAGGAGTTCGACCTCCACCGGCAAACCGAGGTCGGGTTCGGCCACCGTACTCACCGACAGCCGGATGTAGTACGTGCCGGGCAGCGGGTCGCCGGACCACGGCTCCGCCCAGGAGCGCACCGTGCGCAGGGTACAGCCGAGCTGCACCGTGGTCGTGCCGGCCGGCACGGTCGGGGTCTGCGCCCCGGCGGTGCACGCCTGCCGCCGGCGCAGGCCGTCGAAGACGTCGATGGTCCAGGTCGCCGGTCCGGTACGGGCCCGGCCGGCCGGGTACGACACGGTGGCGCGGATGTCGGGTACCTCGCCGGCTGAGGCGGGGAACGCCCAGTAGAGGTACTCGCCGTGGGAGGCGCCGACCCGGACCGGTTGGCCCGGGGCGATGACGGTGGCGGTGAGGAATGACGTACCGGCCTTGGTGACGGTGGCCGCCCCCGGGGAGGGGGAGGGGTCGGCCAGGGCGGCACCGGCCGGCAGCAGTCCGAGACCGGTGGCGGCGAGCAGCGCGGCGAGCCGGCGGACGGTCGGGGTACCCATCAGTTCCTCCAGGTGGCGACCCACCAGCGGGTCAACAGGCCGGCGAGCAGGCCGGTGAGCAGTCCGGCGACGGTGAGCAGGGCGAGCAGCAGCCAGCCCCGACCGAGGTCGGGGGCACCGGGGCCGGGTGCGGAGTCGACCACGTCGATGGTCAACTCCACCGGCATGCCGGGGTTGGTGCCGGTACCGGCCTGCGGCGCGAGCGAGTTGCTGATCACCAGGCAGACGAGGACCGGTGCGTCGGTACCGGACTCCCCGTCCGCCGGACCGTCGTCCTCCCGCTCGTCGTCCGGATCGGTCGCCGACCAGCGCAGGCCGGCGGAGAGGATGTCGGTGCGTCCACTGCCGGCGTCCGCGCCCCGGACCAGTTCCCGGCCGTCCGGCGCGGTGGCCCGCAGCAGTACCCCGTAGTCCCGGTTCACCGGCCGGTCGAGCGCGATGCTCACCGAGGCGCGCAGTTCCTGCCCGGGTCGGACCGGTACCCGGTACCAGCGGTGCTCGGAGAAGCGTTCCCGGTCGGTGTAGACCCCGGGGGCGAGCAGCGGGGCATCCGCGCACTGCTCACCGCCGCCGACCAGGGCGGGGGTCTGGGTGTACGTGTCCCGGGCCCGGTCCACGAGTTGTTTGATCCGGCCGGTCAGTTCCTCGACGCTCTGTGCGGCGGTGTACGTGCCACCGGTGGCGGCGGCAATGCAGAGCAACTGCCGGCGCACCTTCTCGTCCGGGGCGAGGCCGAGGGTGTCCACCACCAGCCGGGTGCCCTGGGCGGCCAGTTCCCGGGCGACCTCGCACGGGTCGGGTGGGGCGCAGGTGTCCTCGCCGTCGGTGATCAGTACGATCCGCCGGGTCGTCGCACCGGTGCCCAGGTCCTGGGCGGCGGCGCGCAACGCGAGTCCGACCGGGGTGAAGCCGGTGGGACGCAGCGTGGCGACGGCGGCCTTCGCCTGGTTCTTGTCGACCGGGCCGACCGGCACGATCTGCTGGGTGTCCTGGCAACCGATCTTCTTGTCCTTGCCGGGGTAGGTGGCGCCGAGCACCCGGATACCGAGCTGGGTGTTGTCGGGGAGGGCGTCCACCACCTCGTTGAAGGCCTGCTGGGCGACGGCGATGCGGCTGCGGCCGTCGATGTCGCGGGCCCGCATCGAACCGCTGACGTCGAGGACCAGTTCCACCTTGGGTGGCTCGGGGGGCGGTTCCTCGTCGGCTGTGGCCGGCGGGGCGCCGAGCAGCGCCATGGTCATCAGCAGCCCGGACAGGACAGCGGCGGATCGTCGGAGGTAGATGATCACCGCGCGACTATAGCCATGTCCACTTCGGATGATGCTCCGGGCCGGAGGGGGCGCGGCCGGTGTCACTGTTACAGGCGGCCGGGGTCGGTCCGGGCTCCCCGGGGCCGGTAACGAATTCGGCCGCGCGGACGCTTACCGGTCTGGCCGATTGCCGGCACCGACCGGATCGGCCCGTGCGTCCGGGGCCACGCCCTGACCCTGACCCTGGCCTTCGGAGCCTTCGGAGCCTTCGGGTCGGCCGGGCCAGTCCTGCGGCGTGGATCGGGTGACGGCATCGAGGTGCGGGAGGATCAGCGCGGTCATGACCAGCCAGACGGATGCCGGACCGGGTTCCGGTGGAGCGGATGCCGGGCCGGGCGCGGCCGGTCACCTGCCCGAGCGGCCCGGCTGGACCTGTGCCGAGTGTGGTACGGCTTGGCCCTGCCCCGCCAAGCGGAGCGGGCTGCTGGACGAGTACGTCGGTACCGGGGCGGCGCTCGGTATCTACCTCGGCGCCTGCCTGGTCCGGGCGATGGGTGACCTGGACCAACTGCCGGTGGCTGAACTTCGGCACCAGTTCCTCGGCTGGCTGCCCCGGGCGGGCACCCGCCGGACCGGCTGACCACGGGGGACGGGCTGACCACCCGGACGGGGTCACCACCCGGACGGGCTGACCACCCGGACGGGGTGCCGGCCGGCAGCCGGCACCCGCGTCGAGCCGGCTCAGTACGCGTGGGTCACGGTGATCGTGATGTTCGAGCACGAGCTGGCGTAGCTGGTCAACGCGCTCTTCTCGGCATTGTCCACGGTCAGCCGCCACCGGGTCTTCACCGCAGCCCACTCGGCGATGTACCGGCACCGCTCGTACGTCGGCATCCAGGTTGCCGGGTCCTGGTCGCCCTTGGCCTGGTTGACGTTGTCGGTGACGGCGACCAGTGACCGTACGTCGCCGAGGTCGTTCGCGTACGACTGGCGGCGGGACGTGGTCCAGTTGCGGGCCCCGGAGTCCCACGCCTCGGCCAACGCGACCATGTGGTCGATGTCCAGGTCGGACGGGTTGGTCCAGTAGGCCGCGTCGTAGTACGAGTACCAGCGCCCGCCGGTGAGGTAGCAGCCCGAGCCGACCGACGGTCGGGTGACCGCCTCGGCGATGAGCACCTCGTAGCGGGTGTTGCAGCCGTCCCCGTCCGCGTCGGTCCAGTGCGGGAAGAGGTCGCGGCTGTAGCCGGTGCGGTTCTCGGAGGCGACGGGCAGGTCGGCGATCAGGGTGCGCAGCGGTACCGAGACGGTGGCGGCCTGGGCGGGGGCGGCCAGCCCGGCGGTGGCTGTGGTGAGGGCGGCGAGCAGGCCGGCGAGCCAGCGGAGCGTACGGGTCATCGGGACTCCCACGGGTCGTTGGTGATCGCCCGCCATTCCGCCTGGGGGAGCTTGCCGGCGGGCCTTCCCACCGTAAACGCAGAACGAACTCTGTCGATACCTCTGTGGCTGGTGGAAGTGGGCGCCGTCGATCCGCTGATCACCGTTCGGTGACCTTGGGTTCATGGATTGTCACATCAGATCACGTGCATGATGTAAACCACTTCCGGTGCGGTTCGTCGGTCGGAAATCTGACCAGAGGCGACCCGTTGTGCCGGTGATCCGGGGTGGTTAAGCTCAACATGCGCGCCCCAATCGCCCGCTTCCCCCGTGGCAGGCGATCGGGGCGCGCTTCTCTGTTATCCGGGGGCTGTTATCCGGCGCTGTTCCCGGTCTGGTCCAGTATTGCCCGTGGCCCCGAGTGGTGTCGGCGGCGGCTCGTCCGACCAGGGAAAACGTCAGTGGCCAAGACCATCTGGTTGATCGCCGGCATTGCCTGACATCGACGCCACTGCCCGGTCCGATGGTATTCCACCGGACCGGGCAGTGGCGTTGCGCCGTGGTTCTCCGGGCGAGGTCAGATCCAGCGGCCGTCGAGCCACATCCGGGCCGACCATTCGGCGTACGGGATCAGCTTGCCGACGAAGATCGGATGGAAGTACGCGAAGCAGGCCGCGACCACCAGGACGTACCCGCCGGCGATGATCGAACCGAGTAGCCGGCGGTCCGCCGCTCTCGCCGCTGCCGTGTCCTCAACGGCCTCCGGGTTCGATCCGGTGGCCGGCGCCCTATCGGCGGGGGCCGGGGTGTCCGGGGGCGGTGTGGTCGTCGCCGGCTGCCGGGTCGGCGGGCCGTCCTCGGCCGGCTGGCCGGGCGTGATGATCGCTCCGAGCACGTAGACGACGGCGAGCACCAGGAACGGCAGGGCCGGCGCCACGTAGAAGACGAACATGGTCCGGCCGTCCAGCGCGTACCAGAACCAGGGAAGCAGGCCGGCGGCGGCGCCGAGCAGGATCGTGCCGGCCCGCCAGTCCCGCCGGGCGATGCCCAGCCAGACCAGTGCGACCAGGGCCGGCAGGAACGACCACCAGAGGATCGGCGTACCGAGCAGCAGGATCTCGGCGGCGCAGCTGGCCGCCCCGCAGGCGCCCTCGCTGGACCAGTAGAAGGCCACCGGGCGGCCGAGCAGCAGCCACTGCCACGGCCAGGACTGGTACTTGTGCGGCCGGTCCAGCGTGGTGTGGAAGTCGTATGCGGCCCGGTGGTACTCCCAGAGGTTCTGCAGGGCGCCGATCACCGGCAACTCGTTCCTGCCCTGGGACTGGCGCCAGTGCCGGTAGTAGCCGCCGTCGGTGAGCAGCCAGCCCGACCAGGTGGCGATGTACGCCAGCACCACGATCATCCCGGCGAGGACCAGCCAGGGCAGCTCCGCCAGCAGCGCGTCCCGCCACGGTCGGCGTACCCCGACCGAGCGGCGCAGCCCGGCCTCCCAGATGAGCACCAGGATTCCGAACGCCGGGACGAAGTAGAGCGCGCTCCACTTGACCGAGATCGCACAGCCGAGCAGGACCGCCGCCAGCAGCCGCCACCAGGGCACCGCGGCCAGCGAGAACGCCGGACGCCCGGCCCGACCCGGCAGCGTCGGGTCCAGCCCGGCCTCCAGCGCCCGCAGCCACCGCCGGCGGCGTGCGTCCCGGTCGAGCACGATCGCGCCGAACGCGGCCAGCACGAAGAAGAGCAGGAAGATGTCGAGCAGGGCGGTGCGGGAGAGCACCAGGTGGAAGCCGTCCAGGGCGAGCAGCAGCCCGGCGGCGCAGCCGAGCACCGTGGACCGGAACATCCGCCGGGCGATGCGAACCAGCAGCAGGACGGAGAGCGAACCGACGAGGGCGGCGGAGAAGCGCCAGCCCAGCTCGTTGTAGCCCCAGATCCACTCGCCCAGGGCGATCATCCACTTGCCCAGCGGAGGGTGTACCACGTACGCGGCGGTGTTGTTCTTCTCGTCCCACTCGAAACCACGGGTGAGCAGGTTGTGTGCGTCCGTGGCGTAGTAGACCTCGTCGAAGATCTTGCCCTTGGGGGAGCTCAGCCCGACGAAGCGCAGGATGGCGGCGATCGCCACCACCACGGCGGTGGCGAGCCAGGAATTGACGTCGAAGCGGGCGTCCAACGGGGCCAGCCGGCGCCGGAGGATCGGCGGAAGGCCACCGCCGCCGGTCTCGGCGGGAAGGAGCTGGCCGGTGGGGGTGCCCGATTCCGGGCTGCTCCCGCTCGTGGTCTGCGCTGTCGACGCCTGGGTCACCCCGCGATCGTAGGCTGCTGGAGGGGCGGAAGGGGCGCTCCGCCTATGGTTGGCCGGCACGTGTGTCGATAAGGGAGTGGCGTTGTGGGTGAATTGTCCGATGGTGGACGCCTGATTCTGCTCGGGGCGCCACTCGGCAACCCCGCAGACGCCTCCGACCGGCTGCGGGACACCCTCGCCAGCGCCGACATCGTGGCGGCCGAGGACACCCGCCGGCTGGCCCGGCTGGCCCGGGACCTCGGGGTCACCGTCACCGGCCGGGTGGTCAGCTACTTCGAGGGCAACGAGGAACGCCGTACCCCGGAACTGGTCGACGCGATCACCGGTGGTGCGGTGGTCGCGCTGGTCACCGACGGTGGCATGCCCAGCGTCTCCGACCCGGGCTACCGGCTGGTGCGGGGTGCGCTCGATGCGGGCGCCCCGGTCACCGCCGCCCCCGGGCCGAGTGCGGTCACCACCGCGCTGGCCCTCTCCGGGCTGGCCTGTGACCGGTTCTGCTTCGAAGGGTTCCTGCCCCGTACGCCGGCCGGTCGGCGCAGCAGGTTGCGCGCCCTGGCCACCGAGGAGCGGACCCTGGTCTTCTTCGAGGCCCCGCACCGGATCGCCGGGGCCCTGGCCGACCTGGCCGCGGTCTTCGGCGCGGACCGGCCGGCCGCCCTGGCCCGGGAGTTGACCAAGACCTACGAGGAGGTGCTCCGCCGGCCGCTCGGCGAGTTGGCCGAGTGGGCGGCGGCCAGCCCACCACGTGGTGAGATCACCCTGGTGGTGGCCGGCGCGGCGCCGGCCCCGGTCGCCCGGCCCGACGACGCGACGCTGCGCGCCGAGGTGGCCGAGCGGGAGGCTGCCGGGGCGTCCCGCCGGGATGCGATCACGGCCGTGGCGGGCGGGTACGGCCTGCGTCGCCGGGAGGTCTACGCGGTGGTGCACACCACCGGCTGATCACCGTCCCCGCCCCGCCGCACCGTCTCAGAACGCGGCGACCAGGAAACCGCTGGCGAGCAGGACCGGCGCGCAGAACCCGGCCCACGTGGCACCCCGGCGGGCCCACGGCTCGGTGAACCGGGCCGCTCCGGTGGCCCAGCCGGCAGCCACCCCGCAGAGCAGGACCAGGCCCAGTCCGAGCAGCCAGCGCAGGTGGGCGACCGCGCCGGATCCGTCGACGTACGCCGTGGTGGAACTGGCGCTGACCATCCTCGCCGGAAGGACAGTGCGCGGCTGCCGCTGCTCCGGGCCGACCCCGGCGATCCGTACGCCGTGCACGACGAAGTCGTCCCCCAGGACGAAGTCACCCCGGCACCGCTGCTCCAACCCGCTACCGGTGCAGCCGGCGACCACCACCGTGCCGTTCCTGCCGTGCCCGACGGCTAGCCAGAACGGCTCGGCGCTCACCCAGCCGAAGAAGCTGGCCAGCAGCATCAGCAGGATCAGCAGCGCCAGCCCGGGTAGCGGCCCGTGGGGCACCGGTCGGGTGGGGCGCCGACGGCCCGCCCGACCGGCCAGGATCCGGGCCGGGCCGGTGTCCGGTGCAATCTCCTCCCGGACCGGTGTGCCGTCCCAGTGCACCTCCTCGATCGGCAGCCAGAAGGCGGGCTCCTGATCGCCGTCCTCCCCGGTACCGCCCGCCGGGCCCGGGTCGGCCGTGGGTACCTGGGGGCGGGAGCCGACCGGTACCCGGCGGGGTACCACGTGCGCCGGGGCGCCGATGGTCGGCTCGATGCCGCCCGGCAGGTCCGCGAGGGACGCCGGCCGGGACGGACGGGCCCCCGCGAACGGGGCCACCGTCGGCCCGGTGCCGGCCTGGTTGGCTGCGCCGGCCGGGCCCTCGGGGCTGGTCGGGCCGCCCTTGCTGCCCTTGCCGGTCGGGCCACCCTGGCCGCCCGGCGCGCCCCGGGCGTCGGGTACCCGGGGACGTGGCTCGGTCCCCGGCTCGGCCGTAGGGGCTGCGGACACGTCGGGGCGCGGGGCGTCGTCCGGCCGCGGCGCGGCTGGTCTGCCAGTCACGACGACCATTGGACACCGGCCGGGAAGGAACATGGTGCAGCTCAGGGCGCGTGTCGGCGACAAATGGGACGAGCCTTGGCCGGGTGTACGGGGCCGGACCGCCGGCCGGTGCCTATTGGTTCGCAGCCGGCCGGGGACGGTCATTAGGCTTGCCTCCATGAGTCACGTTCTCGCGGCGGTCGCCTGGCCGTACGCCAACGGCCCCCGGCACATCGGCCACGTCTCCGGGTTCGGTGTCCCCTCCGACGTCTTCAGCCGGTACATGCGGATGGCAGGCCACGACGTGCTCATGGTCTCCGGCACCGACGAGCACGGCACCCCGATCCAGGTGCAGGCCGACAAGGAGGGTGTCACCCCCCGCGAGCTGGCCGACCGGTACAACCGGGTGATCGTCGAGGACCTGCACGGGCTCGGGCTCTCCTACGACCTGTTCACCCGGACCACCACCGGCAACCACTACCGCGTGGTGCAGGACCTCTTCGAGGGGATGCACCGCAACGGCTACATCGTGCCCAAGGTGACCATGGGGGCCATCTCCCCGTCCACCGGCCGTACCCTGCCCGACCGCTACATCGAGGGCACCTGCCCGATCTGCGGGTACGACAGCGCCCGGGGTGACCAGTGCGACAACTGCGGTAACCAGCTCGACCCGATCGACCTGATCGAACCGAAGTCGAAAATCAACGGCGAGACCCCGCAGTTCGTCGAGACCGAGCACTTCTTCCTCGACCTGCCTGCCCTCGCCGACGCGCTCGGCCGCTGGCTGGACAGCCGGGAGGGCTGGCGCACCAACGTGCTGCGGTTCTCGAAGAACCTGCTGGCCGACCTCCAGCCCCGGGCCATCACCCGCGACCTGGAGTGGGGCGTACCGATCCCGTTGGAGGGCTGGCGGGACCGCTCCGACAAGCGGATCTACGTCTGGTTCGACGCGGTGATCGGCTACCTCTCCGCCTCCATCGAGTGGGCCCGCCGTTCCGGCGACCCCGAGGCGTGGCGGAAGTGGTGGTCCACCGACAGTCAGGGTAAGGACGCCCGGAGCTACTACTTCATGGGCAAGGACAACATCGTCTTCCACTCGGTGATCTGGCCGGCGCTGCTGCTCGGCTACTCCGGCGAGGGCAGCCGGGACGGCGAGCCCGGCCCGCTCGGCCGGCTCAACCTCCCCACCGAGGTGGTCTCCAGCGAGTTCCTGACCATGGAGGGGCGCAAGTTCTCCTCCTCCCGCCAGGTGGTCATCTACGTCCGCGACTTCCTGGCGCGGTACGACGCCGACGCCCTGCGCTACTTCATCGCGGTCGCCGGTCCGGAGAGCAACGACACCGACTTCACCTGGGCGGAGTTCCTCCGCCGGAACAACGACGAGCTGGTCGCCGGCTGGGGCAACCTGGTCAACCGGTCCATCTCGATGGCCGCGAAGAACTTCGGCGCCATCCCGCCGATCGACCCGGCCGGCCTGACCGAGGCGGACGAGGCGCTGCTCGCGGTCGCCCGCGCCGGCTTCGACACGGTCGGTGACCTGATCGCGAAGCACCGGCAGAAGCAGGCCATCAGCGAGGCGATGAAGGTGGTCGCCGAGGCCAACCGGTACCTCTCCGACCAGGCGCCGTGGAAGCTCAAGAGCGAGGCCGAGAAGCCTCGGATGGGCACCATCCTGCACGTCGCGCTCCAGGTGGTCAGTGACGCCAACACGCTGCTCACCCCGTTCCTGCCGCACTCCGCGCAGAAGGTGCACGAGCTGCTCGGCGGCACCGGGGTGCACGCCCCGATGCCGTCCATCGTCGAGGTCGAGGATCTCGACGGCGGTCCGTCGTACCCGGTGCTGACCGGGGACTACACGGTCGGTGCCCGCTGGGAGTCGGTGCCCCTGGCGGCGGGTCGCCCGCTGGCCGCCCCGAAGCCGGTCTTCCGCAAACTCGACCCATCCATCGTGGACGAGGAGTTGGCCCGGCTGGAGGGCTGAGCCGACCGTACCGAGACGAGGGGCCGGCCCGGCTGGCGGGCCGAGCCGGCCGTACCGACCGGTCCGCCGGCAGGACGGGCGGCCCTGACCGGCGCCACAGGTCCAGCCGGCGGCCTCAGGCCGGGTACGGCAGGTCGACCGTCCGGTCGTCGGTCACGTCGCCGACCGGCGCCCAGGTCTCGTAGATGCCGCGTTCGACACACCGGGCGCCGACCGTCCCGACCGCCGCCACGTCCGGCCGGCACAGCCGCAACCGCAGCCAGCCGGTCTCCTCGCGGAGCACGACGCCCGGCACGCCGCGCCAGGTCGCGTACCGGACCCGGCGGCTGACCCGGGTCACCGAATGGCGGGCCGCCCGGGCGGCCGCGAGCACCCGGAACCCGCCGGGGGGATCGGCCACCGCCTCGTGTCCGCCGTCGGGGAGCGCGCCGACCAGCACGGTCGACCGGGGCGTTTCACCGACCGGCAAATAGTCCTGATCGGGGGAGAGCCTCGGCACGCCGGCCAGCAGATGGCGCCACCGGGGCCCGGCCATCCGCAGCCAGCCGCGCTGTTCCGCCTGGTAGGTGTAGAGCACCACCTCCACCCCGTCGCCCGGATAGGCGACCAGGGTGGCGTGCGCCGGCAGGGGCAGGTCGGCGAAGTCCCGGGTGACGAACTCCGGGACCAGTTGCGCGCCGCTGGGCAGGAAACCGGTACCCAGCACCGCCGCGCCGATCCGGTCGCCGGGCGGCATGACGGTCAGCCCCCGGTAGGACGAACCGACCGGGCTGGCGTAGTCGCATCCGTCAATTGCCCGCCAGCGCAGCACGTACGCCACGTCGGTGTCGTCTCCGACCCGGTCGTCGGTCCGCAGCACGGCCAGGCTGGACGGGGTACGCAGGTGGGCGACGTCGTGCTCGCGGTGGCAGAAGCCGTACGGCAGTTGCCCGCGCAGGCAGTCGGCGAGCTGGCGGGCGGAGAGCACCTTGATCATCCGGGTACCCCGGCGGATCCGTGCCGAGGCGCGCAGCGCGGCCACTACCGGGTCGTCGGCCGCCGCCGGCTGCTGACTGAGCCGGTGCAGGTCGGCCCAGCCCCGGTTGCGGTGCACCGGAGCCAGCAGCGGCGCTTCCGGTTCCTCACCCGCATCGGGTACGCCGTGTACCGCGTCGACCTCGGTGACGTGGACGACCCGGTGCCACGGCAGCGGCGCGTCCGTGCGGGAGGTCCATTCGAACCCGGCCAGCTCACGGGCACTGAAGAGTTCGTACGCCGCCCCTCGGGCGATCTCGCGCGCGGGGTGGACCGCGCCGTCGTACGTCACGTGCAACCCGGCGGGTGCCTCCGGGGAGCCGCTGGTGGCAGGCATGACGCTCACCGGCGCAACCTAGCTTTGCCGGATGCCGTCTGGGTGAACAGCGGGTGGCGTGCCGGGACCGGCCGGCGTCCCGGCCGGTCCCACCCTCCCCGAGGCACGCTCTCCGGAGCCGGCGGCTGGTGCCGTCGTCCCCCGTCTCCGTACTGCCGGTTCTCCCCAGGACCGGTCTGGTGATGATGCCAGCACCATCCGTGGCCGGAAGGGGGCCGCCGTAGATCTTGAGCAGATCTTGAGCAGATCTTGAGAGGATCTTGAGACGACGGGGCGACGGGCGACGGGTAGGTCTGGTCCTGAGGTGACGGGTGGCGGGCGCAGGTCCGGGAGGCGGCGCCGGGCCGGAACGGATGTGTGATGCTGGCGGCGATGAGTGAGCCGACCGAGTCCCGCCGCCAGCGCGCCGCCCGGCGAGCGGGTGAGTTCCCGCCGGCACCCGAGCCGTTGCCGAGCCCGGTGCCCGACAGCCACACCCACCTGGACATCACCGTCGCCGAGGCGGGTACGCCCGGCGGCGCCGGGCCGTCCACCGGGCAGCCGGTCGACGACCCGGTCGGGGCGGTCATCGACCTCGCCGCCTCGGTCGGGGTGGACCGGCTAATCCAGGTGGGCGTGGACGTGGCCTCCTCGCGGTGGGGGGCCGAGGTGGCCGACCGGTACCCGGCGGTGCTGGCAACCGTGGCGCTGCACCCGAACGAGGCGCCCCGGCTGCCCGACCTGGACGAGGCGCTGCGCCAGATCGAGGCGCTCGCCACCCTCGACCGGGTACGCGGGATCGGCGAGACCGGCCTGGACCACTTCCGGACCGGCGACGAGGGGCGGGCCGCCCAGGAGGAGAGCTTCCGGGCACACATCGCCATCGCCAAGCGGTACGGCAAGGCGCTGGTCATCCACGACCGGGACGCGCACGCCGACGTGCTGCGGGTACTCGACTCGGAGGGCGCGCCGGACACCGTGGTGCTGCACTGCTTCTCCGGCGACGCCGACTTCGCCGCCGAGTGCGTCCGGCGCGGGTACGTGCTGAGCTTCGCCGGCACGGTGACCTTCGCCAGCGCTCAGGCGCTACGCGAGGCGGCGAGGCTCACCCCGGCCGACCAGATGCTGGTGGAGACGGACGCGCCGTACCTCACGCCGACGCCGCACCGGGGGCGGCCGAACGCCTCCTACCTGATCCCGTTGACCATGCGGTCGCTGGCGGAGACCACCGGCGTCGACCTGGACGAGCTCTGCGCCGCCGTCTCGGCCACCGGGGAGCGGGTCTTCGGCCCGTGGAGCTGAGCTGGCGTGGAGCTGAGCTGGCACTGAGGTGTTAACAAGGGGCCCTTCCTCTACCGAAAGCGTTAAGAAGGGGCCCTTCCTTACATGCCATAGGCTGCACGGCATGACCGGTCTCCTCGGCCCGGCGGAGATCCGGGAGTTGGCCGCCCGGCTGGGCGTGTCACCGACCAAGAAGCTCGGCCAGAACTTCGTCCACGACCCCAACACGGTGCGGCGCATCGTCGCCGCCGCCGGGCTCGCCCCGGACGACGTGGCGCTGGAGGTCGGGCCGGGGCTCGGCTCGCTCACCCTCGGGCTGCTCCCGGCGGCGGCGCACGTGCACGCGGTGGAGATCGACCCGGTGCTGGCCGGCGCCCTGCCGGAGACCGCCGCCCGGTACGCCGGCCCCGGTGCCACCGACCGGCTCACCGTGCACCGGGCGGACGCGCTGCGGGTCACCGCGGCCGACCTGGCCGACCCGGCGCCCACCGCGCTGGTGGCGAACCTGCCCTACAACGTCGCCGTGCCGGTGGTGCTGTACCTGCTCGCCGAGCTGCCGAGCCTGCGGAGCGGTCTGGTGATGGTGCAGAAGGAGGTCGCCGACCGGTTGACCGCCGGGCCGGGTTCCAAGGTCTACGGCATTCCGTCGGTGAAGCTCGCCTGGCACGCCCACGCCCGGCCGGCCGGGAAGGTACCGCCGAACGTGTTCTGGCCGGTGCCGAACGTCGACTCCGGGCTGGTCGCCTTCACCCGCCGGGAACCGCCCCGGGACGACGTACCCCGGCGGAGGGTCTTCGCCGTGGTGGACGCGGCGTTCGCCCAGCGCCGCAAGACCCTGCGTGCCGCGCTGGCCGGCTGGGCCGGCGGGGCGGACGCGGCAGCAGCCGCGCTGACCGCCGCCGGGGTGGACCCGGGCGCCCGGGGCGAGGCGCTCACCGTCGAGCAGTTCGCCGCCATCGCCGCGTCGGCTCCGGTCGGTACCCGGGCCGCCGGTTAGGCTGACGCCGTGTCGGTAGGAGGGTGCTGCGGATTGAGCGCCGAGGAGTTGAGCGTGGAACAGTCGTCCGATGTCCGGTCCCGGGTCCGGGGTACCGCCCGGTGACCGAGGCGTGGCGACCGGACGACGAGGACGGCCAGCGGCGGGGGAGCACCGGACCGGTCCGGGTCCGGGCACCCGCCAAGATCAACCTTCATCTCGGGGTCGGTCCGCTCCGGCCGGACGGGTACCACGAGCTGAACACCGTCTACCACGCGATCTCGATCCACGACGAGCTGACCGCCCGCCGGGGCGACACCCTCACCCTCACCATGGAGGGGGAGGGCGCGGGTGAGCTGGCGCTGGACGAGTCCAACCTGGTGATCCGGGCGGCCCGGGCGCTCGCCGCGTACACCGGCGTGCCGGCCCACGCCCGGCTGCACCTGCGCAAGCAGATCCCGCTCGCCGGCGGGCTGGCCGGCGGCAGCGCGGACGCCGCCGCCACCCTGGTCGCCTGCGACACCCTCTGGGGCACCGGGCTCTCCCGGGACGAGTTGGCCGGGATCGCCGCCGGCCTCGGCTCGGACGTGCCGTTCCTGATCCACGGCGGCACCGCGCTCGGCACCAGCCGCGGGGAGGCGGTCAGCCCGGTGCTGGCCCGTCCCGTCTCCTGGTACTGGGTGGTGGCGGTCGCCGACGGCGGGATCTCCACCCCGGCCGCCTACGCCGAGCTGGACCGGCTACGCGACGCCGGTTCCGCCCCGGCGCCGCTGGGCAGCACCGACGATCTGCTGGCCGCGCTGCGCCAGCACGACCCGGGGGTGCTCGCCGGCGCGCTGGGCAACGATCTTCAGGCTGCCGCGCTGTCGATCCGACCGTCGCTCGCCGCCACCCTGGCGGCCGGTACGCAGGCCGGCGCGCTGGCCGGGATCGTCTCCGGATCCGGCCCCACCTGCGTCTTCCTCGCCACCGACGGCCGGCACGCCGAGCGGGTCGCCGCCGGGTTGACCGCCGCCGGGGTGTGCCGGGCGGTCCGCACCGCGCACGGGCCGGTACCCGGCGCCCGGGTGGGCTGACCGCAGCGGTCCACGGGTACACCGGGCGCGACCGTCGGTGCGCCCGGGGGCCGCAGCCGCGACCGGGGGCCGCAGCCGCGTCGGCGGGTGGGCCGGCGGTCCGCGTAGGCTAGAACGCAGGCGTCCCGTGTGCCGGCCGGCACGAGCGGGACGCCTTGATCATGGGAGGTGAGGTCGTGGCCAACATCGTCAACCTGGACCGGGTGTCCAAGGGGTACGGCGCTGCCGGGCCGCTGCTCACCGACGTCTCCCTCGGCCTCGACGACGCCGACCGGATCGGCGTGGTCGGGCTCAACGGCGCCGGCAAGTCCACCCTGCTCCGGCTGCTCACCCGGACCGAGGAACCGGACGCCGGCCGGGTCACCCACCGCCGGGACCTGCGGGTCGCCTGGCTGCCGCAGACCCTCACCCTCGCCGCCGAAGCCACCGTCCGGGACGTGGTGCTCGGCACCGCCTGGCTGGCCCAGAGCATGGGCGCCGAGCACGAGTGGGCCGGCGACGCCGGGGTGCGGGCCATCCTCGACGGGCTCGGCATGCCCTACCTCGGCCTCGACCAGCCGGTCGGGCCGATGTCCGGCGGGGAGCGACGGCGGGTGGCGCTCGCCGCACTGCTGGTCCGCGAAGCCGACCTGCTGATCCTCGACGAGCCCACCAACCACCTGGACGTGGGTGGTGTCGACTGGCTCGCCCGGCACCTGATCGGCCGCAAGGGGGCCCTGGTCGTGGTCACCCACGACCGCTGGTTCCTGGACGCGGTCTGCACCAGTACCTGGGAGGTCGCCGACCAGACGGTCCGCGCCTACGAGGGCGGCTTCGCCGCCTGGACGCTGGCCCGCGTGGAACGGGAACGGGTGGCCGCCGCCACCGAGGCCCGCCGGCAGAACCTGCTCCGCAAGGAGATCGCCTGGCTGCGCCGGGGCCCACCGGCCCGGACCTCCAAGCCCCGGTTCCGGATCGATGCGGCCAACGCCCTGATCGCCGACGTGCCACCGCCGCGCGACACCATGTCGTTGCAGAAGCTGGCCACCGCCCGGCTCGGCAAGCAGGTGTACGACCTGGAACACGTCACCCTGCACGCCGGCCCGAAGCTGATCCTGGACGACCTCACCTGGCAGGTCGGCCCCGGCGACCGGATCGCCATCCTCGGCGCCAACGGGGCCGGCAAGACCACCCTGCTGCGCATGCTCGCCGGGGTGGCCCGGCCGGACGCCGGACGGTTCGTCACCGGGTCCACCGTCCGGCCGGCCTTCCTCTCCCAGGAACTGGCCGAGTTGCCCGGGCACCTGCGGGTGCTGGAGGCGGTGGAGGAGGTCGCCCGGCGGGTCCAGCTCGGTGACCGGGAACTGGCCGCCTCGCAGCTCGCCGAGGTCTTCGGCTTCGACGACCGGCGGCTCTGGACCCCGGTCAGCGACCTCTCCGGCGGGGAGCGGCGCCGGCTGCAGATGCTCCGCCTGCTCGCCACCGAGCCGAACGTGCTCCTCTTCGACGAGCCCACCAACGACCTGGACACCGACACCCTGGCCGCGCTGGAGGACCTGCTCGACTCCTGGCCGGGTACGGTCATCGTGGCCAGCCACGACCGGTACCTGATCGAGCGGGTCACCGACGTGGCGTACGGGATGTTCGGCGACGCGCGCCTGGTGCACCTGCCGGGCGGGGTCGACGAGTACCTTGCCCGGGCCGGGAGTGCCGGTCCCCGTACCCAGGCCGCCCCGTTGACCGGACGCCCGGCGGTGGAGCGGCCGGTCGAGGCCGGCATGTCGGCAGCCGAGGCGCGTACCGCCCGCAAGGAACTCAGCCGGCTGGAACGCCAGATCAGCAAGCTGGAGCAGCGCGAGGCGGCGCTGCACGACCAGCTCGCCCAGCACGCGACCGACTACGCGAAGGTCGCCGAGTTGGACGGCCAGCTCCGCGAGCTGCGCGCCGAGCGGGAACGGACCGAGGAGGCCTGGCTGGCCCTGGCCGAGCAGGTACCGAGTAGCTGAACCGGGTTCCCGGCGGGCGCCGGGCGGGTGGGCCAGATTCCCCGATCCGCCCGGGCGGCGTCGTGGCCGGTCGGGGTGGGCGTGTGCGGCGTCACAGCGCCACATGCGGGAGAATCGTGCCCGACCCCTCAACCAACGGTGTTGGAGACTCAGACATGGCCCATAACCCCGTCAACCACCCCGCGCGGCCGATCTACCGGGCGATCGGCGGGCTTACCGGTGGCTACCTGGTGGTCTTCGGTGCCCTCGGCGTGATCGGGACCGCCGGTGACAACTTCTTCGCCCAGGATGACACGCTCGTCCTCGGCCAGGGCACGAATCTGGCTTATTCGCTGCTTGCGCTGGTTACCGGGGCGCTGATCGTGCTCGGTACGGTGCTCGGCCGGAACATCGACGTCAAGATCAACCAGATCCTCGCGTACGGCTACATGGTGCTCAGCCTGGTCGCGCTGGCCTTCATCCAGACCGACGCCAACGTGCTCAACTTCAGCATCGCCACGGTCATCGTCGCCATGGTGATCGGCATGGTGCTGCTGATGGTCGCCATGTACGGCAAGGTCGGCAGCGAGGAGGAGCAGAAGGCCTGGCGCGAGGCCCGGCTCCTCCTCTGACCCGCGCGTCAACTGGGCAAACGCCGGTTTCCTCCGCCGTGTCGGGTGACAATTCGCAGTAATCAGTCACCCGGCACGGAGGAGAGGTCATGGCACACTTCCCGGTCAACCACCCGGCGCGCCCGCTCTACCGGGCCTTCGCCGCCCTGGTCGGGCTCTACATCCTGGTCTTCGGGGTGGTGGGCGTGGTGCAGACCTGGGGTGAACCCCTCTTCGACCGGGGTGGCCACTGGGCCCTCGGTCTGCGGACCAACCTGGCCTTCTCGCTGGTCTCCGTGGTCTTCGGGATCGTGCTGCTGATCGGCGCGTCCCGGCGGAGCAATCTCGGCCACTACATGAACCTGACCGCCGGGGTGGTCTTCATGGTCACCGGTCTGGCGATGATGATGGTCCTGCAGACCGACGCGAACTTCCTCAACTTCTCGATGTCCACGGTCATCGTGTCGCTGGTCTTCGGGATGCTGCTGCTCGCCACCGGGCTCTACGACAAGGTCGGCCCGGACGAACATGCCGAGGCCGAGGAGGCGTACCGGCGTCGGCCCGTGCCGGAGCCCGGCACCCGCTGAGCCGACCGGAGCCGGCACCACCGACCGGTCGGGTCAGCGCCCGCGCCGGGTGAGCAGGGTCGGCTTCGCCTCCAGGTGGGACAACCCGTTCCAGGCCAGGTTGACCAGGTGCGCGGCGACCGTCTCCTTGCGGGGCTTGCGCACCTCCAGCCACCAGCGCCCGGTCAGCGCCACCATGCCCACCAGGGCCTGGGCGTACAGCTCGGCGAGCTTGGGGTCGTACCCCCGGCTCTTGAACTCGGCGCCGAGGATGTGCTCGACCTGGTGGGCGACGTCGTTCATCACGCTGCTGAAGTTGCCGGTGGCGGACATCAGCGGGGACTCCCGGACCAGCACCCGGAACCCGCTGGTCTCCTCCTCGATGTAGCCGAGCAGCGCCAGTGCCGCCTGCTCCAGCAGCTCGCGGGGATGGCCGGCGGTCAGGGCCGTGGTGATCCGGTCGAGCAGGGCGCGGACCTCCCGGTCGACCACGACCGCGTAGAGCCCCTCCTTGCCACCGAAGTGCTCGTAGACCACCGGCTTGGACACCTTGGCCCGGGCGGCGACCTCCTCGATCGAGGTGGCGTCGAACCCACGTTCGGCGAAGATCTGCCGGCCGATGGAGATCAGCTGCTCGCGTCGCTGCGCGGCCGACATGCGGACCCGGGAGCTCGGCTTGGCCGGTGGCTTGATCTCTGTCATCTCGTCACCTCGCTGGCGCGCGGCGACGCCCTGCCGGGGGATGGGGGACTGACCCGTCCGGTCCGGCGGCACGCCGCCGGACCGGACCGGATGTGTCTCGTGGGTCGGGGATCCTGCGGGCGGAGCGCCTTGCCTGCCGTCCCTCGTTGCCGCGCCCGCTCGGTCACCCGGCCATCCTGCCAGGTGACCGTCCGGTGCACCGACCCGATTACCGCGTGGCGGGGGTTTTGGCCATCTTCGCCGCGATGCGCTCCGGCTTCGGCCAGCGGATGTCCCACGCGGCCCCCACCTTCTCGAAGAGCCAGATCACCCGGGCGGAGATGTCCACCTGGCCGCGGAGTACCCCGTGGCGGGCGCTGGTCGGGTCGGCGTGGTGCAGGTTGTGCCAGCTCTCCCCGAACGAGAGGACGGCCAGCGGCCAGAAGTTCGACGCCTTGTCGCCCGGGCGCAGCTCGAAGGGGCGCTCGCCGTAGACGTGGCAGACCGAGTTGATCGACCAGGTGACGTGGTGCAGCAGGCCGATCCGGACCAGTCCGGCCCAGAACAGCGCGGTCAGCGCGCCCTGCCAGGACCAGGTGAGCAGGCCGCCCATGAGGGCCGGACCGAGGACCGAGGTCACCACCAGGACGGGGAAGAGCCGGTCCACCCGGTTGATGTCCCGGTCGGCGAGCAGGTCCGGGGCGAACCGGGCGCGGTTGGAGAGTTCCCGGCCGAAGAGCCAGCCCATGTGGGCGTGGAACATGCCCCGGGTGAGCCCCCAGACGCTGGCCCCGAACCGCCAGGGCGAGTGTGGGTCGCCTTCCAGGTCGGAGAAGGCATGGTGCCGCCGGTGGTCGGCGACCCACTGGGTGATGTTGCCCTGTACCGCCAGTGATCCGGAGACCGCCAGTGCCACCCGCAGCCACCGCTTGGCCTTGAACGAACCGTGGGTGAAGTAGCGGTGGTACCCGACGGTGATACCGAGCCCGGAGACCACGTACCAGACGAGGCCGATGGCCACGTCGGTCCAGCCCAGCCAGCCACCCCAGGCCACCGGGACAGCGGCGAGGAGGGCGAGGAACGGGATGGTCACGAAGGACCAGAGGGCGATCAGGATGCCCGTGGACTGGTGTCCCTCGGTGAGCGGCTTCGGGCCGGCACCGTTGCCGGTCGGGGTGGCGGGCTCAAGGAGAGCGGTGGACATGGCACCTCGCAGAGGGGACGGCAAAGATCAGTAACTTACGCCTACGTCACCGTAACCTACGCTCCCGTAGTTTAGCTACGGCCGACTTCTCGATATCCCGCCACGAGATCGATAAAAACGTCGCCGCTTTCGTGCCCTGATGTGCACTCCTGGCCGGTTTGGGTATCGCCCGTTGGTCGACAGCCGCAGCGGGCCTCCGACTCGCAGCCTGTCGAGCTGCACCGTTTGTGCTGGCCTCTACCGCCCTGTTGATCCGCTCGTTTCCCTGAAAGTCGGGGTGTCAGCCCCGGCCCGATGGCCCGGTTTCCTGAAAACGGAGTGGATCGAGGGGTACGGGTCGCTAGATCGGCGCGGCAGGCCGTGGTGAGCCGGGCCGGCCGATCGCGGGTATGATCACCGGGTTGATCCGGCGACCGGCGCCGATGTGGCACGGAACGGGCCGGACGCTAGGCTGACGCGCGATGGGGTGTGGGGTAACGGCAACCCGCAGGCCTTTGGAGCCTTGAGCTCCTGGTTCGAATCCAGGCACCCCAGCTCCCGCCGTCCGCACCGCGCCACCGGGTGCCGCCGGCAATTGTGTAGGCCCGCACGGATTGCCACCGATGCGTGGTTAGCATGGGGCCGCAGACTGTCCGACCTCCGACGGGAGCTTCGTCGTGTCCCAGCCCCGCCTCCGTACCGTCGTCGTGCTCGCCGCCGGGGAGGGCAAGCGGATGAAGTCGGCGCTGCCCAAGGTGCTGCACCCACTGCTCGGCCGGACCCTGGTCGGCCACGTGCTGGCCGCGGCGGCACCACTCGGCGCGGAGCGCACCGTGGTGGTGGTCGGGCACGGCGCGGACCAGGTCCGCGCGCACCTCGCCGAGATCGCCCCGGACGCCACCGGCGTCCTTCAGGCCGAGCAGCGCGGCACCGGTCACGCGGTCCGGATCGCACTGGAGGCCGTCCCCGAGTCCGCCGGCACCGTCGTCGTGATCAACGGTGACGTGCCGCTGCTCCGGCCGGACACGGTCAACGCCCTGGTCGAGGCACACGAGGGCGCCGGCGCGGCGGCCACCGTGCTGGCCGCCGAGGTGCCCGACCCGACCGGGCTCGGCCGGATCGTCCGGGACGGTTCGGGCCGGCTGGAGCGGATCGTCGAGGAGCGCGACGCCTCCCCAGCGGAGCGGGCCGTCCGGGAGGTCAACGCCGGGATCTACGCCTTCGACGCGGCCCGGCTGCGGGACACCCTCGGCAAACTCTCCACCGACAACGACCAGGGCGAGGAGTACCTCACCGACGTCTTCGGCCTGCTCGTCGGCGCCGGTGAGCCGGTCGCGGTGCACGTCGCCGCCGACGCCACCGAGACGCTGGGCTGCAACGACCGGGTGGAGCTGGCCGCGCTGCGCCGGCTGCTGCGGGACCGGGTCAACGAGTCGTTGATGCGTACCGGCGTCACCCTGCTCGACCCGGACACCACCTGGATCGACGTGACCGTCTCCGTCGACCGCGACGCGGTGATCGACCAGAACACCCAGCTTCGCGGCGGAACCCGGGTGGGTACCGGGGCCACGGTGGGGCCGGACGTCACGCTGGTCGACACGGTGGTCGGCGCGGGTGCCACGGTGGTACGCAGCCACGCGGTCCAGGCCGAGGTCGGCCCCGGCGCGAGCGTCGGCCCGTACGCCTACCTGCGGCCGGCCGCCCGACTCGGCGAGAAGGCGAAGATCGGCACCTTCGTCGAGGTGAAGAACTCGGAGGTGGGTGCCGGTTCGAAGGTGCCGCACCTGACCTACGTCGGGGACGCCACCATCGGCGAGCAGAGCAACATCGGCGCGGCGACCGTGTTCGTCAACTACGACGGCGTGGCCAAGCACCGCACGGTGATCGGCAGCCACGCGAAGACCGGCGCGGACAACATGTTCGTCGCGCCGGTCCGGGTCGGCGACGGCGCCTACACGGCGGCCGGATCGGTGATCGTGGACGACGTACCGGCGGGCGCGATGGGTGTCGCCCGGGCCCGGCAGCGCAACATCGAGGGCTGGGTACGCAAGCGGCGGGCCGGTACGGCGGCGGCCGAGGCGGCCCAGCGCGCCGAGGCAGCCGGGCACGGGGCGGAGCCGGCCGGGGCGGTGCAGAGTGCGTCCGACCGGGCCGGTGGCGCAAGGGAAGGTGAGGCAATCCACGGGGATGGCGAGGCGGTCAGCCCGGCCCCGACCACGGGGGATACTGCAACCGACTAGTCCCTGGACCCACCACCGCCGGGTACCACCGATCAACGGGAGCAGACGAGCCCATGGGCAGCATCGTCGCCGAAAACCGCAAGAGCCTGATGCTCTTCTCCGGACGTGGCTTTCCGGAGTTGGCCAAGGAGATCGGTGAGGTGCTCGGCGTCGCGCCGACGCCGGCCGACGCGTACGAGTTCGCCAACGGCGAGATCTTCGTCCGCTTCAAGGACTCCGTACGTGGTTCCGATGCCTTCGTGGTGCAGTCGGTCACGCACGGGGTGAACAAGTGGGTCATGGAGACCCTCATCATGATCGACGCCCTGAAGCGCGGGTCGGCGAAGCGGATCACCGTGGTGCTGCCGTTCTACCCGTACTCCCGGCAGGACAAGAAGCACCGGGGTCGCGAGCCCATCTCCGCGCGGCTCATCGCCGACCTGCTCAAGCAGGCGGGCGCGAACCGGATCCTCACCGTCGACCTGCACACCGCGCAGATCCAGGGTTTCTTCGACGGCCCGGTGGACCACCTCTTCGCGATGGACATCCTCGCCGAGTACGTGGAGAAGAAGTACGCCGGCCGCCCGCTCACCGTGGTCGCCCCGGACTCGGGCCGGGTACGCGTCGCCGAGCGCTGGACCGACCGGCTCGGCGGCTGCCCGCTGGCGTTCATCCACAAGACCCGCGACCCGCTCAAGCCCAACCAGGTGGTGGCCAACCGGGTGGTCGGTGACGTCGAGGGCCGGGTCTGCCTGATCGTCGACGACATGATCGACACCGGCGGCACGATCTGCAAGGCGGCCGAGATCCTGCACGACTCGGGTGCGGCCGACGTGCTGGTCGCCTCGACGCACGCGCTCCTCTCCGACCCGGCGACCGAGCGGTTGAAGAACAGCCGGATCAGCGAGGTCGTGGTGACCAACACGCTGCCCCTGCCGCCCGAGAAGCGGCTGGACAAGATCACCGTGCTCTCCATCGCCCCGCTGCTGGCCCGGGCGATCCGCGAGGTCTTCGACGACGGCTCGGTGACGACGCTGTTCGGCGGGCTCAGCTAGGCCGGTCCGGCCCGGCCGGCGGATGAGCCGGATTCGGCCGGAGCGGATCGTCGCGTACCGGCACCGGAAGTGGTGCCGGTACGTTTTTCCGCCCGGGGCGGGGTCTGCTGTGAGTAGTGGTTCCCGCCTCGGGTAGACTGCTGCGGTTGCCATGGCGAGGGTGCCCTGCGGGTCGTTGAGAAGCGCCGCACGGAGGCGCCGTCATCGACGCGGTGCTCCGGATGGTGTTCAGGACATGAGCCCCAGAGAGCCCTTCGCCTCAGCACCGCCAGACGACATTCCGCCGCAGCGACCGCATTCAGGAGTTTCCCCGTGTCCGAGGTAAAGATCAGCGCCGAGCCCCGCACCGAGTTCGGCAAGGGTGGTGCCCGTCGTACCCGCCGGGCCGGCAAGGTGCCCGCCGTGCTGTACGGCCACGGCGAGAAGCCCAAGCACATCGCGCTCCCCGCCCGGGAGTTCGCTGCGGCGATCCGGCACGGTGGCGCCAACCAGCTCTTCGCGATCGAGATCAGCGACGGCACGCAGGCGCTTGCGCTGCCGAAGGCGATCCAGCGTGACCCGATCAAGGACACCTTCGAGCACGTCGACCTGCTGCTGGTCCGTCGGGGCGAGAAGGTCACCGTCGAGGTCCCGGTGCAGCTGACCGGTGAGGCCGCCAAGGACACCCTGATCGTGCACGACCACGACACCCTGACGGTCACCGCCGACGCGACCAAGCTCCCCGACCACCTGGAGGCCTCGATCGCGGGCCTGGAGGCCGGCACCCAGGTCACCGCCGCCGACGTCGAGCTGCCGGCCGGTGTCGAGCTGGTCGCCGACCCGGAGCTGTCGGTGGCCTCGGTCACCGCCGCGCCGACCGCCGAGCAGCTTGAGGCCACCCTGCCCGAGATCGAGCAGCCCGCCGCCGAGGAAGAGGCTGCCGAGGAGGCCATCGCGGGCGAGGAAGCCGCCGCCGAGGCGACCGCCGAGGGCGAGGAAGCTCCGGCCGAGGCCCGTACCGAGGCCTGATCGGACCAGATCGTGCGACAGGCGCCCCCGACTCGTCGGGGGCGCCTGTTGTCGTATGTCCGGTCGGTGTCCGACATCCGACCGGTCGGAAATTCGTAGCGGCGGTGACCGGTCGACCGGCCGACCGCTGGCGGTGACAGGGGAGAGACGGGCGTGGTGGACGAGGCACAGCCGTGGCTGGTGGTCGGTCTGGGCAACCCGGGCCGGGAGTACGCCGGCAACCGGCACAACGTCGGCTTCATGGTGGTCGACCTGCTGGCCGGTCGGATCGGCACGAAGCTGGGCCGGCACCGGCGGGCGGTCGCCGATGTCGGTGAGGGGCGGCTCGGCTTCGGTGGGCCGAAGCTGGTGCTGGTCAAGCCGCTCACCTACATGAACCTCTCCGGCGCGCCGGTGGTCGCGCTGGCGCAGTTCTACAAGGTGCCGCCGGGGCAGGTCATCGCCGTCCACGACGAACTGGACATCGGGTACGGCCAGTTCCGGATCAAGTGCGGTGGCGGCGAGGGCGGACACAACGGGCTCCGCTCGATGTCCAAGTCGCTCGGCACGAAGGACTACGTGCGGGTCCGGTTCGGCATCGGCCGGCCACCCGGCCGGCAGGACCCGGCCGACTACGTACTGTCGGATTTCTCCCAGGTGGAGCGCAAGGAACTGGAGTTCCTGGTGGACCGGGCCGCCGACGTGGTGGAGTCGGTGATCGTCCGGGGGGTGGAGCCGACCCAGAACGCGTACCACGGCGCGTGAGCCGGGCCCGGGTGACCAGGGCCGGTAGGGTGCCTCGGGAGCTGGAGAGGTGATCGCCGTGGCTACTCCCCCCATGATCGACGGTGCTTTCGCGCGCTGGCTGGCCGCTCGGGCCGGTCAGCTGCTGCTGGATCTGCGGGCCGAGTTGGGCTTCGACGATCCGGGGGCGCTCAGGGCGGCGGGGGACAAGCTCGCCCACGATCTGATCCGCACCGAGCTGGCCCGGTGGCGTCCGGCGGACGCGGTCCTCTCCGAGTCCGACGAGGGTTCCCGGCTGGCCTGGGCGGCCGAGGTGAGCAGCCGTACCGTGCACCGGCTCACCGCCGACCGGGTCTGGATCATCGATTCGCTGGACGGTACCCGGGAGTTCGCCGAGTCGGGCCGGAGCGACTGGGCGGTGCACGTGGCGCTCTGGTCGCGCCAGGCGAAGGCTCCGCACGGGCTGGTCGGCGGTGCGGTGGCCCTGCCGGCACAGCACCGGGTGGTGGGCACCGACTTCCCGCCGGCGTACCCGCCCATGACGTTGGAGGCGGCGACCGGAGGTGGCCGGCGGATCCGGCTGGCGGCGAGCCGTAGCCGACCGCCGGTCTTCCTCACCGACCTCGCCGACGACGTCGGTGCACAGTTGGTACCGATGGGTTCGGCCGGCGCCAAGATCGCGGCGGTGATCAGCGGCGAGGTCGACGCCTACCTGCACGCCGGCGGCCAGTACGAGTGGGACTCGGCCGCCCCGGTGGCTGTGGCGACGGCCACCGGCCTGCACGCTTCCCGGATCGACGGTTCTGCGCTGAAATACAACGAGGCGGATCCCCGGCTGCCCGACCTGCTGGTCTGCCGGAAGGATCTCGCTCCCCGGTTGCTTGCGGCGCTGCAAAGACACTCCGGGTAGAGTGACCGCACTCTTCTTCGACGTCACCGACCGGAAAGGTCTGGAATTCGCATGAGCGGATCCGAGCGAAGCGAGCCGGTGTCATGACCGCTCCTGCCGACTACCGGGTTTCCCACCTCGACGAGCTGGAGGCGGAGAGCCTCTTCATCATGCGTGAGGTGGTGGCGGAGTTGGAGCGGCCGGTGCTGC
>NZ_JBAKHU010000063.1:0-2208 GCF_036906895.1 Micromonospora sp. CPCC 206060
CGGCGGCGGCGGCCAACGCGCAACGCTCCTTCCCTGCCCCCAATCAGGGGCACCCAGTGCGAATCAGTCAGCCGCGCTGACCGCCACCCCAGCCACCGACCATCTCGTTCCAGTGCGGATCAGCCGCGCTGACCGCCGCTCATGTCCGGGACCAACTCGTTGCCGATTTCCTCAGTGTTGACCCCGATACGGTGGTTGAGGCCCACCTTCTCGCCCTGGAATCCGGCCGCGTTAGCCAGATCATCGAAGATCCCGAGCACGATATTCCCGAGGAGGTTCTGCAGGATCGCGCGAATCTGCTGGCTCTGCTCGTCCTCCCCCGCCCACCGGCACTCGACGATGCCGTTCAGCGGCTTTACCGTCCTAACCAACTCATCCCTGAAGTCCTCCAGCAACTCCACCCGCTGGGCCAGGGCATCCCCGTTGAAGGTGATCTCTTTTTCACTCATGACGCCGCCCGTCCCCGCTGCCGGTCATCCTTGCCGGAAGCCAGGCCGATGACGCCCTCGAAAAGTTCCTCCATGCTCGTAGCCGACCGCGCGGTGTCGCCGAGCCCGGCATGGTCAGCCAGCAACTTGGCGGTACCGGCCATCGTCTTCCGCTCGGCGCCCTCGCGAGCGGTACGCACCGTCGTCACGATCAGGTCGGCCAGCTCGGCCGGCGCGAGTCGCCGGTAGGCGTCCCCGTTGAAGTTGATCCGGGTCAGCTCGCCGTGCCCACCCACGGTCACCGACAGCTGCTTCTTCTTGTCCTCCACAGTGGTCTCCGACCGGGCCACGCGCCGGCGTACCCGGTCGGCTGCGGCCTCAACCTCATCCAGGGCCGCACGCATCTCGGCCAACAGTTCCTCGTCGCCCAACATGCTCATCCCGTTACCTCCTCTGCTATCTCACGGCTGGGCCGTGGCGGCGGGTTCACACCGGCGAAACACTCTTTACCGCCCCCGGTACCGGCGGCGTTCGTCAGGGGTGCCAAGGCGCTCGTCAGGCGTGTCGAACTCGTCGTCCTCGACCCGGGTGTCACGACCGCGCCGGCCGATTACCGCAGGCGCACAGTCGGGGTCGGTACCCCAGACCTTCTCGTCCTCCTTGAGCCAGGTGCTGCGCTGGCGATCACGGTCCTGCCCGGGCTGCCCGCCACCGCCCATGCCCATGCCCGGCATCATGGGGGGCATGAACGGCATCCCACCGGACGGCATGCCGCCCGAGCCAGGCTGCGGGACAGTAGCGCCGGTACCCGTGCCCGTGGCCAGGCCGGCACCCGGTGTCCCACCCGGGCCCCCGATGGACAGCCCCAACCTGTCCTGACTCAGTGCCCCGGGCGAGCCGGATATGCCGGGTACCGACGACAGGCCCCCGGTACCGACCTGCACCCCGGGAATTTTCGGGAAGTCGGCCGAACCGGGTTTCGTGACGTCGCCGAGCGACGGGGGGGTGATGGTCCCGCTCATGCCCGGCTTGGGCGACACGTTCTTACCGTCGACCGTTGTCGGGAACGGATTCTTGTCCACCGGCGCCGTCGGCCCGGTGTCAGGCCACGGCAGCCTGCCCAGGTCCAGGTCCGGTATGGATCCAATCCCGCTGGACCTCCCCGACGGGTCGGGCAGGCCGAGGTGCGCCCGCGCCGCCGGGGGGAGCGGGGTATCGTCCAGCAGCCCGGCGCGATCCAGCGCGGCAAGCTGATCCGGATTGAGCTGACCGAGCGATTTCGTACCGTTCGGCGCCGCCAGACCGTTCTTTCGCAGGTAGTCGGCCTGCTCAGCAGTAAGCGGCACGTCGTCCAGCAGCCCGGCCGAGTCCAGTTGCTGCAACTGGGCCGGCGTCAGATCACCCAACGCCTGCGGCCCGGTCAGCCCGAGGTTCGCCCGCTGGTCCGGGGTGAGCGGGATATCGTCCAGCAGCCCGGCGCGATCCAGCGCGGCAAGCTGATCCGGATTGAGCTGACCGAGCGATTTCGTACCGTTCGGCGCCGCCAGACCGTTCTTTCGCAGGTAGTCGGCCTGCTCAGCAGTAAGCGGCACGTCGTCCAGCAGCCCGGCCGAGTCCAGTTGCTGCAACTGGGCCGGCGTCAGATCACCCAACGCCTGCGGCCCGGCCGGCCTGCGGTTCAGCTGCAGGCCGCTGCTCGGGAAGAGGCTGCCCGCGCCACCATTGGCGAACGGATTGTCCCCACCCCCACCAACAGCAAAGGAACCACCCATATCACCAT
>NZ_JBAKHU010000064.1:0-28088 GCF_036906895.1 Micromonospora sp. CPCC 206060
AGCAAAAGGACCACCCATATCACCATTGGCGAACGGATTGTCCCCACCCCCACCAACAGCAAAGGAACCACCCATATCACCATTGGCGAACGGATTGTCCCCACCCCCACCAACAGCAAAAGGACCACCCATATCACCATTGGCGAACGGATTCTCCGCACCACCATTGGCGAACGGGTTACCCATGCCGCCGTTGGCGAACGGATTGCCCATGTTCGCGAAGGGATCACCCATTTCTGCGAACGGGTTGCCCATGTTCGCGTACGGATTGCCCATGTTCGCGAAGGGATCACCCATGTTCGCGAACGGATTACCCATGTTCGCGAACGGATCGCCCCAGTTGGCGAAGGGATCACCCATGTTCCCGAACGGATTGTTGGGGAATGCGCCATTGGGCATCATCCCAACGTCGTTGGGCATCGGCAGGGGTGCTACCGGCTTCGGGTCGGTGATGCTTATCGGGTTGCGCGCGTCGACGAACACCGACATCAGCTTCTCCGCCGCGACCAACGCCGGCTCGAAGGTTTTGAGGGCGTTGTCGGCCCACATCTGGCGCAGATGATGGTCCAGCTTGTTCCACTCGCCGATGTTGAAGGCATCGAAGGAGTGGTATTTCACCCACGCCGGCGGCGTCCACAGGACGACACCCGCGTCCGAACCTCCGAACTTGGTTCCGTCACGGTATTCCGTTCCTTCTTCGTCCCCGGTGTTGGCGTATTGCTGGCCCAGGTCCCAGGCGTTCGACTGGCCATCGTGCAGGTCGCCGTACTGGAGAGTGCTCTCGTTGAACATGGTGGCGATGACCCGGTACGGGTGCTGCCAGATGCCGACCGGGTGGATCTGGGTCCACCTGTCGAAGGTGTCCTCCACCGCTACGATGAAGTCCTTCATAGCCTGCTCGACCTGGGACAGCGCGGTGTCCCAGGTTCTGAACTGGGGATGGATGTCGGCGAGGAACTTGTTTGCGTTCTGCACCCGGCGGATCCAGGCCGATTCGGCGGAGCCTTTGAATTCGGGGTTCTTGACGTTCACCGACTTGATCTGGTCGGTCAGCTCACCCGAGATCCTCATCGCGTGGGTCGTCAGGTTGCCCAGGATCTCGCGAACCGACCCGATCGAGTTCGGGTCGAACGTGGTACCCGGTCCGGCCACCTTGGGCAGGTCGTAGGCCAAGCGTTCCCATGCATTGCCGAGCCTGACGACCTGGTTGTCGTCGGGGTTGGTCGAGTTCCCCGGGTCGGTGGTGTTGCCCTTCTGCCCCTGAGTGTCGTCCTTGCTGGTCACGCCCACCCACACCGTCAGCCGGGTGATGTGCTTTACCGCCCCGTTCTGTTTCCACCTGTAGAAGGTGACCGCGTCCTTGTTGTACTCCGGCATCCAACCGCCGGTGTGTTTGAGCGTGCTGGTCTGGGAGATCAGCCAGTAACCGGGACCCTTGATGGTCCGCGGTCGGTACTCGTTGTTGATGGAACCCGCGGTCCCGTCGTCTCCGCCGCCGAGTACCAGCCCCAGAATGCTCGCCAGGGCATCCTCGAACGTCGCGGTGTTCGTCATCACTAACTCCCGGAAGTGGGCATGAAGTACTCGAACTGCTCGGCGCTCAACGTGCTCGCCTGTTCGACGGCATCGGAGTCGGCCAGCAGGAATTTGATGCCATGCTCCAGCGTGTTGATTTCTCCCCGTGCGCTCTTGAAGCGCGTGGCCAGGCCCACCCGAACGGTCTCGATCCTCTCCGTCAGGGCCTCCACCTCGGTGAAGCCCTTCCCGCCGAGGCGCAGCTTGAACGGCTTCGTGAAGTCGACCGTCGAATCCGGCAGGGAGCCGTACGGGTAGTCCTTGCCGTACATCAGGTCGATCTCATCGACCTGCTCGGCGTAGGTGCCCTGCAACTTCCGCAGGTAGCTCTCGTTGATGACGATGTTCTTCATTGTGTCTCCCTCTTAACGGAGTCGGCGCAGCGGGGACTCGGCTGTCCTGACCTGGTGCATCCGAGGTCTGGGCGAGTCCGTGGACAGCGGTGGGTCAGATGCACTGGTCAACCCGGCGGTGCGGCGGACCAGTGCATCTGACCCGGAATCAACTCGGCAGAATTGCCGTCCCGACTTCGTGTGGCGTCAGGTTCGGCCGGTGCGGTCTTCTAACTGAAGATGGCCGCGCCCCGGTTGTCGCCGAGGACGTAGTTCTGGGTGATCTCCTGAAGGCGCTGCTGCCCGATGGCCAGGGCCGCCCTCATCTCCTGCTGACCCTGGTTCCACAGCTGCTGAGCGGCCTTGTAGGCTTCGGGCGCCTGGCCGTTGTTGGCTGCGGCGAACCGCGTTACATGGGCCTGGAGATTTGCCAGCGATGCGTCGAGCTCGCGGGTCTCCCTCGCCATGGTATCGGCGACCGCCTGTACCGCAGCGGGATTGATGTTGTAGTTGGCCATCCTCGGCCTCCTTAACGTTCGTCGGTCCGGGTTTTGTCGGTCCGGGTTTTGTCGGCCCGGGTTTCGCAGGTGGGACGCTCGGCGGTCAGGCTGCGGCCCAGCCGCCGGACCGCATGGCGTTGTCGTCTTCGGTCGTGGTGGTCAGTTGCGAGTACTGCTGCATGTTCTGGTTGAGCATGTCCAGGCCCTGCTGGACCTTCTGGAAGCCGGCCAGCCAGTGGTTGACGGCCTGCTGGAACTTCGGCGCGGCCATGTCGCTCGACCACGAGGCGGCCAGCGCCTGGCTTGCGGCCACGACGTTCATGTGGCTGTTCTTGGCCTCGCTCTGGGCCTGAACGAACGCCATGACCATGCCGGTGATGGTCGCCTGATCGGCGACGAGCCCGTTGTTGGGGGTTGCCATGACTCTCCTTGTTTGTCATCCGGCGCGCGTCGCCGGAAGGGGGTGATGTGGTTGCGCCTGCCGCGCCCGCCCGGTGGGTCGGGCCGCAGCGGCGGATCGGTTGGGTACCCGGCGGCCTCACCCCCCTTCCGGCCGGACCAGTGCCGGCCCGGCGGGCAGCATGGCGACCAGCGCGGTGGGCATGACCACCGCCTGGTTGAGGGAGTACCCCAGGGTGGTGACGTCCCTGCCCATGATCGGGTAGGCGATCCCCCGCTCGTTGACCAGCAGACCCTGCTGCCGCCACAGATCGGTCTCCGCGCTCGCCCGGGGCATCAGCAGCGCTCCCCCGCCCGGCGTCACCCGCACCGTCACGGCGATCTTCCCGCCGCTGCCGCCGGTCGGCATACCGGTCGCGGTGCCGAGGACGACCGTGGGTTTCTCGCCGGTCTTCCCCGCGAACTCCACACAGGCCACGGCACCCTCCGATGGGGATGGCGGTGCAGGCGGGGTGGCCGGAAGCGTGGTCAGTGGGCGCACCGGGCTGCGCTGGCCGGCGGCGACCAGATCGGCCGCGGTGATGGCGGTCTCCCTGGCCGAGCCCGGCGTGGCCCGCCGCAGCAGGTACTCGGTCTCGGTCAGCGGGGCCAGCCCGTCGGTGGTCATCAGGTAGTGGCCGACCGTGCCGTTGCCCATGTTCACGGCGAACAGCTGGCCGATCGACGTCGGCCGGCCGGCCACCCTCGGCCCGGCGCCGCCGGCCCCGGTCACCTTCGGCGGGCCGACCGTACCGCCCAGCGGGATCAACTCCAGCCAGGTGGTCGCCACCGGCACGGGAACGAGCAGCCCCAGCCCCAGCACGTCGGCCATCCAGGGCTGGGGAAGCAGCAGCCGCCGCCCTCCCCACAGTAGGTAGGTCTTCCCGCCCGCGGTGACCGGCAGCGCCTGCCCGTCGCCGAGCGGCTCGGGGGCCGCCGGCACGTCGACGTCCAGGACGATCTGGCCGGTACCCCGGCTGCAGGCGCGCCACACGCCCTGGTTGACCCGGTTGGCCGCGGGCAGCACCTGCGGCCCGGCCGGGGTACCCACCGCCGCGCCCCGCGGCAGCTTGGCGAGCTTGGACGAGGAAACGGTGACCGGGGTGAGCCGACCGCCGGCCAGCAGGGTGGCCGTCGCCACGTCGTTGACCGGGCGCAGTTGGCCGTCGACCAGCACGTACCTCGCCCCGGTCGACGAGTCCACCACCAGCATCCGCGGCTGCTGCCAACTGGTCGAGCCCGATCCCGGCATCAGCGCCCAGATCGCGACCCCACCCAGCAGCAGGATCCCGAACACGAGGCCCGCGATGGTACCGGTGCGGTCCCGGCGGGTCGGTGACTCGGCGACCTCCGGCTCGGCCCGCACCAACGCACCGGTCACCCGGGCCATCATGTACCGCTGGGCGTCCACCTGGTCACGACGCGACGACATGTCAACCCACCCGCGCCCGGACCACGTCGATCAGGCCGGTGATGACCACGACGGTCGGCGCCAGGGCGGCCACCGCCGCGGTATGCGCCAAGTCGCCCAGCCGGCCCCAGATCGGGTTGAACCGCCGACCGACCGGAATCCGCGCGGCCAGCCCGCACACCACCACCATGATCAGGCAGCAGCCGATGGCCAGTTGGGCGGCGAGCTGACCCCGATCCGTGATCGCGGTCAGGCACCAGGTCGCCATGGCGGCCAGCGCCGGGCCGGCCAGCGCCAACCGGTGCCAGGTGCTCGTCATCGGGCGGGTGACCAGGATCTGGGCGACGGCAGCCAGCCAGGCGGCCAGCGGCGCGGCCCAGCCGGGCGCCGCAGCCAGCCACACCATCGCGGCCCCGGAGACCAGCCCGAGTGCCGCGTACAGGGCGGTCATGAACTGGTCCGCGCCGGCGGCCCGGGCGAGCACCTCGGCGGCCGGTTCCGGGTCGATCTTCTTCTGCAGGTCCGCTGGTTCGGCGGGCATCTCCGGCAGGGCGAACCCGGCGAGCTTGAAGGCGGCCGGCGGCACCGCCAGGCGCAGCGCCGTGGTGACGACGACCACGATCGCGGCGATCGTGGTCCAGTCCAACGTGGCCCTGGTGTGCAGCCCGAGCGCGGCGACGACCAGCAGCCACGCCGCCAGCACGCCGACGGTGACCTGCCGCCAGCCGGTGCGCGGGAAGACGAACGCGGCCACCAGCAACGCGGCGACGGTACCGGCGCTGCCACCCACGAAGATCAGCCGGGGTACGGAGTGGGTACCGGCCGCGCCAGCCAGCGGGGAGTGCGGCGCCACCGCTTCCAGCACGGCGAGCACCGACCCGGCCACACAGGCGGCGCCCAGGATGCCGGCCGTCGCCCGGTCGGCCAGCTTGCGTACCACGACGAAGCCCGCGACGAAGCACATCGCCGCTATCGCCGCGAGCAGCACCGGGCCCCGGGGCGCGCCCGGCCACATCCGCGCGGCGGCCAGCCAGGCGGCCAGCCAGGCGCCGAGCAGCAGCAGGGCGGTGACCCGCGTGGTCTGCGGGCGCCACAGCCCGGACCGCTTGCGGATGCCGGCCGAGACGCCATCGACAAGGTCGTCGTAGGCCAGCGGCGGAATCTGGTCGGTACGCGGGCGTACGTGCACGACCTCACCGTCGAGCAGGTCGAGATCACCGACAGTGCTCGACTCGTCGAGGGCCGGCCCGCCCAGCCGCTGTACGATCCAGCCGCTGTGCTCCAGCCCACGATCGGCGAGGTCCGGTCCCAGCGCGCTCAGCAGGGCCGGCATCATGTCGGCCAACGGAATATGGGTGGGCAGACTCACGTCGACCTGGCTGGTCGGTCCGACGACCAGCAGCCGGCAGAGTTCCCCGCGCTCGGCGCTCATATCCCGAACACGCCTGCACGCTCACCGGAGTTCACGGATTTTCTTGGCCCGCCTGCGGGTGGCCGCCCGCGCTCGGCCGGGCGGCCCGCAGCAGCCCGGCCGGGACCATGCAGCAGCCCGGCCGGGACCATGCAGCAGCCCGGCCGGGACCATGCAGCAGCCCGGCAGCGTCCAGTTGCGGCAACTGGACGCTGCCGGCGCCAGGTCACGCACCGTCTGGAGATTGGACCCGCTCTTCGTAGAACACCATGCTGCTGGCCGGAGTGATGGGGACCCAGCCGTTGGCGGGACTGTCCGGGACACCGCCGTCCGCTGTGGCCCAATTGCCGGCCTGCATGGCGCTGTCGTCTTCGGTCGTGGTGGTCAGTTGCGCGTACTGCTCCATGTTCTGGTTAAGCATGTCCAGGCCCATCTGGACCGTCTGGAAGCCGGTCAGCCACTGGCGGACGGCCTCAATGAACTTCGGCGCGGCCATGTCGCTCGACCACGAGGCGGTCAGCGCCTGGGTTGCGGCTACGACGTTCATGTGGCTGTTCTTGGCCTCGGTCTTGGCCTGAGCGAACGCCATGACCATGCCGGTGATGGTCGCCTCGTCGGCGACGATCCCGTTGTTGGGGATTGCCATGACTCTCCTTGTTCGTCATCCGGGCGCGTCGCCCGAAGGCGGGTGATGTGTGGTTGCGCCTGCCGCGTCCGGCCGGTGGGTCGGGCCACGGCGGCGGATCGATCGGGTACCCGGCGGCCTCACCGCCCTTCCGGCCGGACCGGTGCCGGCCCGGCGGGCAGCAGCCGGGCCGGGACCGTGCGCTCGCCGAGGAACCAGTACTCCCGGCCGGCGGTGACCTCCGGTCCGGCTCCGCCAGCGTCGCCGGAGCGGGCACCGGAACCGAACCAGGTGGCCGGTGTCGCGGCACGATCCAGCAGCGCCTCCGCCTCGGGCGGGAGTACCACCACGTCGAGGGTCTGGTCCTGGTTGCGTCGCCGATCGGTGACCGACGTGACCGGGCCGAGGTCGGCGGACAGGTATCCGAACGCGAGCAGCAGCGCGGTCCACGCGGTGTCCGGCTCGGGCAGCCCGCGTACCAGCGGAGCGACCGCAGTGAGGCACAGGTCCCCGGAGCGCGACAGGTGCTGCCAGCGCAGCAGGTCCACGCAGGCGACCAGAGTCGGCAGCGGGTCCGGGTCGGGGCAGGCGACCGGCGGCTGGCCGTCGACCGGCGGCAGCCAGCTCAGCTCGCTGTGCCCGCGTACCGCCGGTGCCGGCTTGACCAGATCGGCCGCGCCGATGCCCAGCCGGGCCAGCAGCCAATGGTGCATCCGCCCGGTACGCATCGCGGTGACCGCCCAGGTCCAGGAGGCCGGTTCCCCCTGCCATTCCGACGCTCCCGCGACCGGCGGGCCGGACCCGGCTTGCGGGTCCGACGTGCGCAACGAATCCGACGTGAGCGGCGGGTCCGACCCGGCCGGCTGGGAGGCGCCGGCGGCGTACAGGTCGCGCGGGTCGCGCAGGTAGTTGTACCGCGCGCCCTCCAGCCACAATGCCAGCGCGGGATGCCCGGCAGGGGCCAGGATGACGTCGTTGAGGACGATCTCGTCGGTGAGCGCGTGCAACGTGAACCCGTGCGCCGACGCGGCGACCCGGTCGAACAGTTCCGGCAACCGGGCCGGCCCGTCGACCTCCGGCTGCCCGTGCCACCGGCCACGGAACAGCCGATACCCACCACCCGCCGGGCCCTCGGCACGCTGGTCCGCCGGGCTGCCGGCCCGCTCGTCCGACGGGAGCGCGATGTCCGGGAGGAAATGCAGGTCACCGTCGGCGTACAGGCCACCGAACCGGTGTACCACCTCGACCCGCAGGTGGTCGCTGGCCGCAGCGAAACCCTGCGGCAGCCCCCGGCTCAACTCCAGGGCATATGGGGTGTGCAGGGTCATCGGCGCGTTCGCGTGGAACAGTTCGGCCACGCTCGCCAGGTGGATGCCGTGGGTATCGGCCCAGGCCAGCAGGGCGCGTACCGGGGCCAGCGGATCGGGGCGGCCGGCCGGCGCGGGCGGGGTGGCGCGGGCCGCGTCGAAGCGAGCACGCGGGATGTCCGTCCACAGCACGAAGTCGACCTGGCTGGCGTAGCTGTCGGCCGCTGCGCCGTAGTTGGCCCAGAAGCCGTTCGACTCGGGCAGCGGCCGGCCGAGCCAGATGCCGTGCACGATGTGCGGGATGGCGGTGGTACCGGGCAGCGGCGGCGCGTACTCCGGTTGGCCCCAGAGCCGGGCGGCGCCGTCGCGCCGGAAGGTGCTGACCTGGCCGGCGTCGGCGGCCAGGGCCCCGGGCGCCAGTTCGGCGGCGCTCGGGGCCGGACGCGTCATGCTCACCCGCCGCAACAGCGGCGCGACCAGGTGCGGGGCGAGACGGCGTACATCGGTGCCGGCGAGGAACTCCGGTGCCTGCGGTAGCCGGCGGGAGCCGAAGATGTCGCCGCCGATCCAGCGGCGCGCCAGGTTCTCCTCGGCCGCCCAGGTGTACAGGCTGGGGTAGGTCATCCGGCGCAGCCAGTCCAGCAGCCCTACGTCGCACGGCCAGGCGGTCGGCGTTGCAGACGGCCCGGGCAGGCAGGCCGCGGCCCGCAGCCGCCGCGCCAATTCCACCGCCGGCTCAGGCGCCGCAGCCGGCTCGGCCGTCGCGGCCGGCTCGGCGGTGCGGGCCGGTGGGGTGGTGCGGGCCGGTGGGGTGGGTTTGCGGCGCCGGCGGGTGGCAGTGCGGGTCATCGACTGGCCCCGGTGGATACCACGGGCGCGGGTACCAGTGCCGTCTGGACCAGCCGGCTGCCGCGCCGGGTGCACAGCAGCGCCCGGCCCGGAGGCAGCGACCGCGGCCTGGTGTTACCCAGCAGCGGACCCTCCGTCGGCGGGCAGGACAGCGCCACGTCCGGAGTGTTCAGTTCCTGGATGCGCCGCAGCAGCGGGTCCATCGACAGTCGCATCGCCCCGGCCGCAGCCCGCGCGACGACCACGTGCAGGCCGATGTCGCCGCCCTGGGGCAGCAACGGGGTCAGGTGGGCCAGCGGGTTGTCGGGCCCGGCGAGCAGTTCGTAGTCGTCGACCAGGACGTACAGCTCGGGACCGGCCCACCAGTCGCGGGCACGCAGTTGCTCCGGGGTGATGTCGGGGCCGGGTACCCGCGGCTTGACGCCGGCCACCGCCTCGGCCGCGGTGTCCCGGGTGCTGTCCGGGGAGACCGAGTAGCCCAGCCGGTAAGCGGCCGGCACGTCGTCGAAGAGCTGCCGCCGGTAGTCGACGGCCATGATGCGCGCCTGGGCCGGGGTGCGGCTGGCGACGATCGACCGGGCGATGAGGCGCAGCAGGTTCGTCTTGCCGCTCTCGGTGTCCCCCAGCACGGTCAGGTGCGGCATCGCCCGGAAGTCGTGCCACACCGGCGCGAGCCGGTCCTCGTCCACGCCGATCGCGATGCGGGAGTCCTGCGGTGCCGGCAGCTCGGCCACCGGCAGCGAGGCCGGCAGGGTGCGTACCGCAGCGGCCCGGTCCCCGGACCAGTTGTCCGCCACTGCGGACACCAGGTGCTCGGTGGCCGCGGTGAGTCCCTCGGCCGACTGGACGCCGTCGATGCGCGGCAGCGCGCCCAGGAAGTGCAGCTTCGCGTCGGTCAGCCCGTGCCCCGGCCGGCGGGGTACCTGGGCCGCCGCGCGCAGGTCGATCCCGGACTCCACCGGGTCGCCCAGGCGCAGTTCGAGGCGGGTCCCCATCTTGTCCCGCATCGACATGTGCAGCTCCGACCAGCGGCCCATGGAGACCATCATGTGTACCCCGTAGTTCAGGCCGCGGGCCGCGATGTCCCGGGCCATCTCCTCGACCGCCTCGAACTCCTGGCGCAGGGCGAACCACCCGTCCACGACCAGGAACACGTCACCGAACCGGTCCTCCGGGATGCGACCGTCGGCCTGCGCCTGCCGGTAGGCGTCCCGGCCATGGATGCCCAGGTCCGCGCAGCGGCGTTCCCGCTCGACCAGGATCGAGCGGACCTCGGCCACCGTGCGGCCCACCCGCTCCGGTTCGTGCCGGCCGGCCACGCCGCCGATGTGCGGCAGGCCGGTCAACCCGGCCAGCGAACCGCCGCCGAAGTCGAGGCAGTAGAACTGCACCTGCCGCGGCGAGTGGGTCAGGGCCAGCCCGCACACCAGCGACCGCAGCAGGGTGCTCTTGCCGCTCTGCGGCCCGCCGGCCACGCCCACGTGCCCGCCGACCCCGGCCAGGTCCACCACGAGCAGGTCGCGCACCTGCTCGAACGGCTTGTCGATGAGACCGACCGGTACCTGCAGGTACCCCTGCTGGCCGGCGTCGATCGGACGCAGCCCGTGCTCGGGGTCGGGCAACAGCGGCGGCAGCACGTCGTCCAGGGTCGGCGGGTCCTCCAGCGGCGACATCCACACCTGGTGTGCCGGCGGACCCTGGTCGACCAGCCGGTCCACCAGTGCGTGCAGCACGGTGGTGCCGGTGTCGGCCGGCTCGTCCGGCGCCTGGTCCGAGGGCGGGCGCGGCGGCGGGGTAGCGGGCGCGGCGGCCCCGGCGGTGAACGGGACCACCTGGCTGGCGATCACCTCGCGGCGCAGCCCGGTGCTGCGTAGCCGGTGCGGGCCGGACACGTACGCGGCCTTGAACCGGGTGATGCTGGTGACACTGGAGCGCAGGTATCCGTTGCCCGGATCGCCCGGCAGCTCGTACGCGTCGGGTACGCCGATGACGGCCCGCGACTCCATCGCGGAGAAGGTACGCAGCCCGATGCGGTACGACAGGTGGCCCTCCAACTGGTGGATGCGCCCGTCCTCCAGGCGCTGCGAGGCCAGCAGCAGGTGCACCGCGAGCGAGCGGCCGAGCCGACCGATCATCACGAACAGTTGGATGAACTCGGGGTTGGCCGCGATCAGCTCGCTGAACTCGTCCACCACCACGAACAGGGTGGGCAGCGGGTCGAGTTCGGCACCCTGGGCACGGGCCTTCTCGTAGTCGCGCGCCGAGGTGAAGTTGCCGGCCCGGCGCAGCAGTTCCTGCCGGCGTACCAGTTCCCCCTGCAGGGTGGTCTGCATCCGGTCGACCAGCGCGGCCTCGTCGGCCAGGTTGGTGATGAGCGCGGAGACGTGCGGCAGCCGGTCCAGCCCGACGAAGGTGGCGCCGCCCTTGAAGTCCACCAGCACGAAGTTGAGGGTCTCCGAGGAGTGGGTGGCCGCCAGGGCCAGTACCAGGGTGCGCAGCAGTTCGCTCTTGCCCGACCCGGTGGCGCCGATGAGCATGCCGTGCGGCCCCATCCCGCCCTCGGCGGACTCCTTGATGTCCAGCTCGATGGGGGAACCGTCGGCGGCCACCCCGATGGGTACCCGCAGCCGCTCGGCGGGCGGGCGGGCGTGCCACCGCGCGCGCGGGTCGAAGGTGTCCAGATCGGGGATGTCCAGCAGATCGGGCAGGTCGAGGACGGCGCTGAGCCCGCTGGCCGGCTGCTCGCCGGTGACCTTGGTGGCGTGCCGGGCCATGATCCGGGCCACCGTCCGCAGCCGGGGCACGTCCAGGTGGTCCGGTGCGGCGAGCCGGGTGCGCACCTCCCGGCCCACGTGGTCCTTCTCGATCATGTCCACGTCGGTGGCGGACACCTCCAGGTTGAGCACGTTGTCCCCGTCGGCGAGGCCGCGGCCGTCGAAGTCGACGAGGACGGCGTTGCGGTACCCGGAGACGGTCAGCCGGGCGCCCGCCGGGATGACGCCGCCGTCGCAGACCACCACGACGAACGGTTCCTCGCGGGAGGGCTGGGCGTCGCCGTCGTACCGGGAGCGGCCCGCGAACTCCGATCCCAACAGCCGCTCCACCTCTTCCAGGGTGGCGCCGAACAGCCGTACCGGCCCGGCCGTGTCGACGTCGGTGGCGTGCTTGGCGTGCGGGAGCCACTTGGCCCACTCCCACCGCTCGGCCTGCTCGGCGCCGATGCACAGAGCCAGCCGCAGCTCATCCGGGGCATGGAAGGTGACCAACTGGGCGAGCATGGCGCGCACCATGCCCCGCGCCACGTCCCGGTCGCCACTGATCCGCACGTGCGCGAACCCGGGCAGGCACAGCGCGACGGGCTGGTCGGGCACTGTCGTGTAAGCCTTGATGAACCGGCGCAACGCCTTGGCGCACACCGGTTCCAGGTCCTCCACCGGCTTGGTATCCAACGGGGTGATACGCACCGCGAGCCGCTGGGCGCCGGTACCGACCCGGATCTCGCCGAAGTCCGGATGCGTCGGCCGGCGCTCCCAGAGCCGGCTGGTCATCGCCAGCGACCACAGCGACTGCGGGTCGGGGTGCCGCCAGGCCAGCGCGTCCTGCTGTTTCGCCGCGTACTCGCGGACCTGCCCTCTGGTCTGGGACAGGTAGCGGAAGTAGTCGCGCCGGTCGCCGTTGATCTGCTGCTTGCGGTTGCCGGAGCCCATCGACATCTGGAACACCGCCATGCCCAGCATGCCAACGCCCATCACGACGAGCATGACGATGCCCATCGGGCCTCTGAGCGAGTTGCTCATCATCATGAACATGAACCCGCCGGTCATCAGCAGGCTTGGCAGGATCATCCCGAGCGAGCGGAACCCGGCGGGCTGGACCTCCGGGACGACCGGCGGCTCCTGCAGGGTGATCTCGCCGTGCGGCAGCTCGGGTCCGTTGCGGCGGGCCGGCCGCCGGAAAGGTCTAGTGCTCACATCCATCACACGGCTGCGAGCCGGAAAGAGTTGACCGGTACCCGGGATCGGCCCGATCAGCACCGCTCACCGATGCTCGGCACGCGCCCCGCAAGCTGACGCCAGCGCCGAGAGCGCACCAGGAAATCGTAGATTTCCTGGTGCGCTCGGCCTCAGGTCAAGCGCTCAAGCTGACGCCAGCGCCCCGACTCCACCGGGCGTTCCATCAACCGCCACCGCAGGGTCAGCGGCGATCACAACGACCTTCTCCTCAGGGGAGTTCCCGGCGACATCGGCTGGCTGTACGATCGCTGCCTCTCATGCCTCACATCGGGAGTGTCCACCGACGGGAGCACCAGTGCTGTCGGCAGCTCGTAAAGGTCGGCAGCGTAAGCCACCCCGACCGCTTCCCCTGCAGATCCCGCCGCAGACGCCGGCCGGGTGAGCAGCAGCTTCAAATCATCGTGGCCACGGTCAGCACACCAGAACACGTCTTTCGTCGCTATCCACCGCTCGAACTCGTCGCCGTGCCTGACGATCTCACCCGCCTCCACCGAGGCGTTCGGCCGCCACACGCCGTCACCACGGTTGTGTTCGAACCGCAGGCTCCAACGCCGCCCACTCGCTGACGTCGAAGCGCCCACCTCCCCGCTGAGCATCTTCTGCACGTCACCGGAGAACACGACCCGCTGCGCGTAGGCGGACTCCTTGCTCACAACCCTGATCCGCCACGCACCGCTCATACTCACCGCAGACATTTTCCGGCACCTCCTCTCATGACCACGACAGCTTCCTTGACGCAGGTCAGGCCGCCAGGGCTGCCCGCACGTCGGCCGCGTACAACTGGCGCATGTCGTCGACGGTCGGTGCGGCGGCGCGGCGCAGCCGGTTGGCCTGCTTGGTGATGGTGCGTTCGAGCAACTGGCGGGCGTACCGGCCGTTGCCGAAGGTCTCGTCCCGGGTCAGGGTGTCGAAGTGCTCAGACAGCAGGGGAAGGCTGTCGTTGCTGAAGTCGAAGCCGTTGTCGCGGGCCAGCGTCTGCACGATGGACACCAGTTCCGAGGAGGTGTACGACTCGAACGGGATCTGCCGGCTGAACCGGGAGGCCAGCCCCGCGTTGTTGGCCAGGAAGCGGCGCATGTCCCCGGTGTACCCGGCCGCGATCACCACGATGTCGTCCCGATGGTCCTCCATCAGCTTCACCAGCGTGTCGATGGCTTCCCGACCGAAGTCGTTGCCCTGGCCGGTCAGCGCGTACGCCTCGTCGATGAACAGCACGCCGCCGCGCGCCCGGTTGAACACGTCGGTGGTCTTGACGGCAGTGTGCCCGACGTACTCGCCGACCAGATCAGCCCGGGAGACCTCGACGAGCTGGCCGGTGCGCAGCACACCCATCGCGTTGAGCAGTTGCCCGTACAACCGGGCCACGCTGGTCTTGCCGGTGCCGGGCGGCCCGGCGAAGACCAGGTGCCGGGAGATCGTCGGTGTGGGCAGGCCGGCCCGGGCCCGGGCCTCGGTGGAGGCGATCAGGTCGATGACGTCGGTCACCTCGCGCTTGACCGCGTCCAGGCCGACCATCGAGTTCAGCCGCCCGAGCAGGTCCTGGACGACCTGCGCCACGCCGGCCGACGCCGATGGCCCGGCCGCCTGTTCGCCCAGGTCCTCCGGCAGCAGCCGGGCCAGTTCGAGGTCCGGGGCCTGCGGGTTGTTCGACAGCCGGTACGCCTGACGCCCCAGCATGTCCTCGAAGACCTGCCGCGCCACCCGGGCGTTGCCGAAGGTCTCGTTGCGGGCCATCTCGCTGAAGTGGCTCACCAGGGCCTGCCGCGTCTCGTACTCCAGCGCGTAGTGGTGGGCGCGGCAGAGCCGCTCGACGATCTCGGCCAGTTCGTCGTCGGAGTAGCTGTCGAACTGGATGGTACGGGCGAAGCGGGACTCCAGGCCCGGGTTGGCGGCCAGGAAGGTACGCATGTTCGGGGTGTACCCGGCAACCACCACGACCACCTCGTCACGGTGGTCCTCCATCAGCTTGACCAGGGTGTCGATGGCCTCCCGGCCGAAGTCGTGGCCGCCGCCCCCGCCGGTCGAGAGCGTGTACGCCTCGTCGATGAACAGCACCCCGCCCAGGGCTTCCTCGAACCGGGCCGTGGTCTTCACCGCCGTGCCGCCGACGTGCTCGGCGACCAGGTCGCTGCGGGACACCTCGACCAGTTGCCCGCTGGAGAGCACCCCGAGGGTGGCCAGGATCCGGGCGAAGATGCGGGCCACCGTGGTCTTACCGGTGCCGGGCGGCCCGGCGAAGACCAGGTGCCGGGACATGGGCGGTACGTGCAGCCCGGCCTCCCGGCGACGCTTGGCGATCTGGTTGAGCCCGACCAGGGTGGCCACCTCGTGCTTGACCCCGGCCAGGCCGACCAGCCCGTCCAGTTCGCGCAGCAGCGCGGCCACCGGCCCGTCCGCTTCCCCGCCGCCGCCCGTCCCGCCGCCACCCGCCCCCCCGGCACTCGGCGTCCCGGCACTCGGCCCGTCACCGGGTGCGCCGGTACCGGGACCGCCGTCGGCGGGTACCGCCGGATCGGGTGGCCCGACGCTGGACGGCGCGGGGCGCGGCGGGCGGGAATCGGACGGGTTCCCGGGCGGGGCGACGCCCGGCCCGGTACCTCCGGTCGGGGCGGGAACGGATCCCGGGGCGCCGTTGGCCGCCGGTGCATCCGGCCGCCCGGCCCCGGGCACCGGAAGAGAAATCGGGCGTCCGTTGTGACCGGTGTCCACATCAGACAACTCGACTGCGGCGGTCGGGCTCGGCGCGTCCACGGCGACGCCGCCGTTGCCGCGCACCACCCCGCCGCGAAGCCGCACCGGCGCATCGGTCTCCACCACGACACCCGGGCCCTGGTTGCCCACGATCTCGCAGTCCGTCGCGGTGATGGTGCTGCCGGCGCCGGCCCGGATCCCCGGGCCGCGGCTGCCACTGATCCGGCTGCGGGACAGGGTGACCGCGCTGGGGCCACCGGTCAGCACGCCCGCCCCGGCCGACTCCTCCACGGCCACCGAGGACAATGTGGGACGGGCGGTTCCGGCCACCTCCACGCCGACCCGGCAGCCGGTGAGCCGGGAGTTGGACAGCACGGTGGCCGCGCTGTCGGCGAGCTTCGCCCCGGCGGCCCGCGCCCCGGTGATCTCGCCGTTGGAAAACCGGCCGGCACCGCCGGTCGCGTGCAGGCCGTACCGGACGCCCTCGATGGACAGGCTGTGCAGTTGCGGGGCGGCTTCCTGCTCGATCGCCACACCGATGGGGACGTCGCGTACCTCGACCCCGTCCAACCGCGCCTCCGACCGGCCGGTCAGGAACACGCCCGCGTCGGCGCAGCCCGCCACGGCACCCCCGGTGAGGTGCGGCGCCGCCGCGTCGTTGACCAGTACCCCGGCCGCGCCGCATTCGCGCACCTCGCAGTTGGTCAGCTTCGGCCGGGAGGTACCCCGGCAGTCGAGGCCGTGGCCGCGGGCCCGGATGATGAGCGTGTTGGAGAGCGCGGGCGCCGACTGCGCCAGGGTGACCACGGCGTGCACCCGGGTGTCCATGATTTCGCAGCGGTCCAGCACCGGGGCCGCATCGTCGCTGGCCAGCAGCCCGACTTCGCCACCGTGCACCGTGGTCCCGGCCAGGTACGGCCGGGCGGCCTGCTGCGCCACGACGGCGTACTGGCCGACCTCGTCGATGCGGCAGCCCTCCAGACGCGGGGCACTGGCGCCCACGGCCAGTAGCGCCGCCTCCGCGATCCCGGTGAGCGTGCAGCCCCGGAACACCGGGGCGCTCTGCCCGGCCGCCAGGATCGCGGACTTGGCGATGTCGTGTAGGCGCACGCTGGTGTACTCGCCCGCGCCGGCCTCGTGGACGATGCCTGCCCCGCCGGAGTTACTGATCGCGCCGCCACGCATCTCCACGGCGCCGCCGCGCACGTGGATCGCAGCCGGCGCCGTGGCGTCGATGGTGCACGCCTCCATCCGAACCCGGCCCGCGGCCACCTGGAACAGCGGCATCCGCTCGTCGCCGCCACGGATGGCGATGTCCTGGATCAGGATCTCGCCCCCGGCAGCCAGCATGGCCCCGCCCGTGGGTACCTCGATGGTGACGGTGCCCGGGCCGTCCTCCGCGACCAGGACGACATTCCGGCGGAACAGCGGCGCCTCACGGTACACGCCGGGGCGTACCGCAACGGTGTCGCCGGGCGCCGCCGAGTCCAGTGCCCGGGAGATGTCGGTGAGGCATCCGGTGTCCCTGGCCGACACCGACAGCACGCTGGTGGTCACGGATTTACTCCTTGCTGACTGTCGCCGCCTGGGGTGTGCCCGGCGCGGGGCGGGCCGGGTCGAGCCGGGCCGCCAGGGTCGGACCGGACGCCGCCGGCCGGTCCGGGATGGAGCTCGAACGGGCGGTTGTTGGCCGCGAAGCCCAGCGGCCACGGCAGCGGCGCGGGGGGCGCGCTTTGCGGCTGTGCGGCGAGCGCGTCGCGCAGCTTGCGGGCCACCCGCTCGTCGAGCCCGAAGTCGCGGTGCCCGAAGACGACTTCCCGCAGCAGTACGCACGGCGTGCCGTCCGGCCCCTCGTCGGCGCCGAGCACCGCGAAGCGGGTACCGGCGGCGAACATGACCCGCCCGGACCGGGCACCCAGTTGGTCCAGCCGCCGCGCGGTGGCCGACCAGATCGCGTACCGGCCCGCGCCGCCCCCGGTGCCGGCGGTCAACGACACCGTGGTGAACGCCGGCTCCACCACCAGGTCCCCGGGACGGTACCGGCCGGTCACGTCCAGTCCGTCGGGTACCGCAGCGAAGACGGGTCCCCCGATGGCCGGCAGTTGTTCCAACCCCGCGCAGGCACACCGGGCCAGCAACTGGACGTCCGCGTCGGGCATACCTCCACCGCGCAGCGCGCCGTTGACCCGCTCGCTTACTCCGTCGAGCAGGGCCAGCACCGTGACCAGCCCGGCCATGGTGTCGTGCGCGCCGACCGCAGTGCGCAGCCCCGGGTGCAGCGACAGCGCCCGGGCCACCGCCCGGGAGTGTGCCTGGAACTTCCAGTCCAGCACGGTACGCAGCCGCTCCCGGTCCGCCTCGTCGGTGCGCGCCCGTACCCCGAACCACATCGCCGTCGGCCGGTCGGCGCGTGGCGCCGGCGGCTGGCCGGCGCCCGCGCCGTTCGCCGGGGCATCGGTGGTGTCCAGGCCGGCAGCCGGGGCGGCGGCAGTCGGGGTGGCGGCAGCGGCCGGGGTGGCAGGCGGAGTGGCGAGGGTCGGGGTGGCAGCAGCCGGGGTGGCGACGGTCGGGGTAACGGTCAGCGGCCGGTGGGTGTCCAGCTCCAGCTGGGGCGGTTGGAGCTCGGGCAACACCATGCGCCGGACGCTGAGATCGGGCTGGGGCACCTCGATCACCGGAACCGCCAGGCCGCGCACCCCGAGCGCCGCATCCACCCCCGAAGACATCCCCGGCCCCGATTCCGGTGCCACAGCGGGTGACGCGACCGCCGCCGGGTCGGCGGGCGACGGGGCGGTCCCCGGACCGGTGGTCACTGGCGACGACACCGGGGACGGCGGCTGGCGGTACCGGTTGCGGCCGGACGCCCGGCCGGTCGGGGTGGGGCGGACGCGCACCGACCCCAGTGCGGGCAGCAGGCGACCCGCCGGCTCCGGTGCGTCCCCGCCGTCGGGGCGCCAGCACCAAAACAGCCCGCCCGTGGAGGCGCGCCCGAAGGTGAAGCGGATCCCGGCATCCGAGGCGTAGACCGGTGCCCCCAACTCGACCGCGAGCTGGCGCAGTACCGGCCCGGCCCCGTCGGCCGGCGCGGTCCGCTGAGTGACCAGCAGCACCGGCCGACCCCGCCACCGGGGGCAGTGCCAGATCGCCTGGGCCAGGTCGGCGGCGGCCAGCGGCCGGCCGCCCAGCCGGAAGCCGGACCGGTCGGCCTCGACCGCGAGCGCGAACCAACCCGCAGGGCCGGGGGTGACCGATTCCGGGGCCTCCCACGGCCCCGGATCGAGCACCGGTACCCGCGGACCGGCGTCCGGCATGATGCGCGCCACGGCGGCACCCACCGCCTGCGACGCCTGGCGCAGGTACCGCGCCACGTGCCGCCCGACCGGTACGCCCTGGGCTGGCTGCGGAAGTCCCCAGGACGACGGCATGGGTACCCGCTGCAACGGGGCGAGCACCTCGGTCACGGCAACACCGGCCGCTGCGTACCGTCGTCGGGTTTGTCCCCGGGCGTCGCGTCCGACACCCACGGATTCACCGGCGCTACGTCCTCGGGCGATGGAATGTCGGACGAGGGGATGTCGGACGAGGGGTTGTCGGCCGGTGGTACCGGGTCGTCGTCGGCCCTGGGTACCTGCCAAACGACCGCCTCGGCGTTGGGCCGGCACAGGTGCGCCAGGGCACGGTGCACGGAGACCTCGTCCAGGGGCTCGTCGGGCTCATCCCCGGTCAGGTGCGCGGCCAACTGCGGATCCGGCGCCAGGCCGTAGTTCTCCAGGTAGTACGCGACCGCCTCGCTCCACAGCCAGGTCCCGTCGGTACGCAGGTGCATCGGTACCACGTCGCCCCGGTCCGGGGCCAGGATGTCGGGCATCTCGGCGCTGCTCCACGCGATGACCACCCCCCCGCGCAGCGCGGCGAGCAGGTCGTCGCGTTCCGTGGGATCGGAGACCACCGGCCGGTTGCTGGCGAACCACGGGCCGCGTACCGGATCGACGCCGTCGAAAAGCCGGGCGGTGGCCACCGGCGCGGCCGGCCGTGCCGCCCACAGCAGGGCGCCGGACGAGCGGGCCAGGGTCTGGTAGTACGGTGCGTTCAACCCGGCCCAGCAGACCTCGACATGGGCCTCGGCGTCCCCGGCCTCGGCCATGATCTGCCGCAATTGGACGCTGAGTGCGGGGAGGGTGTCCATGGTGTCGTCGACGCTGACCACGGCCACCCGTACCGGGTCTTGCCAGGGCCGGGCGGTGGACGGCATCCGCCACGCCCGCCACACCGCGCGGACCGCCGGGATTGCCGACGCCGCGGCCACCAGCGCCCGGTCCGCCGGGTCGAGGGTGTCGGCCGAGTCGGCGATGCGGTCCTGCGGGAGCACCATCCAGGCCAGGTCTTCCTGTGTGGTCGGCAGGTCGGACAGGAACTGCCACGGTGCCGGCGGGCGTTCTCCGCGCAGCTCCTCCAGCGCCAGGCCGAGGTCGATGTCCCCGCCGCTGAGTGCCAGTTCCTCGCGCAGCGCCGCGATCTCGTCGGCGTCCAGTTGCAGCGGCTGGGAGACTGCCTCGAAGGCGACCGTCTGTACGACGTCCAGCCGCCGGCCGGCGGCCAGCGCATCCCGCGCGTCGGTCAGTACCCGGTCCGGCAGCGAGCCGGCCAACCGCAGCAGCAACGCGTGCATGCTCTCGTCACGCTCGGCGTCCCGTGTCGTCTCCGGTGCCACATCCAGGTCCGTGTTCACGTCCACGGTCACCACCTTCCTTCACCCCGTCCAGGGTTCATCTGTGGCACGCCCGGCGCGCCAGCAGGGTTCACTCCTGCGACGGCCCGGACGCGCCTACTTGTGCCGCCACCACGACTCGGTGCTGGCCCGGTCGCCCTTACGGAACTCCGTGCTGACCTGGCGGCCGTGCACGATCATTCCCGCGTACCAGGTGCGGGCCACGTAGTTGAACGGCCCCATGTCGACCACCCCGACCTCCCGGGCGTTGGTGACGCAGAAGTCGAACAGGTCCCGGCAGAACTCCAGCACCGTCTCCCGCCGGCCGCCGGTGAGCCCGCAGTTGAGCAGCGGGGCACCCCGGTTGTCGGACAGGAACTGCAACAGCTTGGCGCTGCCGCCGTGCTGGTACACCATCCACGGGATGCACAGCGGCGCCGGCTCGTCGCCCACATACAGCCGGTCGTCCATCTCCGGGAACGGATCGCGCAGCATCTCCACGTCGGTACCGTCGACGCACCACACCTGGTCGATCTCGGGGTGCTCGCGCAGGTACCGCCACCAGCACAGCCAGCGGTGGAAGTACGGCGAGCCGCCCGCCCCGCCCGGCGCCACCCGCACGTGCGTGACCAGGTCGGTGTCCGGCTCGTCGAGACAGTCGTGCAGCACCACCAACCGCCGCCCGTGCCGCTCGACAGAGCGGCGCAACTCGGCCAGGTCGGCGTAGTTCGGTGTCCAGGTGATGCCGCGCTGCGGGTCGGGCTGCGCGGTGAGGTACGTGGTCAGCACCACGTTCTGCGCCGCCGCCGCACCGACCGGGGCGGGGCGGAACTCGCGGTACTCGGTCGAGGTGTAGCTGGCCTCCGACCGGGTCTTGAGGTTACGCACCAGGTGGAAGCGCTCGATGTCGGACACGCTGGAGCCGACCTTGGTGCGTTCGTCGCAACTGAAGATGAGGTCTCCGCTGCCGACCACGTCGGCGAACCGGAACGAGGTCAGGCCGGCGTTGTAGATCCGGTTGGAGAGGTCCACGTGCTCGTACCCCCACCGGCCGTACCGGGTGTCGTACCCGCCCACCCGGTCCAGCACCCGCCGCTCGAAGTAGAGCATGCAGCCGCGGGGATGGGTGTACGCCCGAAGCTGCTCGTCCCGGTAGATCTCCGTCGAGTCTCTCAGCTGGCCACGCGGGGTGTCGGTGAAGATGTACATCAGATGCGGCTCGGGACTGTCGATGTATGGCCGCTCCCAGCCGTCCACGATCGGCCAGCAGTCGTCGTCGAACAGGAACAGGTGCGTACAGCCCCGCTCGACCAGCAGTTCCAGGCACTTGTTCTTGGCCCGCGCGATACCGGCGTTGCTGTCGAAGCGGAACGTCGCCTCCTCCACCGGCTCGTCGCTGGCGTCGTCGACCACGACTATCGCGGCGCCGCTGGGCGCATACTTGCGGATCGCCTCCAACGCGGTACGGAGCACGGCGCCCCGGTTGTGCGTCGTGATCCCGATGCCCACCGCCGGAAACTCCGTCTCCTGCATGCCCACCTCTTCGGTCGGGGCGCCACGGCGCCGTCACTCGGGGGCCGCCGCCGCCGAATGCGGGGTCGTCCAGGTGGTTCACGGCATCGCGGCACCGTCGGGTTCACCGGTCGACACGCCAGCCAACGGCGGCGCGGCGTGGACCGCAGGTACCGGCGTTGGGCGTAGGGATAACCCTCCCCAACTCGCGGGTTGGCACCCACGGGAGCAGGGGCCACACCATGTCGAGCGACCGGCCCACGGCGGCAGTGTCATGGCATGGCCGAACGGGTGCAGAGCAAGCGACACAGCAGCGCGTTGGAGAGCGATTCCCACCTGCGCGAACTGATGGACACCTACCAGCAGCCGCTGCTGAAGTACGCGCAGCGGCTGACCGACGGCGACACTGGGCGCGCCGAAGACGTGGTGCAGGAGGCGTTCGTGCGGGCGTGGCGGCACCTGGACCAGCTCACCGCCGACCGTGGGTCGGTGCTGGGCTGGCTGCGCCGGGTGGTGCACAACCTGGTGATGGACGGGTACCGCATGAAGAAGGCCCGGCCGATCGAGGTGGACATCGAAAAAGCCGCCGCGGAGGCCACGGCGGACCCGATGGCCGGCGTGGTGGACTCCCTGCTGGTCGAGCAGGTGCTGCGCGGGCTGTGGCCGGAGCACCGGGCCGCGCTGGTGGAGACGTACCTGAACGGTCGGACCGCGGCCGAGATCAGCGCAACGCTCGGGGTACCGGTCGGCACGGTCAAGAGCCGGGTGCACTACGCGCTGCGGGCGGCCCGCAAAACTACCTCTGGCCACCTACTCCGCGCCGCATGAGCCCCTGGCCGCGACCGTGGCGGAAGGCCGTCGCAGCCCACGAGCCGGGCCAGCCCGGCCCGACCGGAATCGCCTACAGTGAGGACATGCGCTCGACGCAGCAGACTGGCGGGTCATCCCCGGTGCCGGGCCCATCGGACGATGTGGCCCGGGTGGTCGACGCGGTGCACGGCCTGCCGGGTCGGCCGCTGCCAGGAGTACAGGCCGAAGCCCTGGCCCGGGCGCTGGGTGGGTGCCTGGAGGCCGCCACGGTCACCATCGAGCTGTGGCTGCCCCTGCCGGCGGGCCACGACGCCGACCCGGCGGCCGAACACACCGTGCAGGAGTACCGGTGGACCGCTACTGGCGCCGAGGCGGCGGAACCGGTGACCGGGGCGGCGCCGGTCCGGCTGAGCGACGCCGAGCAGGTCCTGGCCGACCTCGTGATCGAGCCGCCGGCGGCGGCCGAGCGGCTGCTCCGGTGGCCCGAGCTACTCGCCGTGACCCGCCTGCTGGTCAGCGACATCCAGGCCCAGCTGACCACCAGCAGCGCCGAGAGGCTGATCGGTCAGAGCGCCCTGCTGCTGGCCGACGCCCGGCTGCGGGCCGCAGGTGAGATGGAGCACCAGCGGTACCAACTGGAACGCGACCTGCACGACGGCGCCCAGCACCACATGGTCGCGTTGCAGATGTCGCTGGCCATGGTGGAGCACCAGCTGGAAGCCGGCAACGCCGCCGAGGCGGGCCGGCACCTCGACCGGCTGCGGGAGCTGCTGACCAGCACCGAGGAGGTGCTGCACACCACCGCGACCGGCCTGCTGGCACCGCTGGCCGACCACGGTCTGGTGGCCGCGTTGGCGGCCCGGCTGGGCACGCTCGACACGGTCACCCTGGACATCGACCCGCAACTGACCGGCCATCGGCACCCGCCCGAGGTGGAGGTCACCGTCTACCTGGCCTGCCTGGAGGCGGTCAGCAACGCGCACAAGCACGCCCCGGGCGCCGCGGTCACGCTGACGCTACGTACTTCCCGTCAGGGCCTGAGCTTCGAGGTGGCCGACACCGGGCCGGGCTTCGACACCGACGGGCGGATGCCGCTGCGCCAACTCGCCGCCCGGTTGGCCTCGGTCGACGGCACGCTGACGGTACGGTCGAGCCCGACCACCGGTACCCTGGTCAGCGGGTTCGTGGCGATCTGAGCCGTCCCGCCGGTACCGCCGGGCCGCCCGCCCGTGCCTCGCGCCGGTCACTCGACGCCATCGGTCACTCGACGCCATCGGTGAACAGCCGCTCGCACGTCCGTATTAGCAGCGCACGCGCACTGCGCCCGGCCGGTCCCGAGTCCGGCGCCATGGGCTGGGTCCGCCAGAACACCAGCGCCCGGCTCGCGGCCTGGGTCACCTCCCCCGAACCGGCGTCGCCGGCCAGGCCGAGCCGGGACCGCGAGTCCGGACCGTGCGCGCCGAGCAGACGCAGCGCCTCGTCGTACCCGCGCGGCAGCCGGATCCGCCGACCCTGCAACGCCTGCAACAGATCCAGCTCGGCCACCTCGTGCGCGCCCGCGACGGCCGCCTCCACCGCCCGGGCAAACCGGTCGTCCAGCTGCCCTGCGGCCAGGCAGGTCACCAGTGCGCGCAGCGCCCACCGGGCGGCCAGTACCCCCGCCCGGGCACGTACCCGGGTGCGCAGTGCCGCCTCGATCGCGGTACCGCCACCCGGGGCCGCACGCCAGTCCACGATCGCGTCGCACATCGACCCCAGCCGCTGCGGTGATCCGACCGTCGCGGCGGTACCCTCGCGCAGCGCGCAGATCACCACCGGGGAAAACCCGTCCCCGCCCGGCGACCGCAGGGCGGTCAGGAACTCCGACTCCGCCGCGCTGGCCGGCCTGGACAGCACCAGCACGACCGCATCGGGGGGCCCGTCGGCAGTACCCGACCAGCGGCGCAGCCGGTCCGCGAGGTCGACGTCGACTCGGTCGCGGTGGTGCAGCAGCCGCAGCCCGCGCAGCGCGTCCACGGGTCCCTCGACCAGGATCCGGTCCACCCCGGCCGCTGCGCCCGGCCACGCGGCGCCGGACCAGTCGGGCAGCCGGACCGGCCGCCACGGCGGTGCCCCGCGAGCCGGGTCCAGCGTGATCCGCGGGTATGGCTGGTACTGGTAACCGATCGGCGGGACCACCCCGACCGGCGGCTCCCATCGGGCGGTACCGGCCGGCTCGTACAGCGCCGATACCAGCTCAGGTGCCGAGGCCCCGACCACCACCACCCGGGCCTGACCGTCCTGCCGGTCGACCGCGACCCGTAACGGCCGGCTGTCCTCGGGCGCCTCCCGGCCGGTCACGAGCAGGGTCAGCAGGCGGCGCACGGAAACACCGACCAACAGCTCGGATGCGGCGGCGGTGGCCTCGTCCGGCTGCGGCCCGGCCGGCTCCGGCGCGGCGGTACGCGCGGGCTCCGGCGCGGCAACCCGGGCCGGCTCCGGCCAGTCGCCGCCGAGCCGCTCCGGCAGCAGGATGTCCACCACGGTCGGCGCACCCCGACCGGCCCGCTCCACCCGCAGCCGGCCGCCCAGCGCGGACAGCCGCCGGGAGTCGTCCCGCAGCGCTGCGGCGACCCGGGCCGGCTCGACGCCGGCCCGCTGCGCGCGGATCGTCAGCACGCCGTTGGACCGGCCCAGTTCCAGGTCCACCGGCTGCTCGCCGCCGCTGGCGCCCAGCGCAGCCGCCGCGGACGCACCGGCCTGGTACAGCCCGGACTCGACCTCCCAGCCCTGGCGCCGGCCCAGTTCGCCGTGGAAGACCACCGGTACCGGCAGCGTCGCGCTGACCTCCTCCAGCGCCGCGCGTACGCCGGTGCTGCGCAGCACCTGCGGGTACACCCCACGGACAACGGACCGGAACTGCTCGATCATCTCGCCCAGCCCGGCCCGGATACCGCCGGCGATCACCGTGGCCTGCGGTGAGCCGGCGCGCAGCGCCCGCTCCAGGTCCGTAGTGCGGTCCAGGATCCCCTGTAGCTGCCGGCCCGGCGTCGCGGTGACCGCGGTGGCGAGCCGGTCGCGTTCCACCGCCTGCACCGTGAGCAGCTCCAGCTGGGTCGAGCTGACCCGCTGTACCGCCCGGTCAACCCGGGCCCGCACGGCGTGGCACGCCGCTCGGTGGCCAGCCTGGCGCAGCAGCAGGCCGACGCAGAGCGCTGTCTCGCCCAGCGGCGCCGCCACGGCCAGCGGGTACCCGGGATCCTCCGGGTGTGCCAGCACCAGCACCCCGTACCGGGCCCCACCGTTGGTCACATCCGCGGTCGCGACCACACCGGCCGCGCCCAGCAGCAGGTCCGGGTCGGCTATCGGGTTCGGCAGCGCGCTCCGTACCCAGCGGGGCCGCCAGGCGACCGCGGGTGTCCACGGTGGGGTGCTGGTGCCGTGTGCCGTCTCTGCCTTCTCCGCCGGTAGCCACAGCGCCGCGTAGCGCACCGCGTGGGCCCGGGCGAGGTCGCGCAGCAGCGTGCGCAGGATCGGCCGGTATCCGCCCAGCGGGTTCTGCGGTCCGGCCGGCGCGGGCAGCGCACCGGAGGACGCCAGCCGGACCAGGGCGGTGAACGGCCCGGCTGGGCGGGGTGGGTGCGCCGCCTTGCCGTCTGTGATCCGGGGCACGGCCCTAGTCCGCCGTCTGGTTCGAGCGCATGTAGGCGAGCACCGCCAGGACCCGCCGGTGGTGCGCTGCCGACTCAGCCGGCAGGTTCAGCTTGGTAAATATGCTCGCGATGCGCTTCTCGACCGTCTTGACCGACAGGAACACCTCCGTCGCGATCCCGGTATTCGACCGTCCTTCCGCCATGAGTCGCAACACGGCGCGTTCCTGCTCGGTGAGATCGGCCAGCAGACTACGTACCGGGGGACTCGGCCGGTCCACCAGGTTGGCAGCCAGCACCGGCTCGATCACGATCTCACCGGCGGCGATGCGCACCAGTGTGTCGGCGAGCACGGCCACCCCGGCCACCTGGTCCTTGAGCCGGTACCCGATCCGCTCGGTGCCGATCTCCAGCAGCCGGAACAGGTAGTGCGCCTCGGCGTGCTGGGACAGCAGCAGCAACCCGATGTCGGGGTATTTCTCCCGTACGCGCTGGGCGGTCTGCAGTCCGCCGTCCGCGCCGGGCGGCATCCGAATGTCCATTATGGCCACGTCGACGCGGGTACGGGCCAGCATCTCCAGCAGTCGGTCGCCGTCCTCCACGCAGCCGACCACCTTGTGCCCGGCCGCGGACAGCAGCAGTTGCAGTCCCTCCCGGAACAGTGCCCCGTCGTCAGCCACCGCAACGTCCATGGCTCGCCTCTCGATATCAACACCGACGATTTTTGTGATCCCCGAATACAGCGGCGTATCGTGATGGCGCTGGTACGGCCAACGATGACGGTTGCATGGTAGCGGCGGCCGGGCTCGGCGCGGGATCCTGAGTATGTACCGCGTGGGTACGGCCTGGGCGCCAGCCTTACCGCCGCAGCGCCACCTCCGCCGGGACCGTGATCATCTCAACTTCAGGTTCCAGGCCACCACCGACGTCACCGGATCAGCTACCGTCGTGATGCCGGTGCCGCCCGTGAGTCCGACGTAGGCCTGTTCGGTGCCGACGATCAGGCGCAGGTTGACCGATTTCGTGAACAGCGGCTTGGCCGGGCGGAGGCCGGACTTGCTCACGTAGACCCTCAGTCGGTGCAGCCTGGCATCGTAGTCGATCCACACGTTGACGACGCCCCTGCCGTACAGGCTGAAGCCCGGGTCCTTCCACGCAAGATGCTGGGTGATGTCACCGTTCCTGGTCACCGCGACGTGCTGGTGGTCGGCCGGGTCGAACGTGTTGACCCAGGTGTCGAACTCGACCGCCAGGCTCGGCTGGATCCGCGGCAGGCCGGTATCCGGCCGGGCGCCGTACCCGAGCCCTTGGCCACTGGTCCCGCGTGCGGTGCGGGACTGGCCCTGGACCACGAACGCGATCCCGTCGCTGATCTTGGTGATCTCGAAAGAGAACCCCGTGCTGAAGGAGCGGGACGGGTCGATCTTGGTGGGCGCCCACGCGCTGCCCGCCTTGTCTCGCCCGGATGCCAGCACCAGCCGCCCGCCCGCGACCGTCGCCGACCCGTTGAGCCACAGTTTGGCGGTGTCGGGAAAGCCCTGGAACGCGAACACGGGCGCGACCTTGCGCATCGGCATCGGAAACGCCGCTGGCTGTGTCTGTTTGACCGCCAGTGGTGTCGGCGGCGCAGCCTTGGTCTGCTCGGGGGTCGCCGGGTAGGACGAGGTTGCGTTCGTCAGCACCGGGACGAGGGACGCGTCGAGCGGCGCCGCCTTCGGGATTTCGGCGGCGTTGCTCGCCGAGAACGCAAAGACACCGGCCGCGGCGACCACCGCGACGGCCGCCACCCCCGCGACGCCGCGCTGCGAGCTCTGCCATCGGGATGGCGGCCAGGTGATACGGCCAGAACGTGCGAACATCACTTCAGCTCCCGCCTCGTGAGCACATGCCCATGTCGTCATTCGTGGGCCTATGCTCCCTACACGCATGGAAGCGGGTCGCGGTTCACGGCGAGCAAACCGGGCTCGGGTAGGCGGTGTCCCGGTAGTTGTACCCGCAGGACAGAGCCGGTGGGCAGGCGCCCGAGTCGACTGGAGCTTCCATGTACGGTGCCGGATCGCCGCTACCGACTGAGTTCGACGACCAGTTCGACCTCGACAGGAGCGTCGAGCGACCGTGCCGTGTTCGCGGGTGAGTCGGGTGGTGAGCTTGTGCAGGCCGTCACGGCGCAGGTTCGCCACCCGGGCATGTACCCGACCGAGCTGGGCGCAGGCCCGCTGCCACCGGTTCGACGGGCGCCGACCGGTCCGCCGGTCCGGGCCGGTCTTGCGTGACACC